>CAUJJP010000039.1 GCA_963205525.1 Pseudomonadota bacterium | reverse complement strand
CCTGGCCTGACCATGGCGGGTCAGGATCATCCACAGCGAAGCCCCCTGGGAGAGGTGGATCGCCTTCTCGTAGGGCTGATCGAGGTCGAACCAACCCTGCTCGTCGACGATGCGCAGCACCTCGTTCAGCATGGCGCGTGGGCCCAGAAGAACAGGTCGGGCTGCAGCAGGCCGCCGAGTCCGCAATGGGCGGCCAGAAGCCGCAGCCCGTGGCCCAGGCGGCCGTACTGGGTGCGCGTGCGCCGTACCGACAGCATGAAGTGGCGGTGCGCCGCCGCGCGCGCGGCGGGGATCAGCACCATCGGCGAGCGGGCATGAGGTTCGATCAGGAAGCACTCCGCGTCCACGAAACCGGCCCGCTGCAGCTCGCGCACGACCCGCGCCGGGGTCGCCCAGGCCGACCCGGGGCGCCAGCGCCGGCCGGGGCGCAGGCCGTGCACCGACATCAGATGCGGCATGTGGCCGACCAGGCTGCCGCCCGGACGCAGCAACTGCCTGGCCGCGCGCACCAGGGGTTCGGCCGGCGGCGCTGTCGCGGTGCCGAGGATGGCCGGCAGCAGCACGGCGTCATAGCGTGGCGAGGCCTCGGTCGCCGCCTCCTGCAGCAGCCGTGCCGGTTCGGCGGTGCTCGTGGTTCCGGGCCAACCGTGGCCCAGGGTCAGCCAGCTTTCGTCGTCCGGGTCACTGACCAGCAGGCTGTCCAGCGGCGCGCGCCGCAAGGGCAGGGTGTACAGCAGGCGCAGCCTGTCTTCGCCGCGCGCCAGCGGCAGTCGGGCCTGCTCGTCTTCCGGTGCCGGACCGGGCTCAGTTTCGCTGCGCGACGATGATGGCATCCGGCGCAATGCCTGCCAGCAGCGGGCTCGAGAAACGTTTCTCCTTCGCCGCCGCTGCGGGATCGTCCGGCCGCACGCTGCCCATCATGCGTGCGCGGAACATCCAGGCGCCGATCGGGCGCTGCTCGGTGATGACCAGGCCGTGGCGCCGCAGCAGCTGGCGCAGCTTGCCCAGGTGCAGGTCCATGCGGCCGGCGTCCCCGCCGGTGAGGCGGTCCAGCACGGCGTACAGCGCGCGCGGGTTGCGGTGGCTGTTGATGATGAGGGTGCCGTTCGGCGCCAGCCGGCGCACCAGCGCGCGCAGCACGCCCTCGCGCAACTCGTCCTGCGCGTTGCCGAAGAAGCGAAACGAGGTGATGAGGTCGAAGCTCCCGAGGTCGGGATCCTCGGCCGTCAGATCGGCCCAATGAAAGCTCGCCTGCGGCAGCTTGGCCTGCGCCATCTTGAGCATCGAGGGCGAGATGTCGACGCCGACCGTCTCGCGCGCCAGCGCTGCCACCGTCGAGGTCACGCGCGCGGTGCCGCAGGCGAAGTCCAGGTAGCGGCCGACCCCGGACGGGAAGCGTTCGCGGATGATGGCCTGGAGGTGGACATGCTCCCAATGCGCCATGTAGGCGTCGAAGGGCACCTCCGCCAGCCGCTGGTCGTAGTGGTCGCCCACGGCCAGGTGGCTGGATCGATAGTCCTCGGCAGGTTGCATGGGTGGTCCGCACGTGATGGGTCGGTCTGGCGCTCACGAAGGGGACGACAGACGCCCCGACCGAGGTTTCAGAACCTGTGAAGCTCAGGCAAGCTTGGTGGTCACGAATTGGCAGAGGCTGCCCACCGTGGCGAAGGTCGCGCTCTCGATCTCGTCGTCGTCGACCGCGACCCCGAAGCGCTCCTCGATGCCGTTCACGAGCGCCACCACGGCCATCGAATCAAACTCTGGCAGACCGCCCAGCAAGGGTGAATCGGCGGTCATCGAAGAGGTCCTGCCGTTCAGGCTCAGGACCTCGTCGAGCAGGCGCAATACTTCGCGGGAGATGTCCATGACGGTGCGCATTTGAAAGGGCGACCGCAGGCATTCTAGGTTCGGTGGCTGCCGGCGCCGAACGGTGAGGGGCCGCAATTGCGTGCCGCATTTGGCGCTCCCCGGCGGTCCCTGCGCTGCGTGGCGTCGTGCTGCCGCTTGCGCCGCCAGGCCGCCCCTTAACATCGTGTTTCGGGTCGCACGCCGGCCGCCACCGCTCAGGAAGCATGTCCGAAGCATCCCTGCTGTTCGAGTTTCCCGGTCGTGCCGCAATGCACCGGCATGGCGAGATCGCCCTCGTGCACGACCAGACGCAGCTGAGCTATGGCGAGCTGGCGCAGCGGGTCGACGCCTTCGGCAGCGCCATGATGGCGCTCGGCCTGGCGCGCACCGAGCGCGTGGGCATCTGGCTGGACAAGCGCGTGGAGACCGTGGTGGCGAGCTTCGGTGCCACCGCCGCCGGCGGCGTGATGGTGCCCATGAACCCGCTGCTCAAGCCCGAGCAGGTGGCCTACATCGCGCGCGACTGCAACGTGCGCGTGCTGCTGACCTCGCCCGAGCGGCTGGCGCTGCTGGCGCCGGTGCTGGCCGACTGCCCGGACCTGCGACATCTGGTGCTGACGCAGCCGCCTGCCGAGCCGCCGCCGCTGCCGCCCGGCCTGGCGCTGCACGCCTGGGCCGATCTGCTGGCCGCACCGCCGCGCGCGGGGCACCGGGTGATAGACACCGACCTGTGCGCCATCCTCTACACCAGCGGTTCCACCGGCCGGCCCAAGGGCGTGGTGCTGAGCCACCGCAACATGGTGGCCGGGGCCAAGAGCGTGGCGTCGTATCTGCAAAACGGCCCGCAGGACACGCTGCTGGCGGCGCTGCCGCTGAGCTTCGACGCCGGCTTCAGCCAGCTCACCACCGCCTTCCACGCCGGCGCGCGCGTGGTGCTGCTGAACTACCTGCTGCCGCGCGACGTGCTCAAGGCCATGGCACGCGAGCAGGTCACCGGGCTCACCGCGGTGCCGCCGCTGTACATCCAGCTCACCCAGCTGGACTGGCCGGCCGAGCTGGCGCAGGCCATCGGTTCGCACCTGCGCTATTTCGCCAACACCGGCGGGCGCATGCCGCGCGAAACCCTGGACGCGCTGCGCGCCCGCCTGCCGCGCGCCAAACCCTATCTGATGTACGGCCTGACCGAGGCCTTCCGCAGCACCTATCTGCCGCCCGAGGAGGTGGACCGGCGGCCCGACAGCATCGGCCGTGCGATCCCGAACGCCGAGATCCTGGTCCTGCGCGAGGACGGCAGCGAGTGCGGCCCCGACGAGCCGGGCGAGCTGGTGCACCGCGGCGCCCTGGTCGGCCAGGGCTACTGGAACGACGCCGAGAAGACCGCCGAGCGCTACAAGCTGCTCGCTCCCGGCCACGGTGGCCGCGTCGCCGGACTGCAGCTGCCCGAGTACGCGGTGTTCAGCGGCGATACGGTGCGTCGCGACGCCGAGGGATTCCTGTACTTCGTGGGGCGGCGCGACGAGATGATCAAGACCTCGGGCTACCGCGTCAGCCCGACCGAGGTCGAGGAGATCGTCTACGCGACCACGTTGGTGGGCGAATGCGTGGCCTTTGGCGTCGACCACCCACAGCTCGGGCAGGCGATCCAGGTCATCGCCACCCCGCCCGCGGGTGCTGCGGCGCTGGACATGCCGGCCTTGCTGGCCGAGTGCAAGCGCCAGATGCCGGCCTACATGGTGCCGGCCGGCGTGGAGCCCGCCGTGGGCCCGCTGCCGCGCAACCCGAACGGCAAGATCGACCGCAAGCGCCTGGCCACCGAATGGGGCGAGCGGCAGGCGGCGGCTTGACGTCTCGGCTGCGGCTGCGCATCATGATGTCTGAACTTTGATGCCTTGATGTCATGCGGACCACTCTGACCCTCGAACCCGACGTTCAGCAGTTGCTCGAGCAGGCCATGCGCGAGACCGACTCGTCGTTCAAGCGGGTGGTCAACGATGCCTTGCGCCGCGGGCTGCGCCCGCACGACAGGGCGGCGCGCAAGCCCTTCGTCCAGCGCGTCTTCGACGGCGGGGTTCCGCTGGTGGACCTGACCAAGGCGGCTGCGCTGGCGGCCGAGCTGGAGGATCAGGCGCTGATCGCCAAGCTCGCCCAGGGGCGCTGAGCGGCATGTGGCTGCCCGACGTCAATGTGCTGGTCTACGCCGGACAGGCGCGGTCGGCGAACCACGCGCAGGCACGGCTGCGGATTGAGACCGCGTTCGACAGCGGCGAACCGGTGGGGCTGACCTGGACGGCACTGCTGGGTTTCGTGCGCCTGTCGACCCAGAGCACGATCTTCCCGGTGCCGATGCCGGTCGACGAGGCGCTGCGCGTGGTCGACGGCTGGCTCTCGCACCCTGCCGCGACCGTCCTGCACCCGGGACCGCGCCACGCGGCCTTGCTGGGCGCGCTGCTGATCGGCGCAGGCACGGCAGGCAACCTGACCACCGACGCTCACCTGGCCGCCATCGCCATCGAGCACGGCGCGACGCTGGCGTCCTTCGATCGCGACTTCATCCGCTTTGCGGGGCTGAAGTTCGAGCATCTTCGCCCCTGATTCGTCGGCGCCTGCACACGGCGAACGCCGCCTGACCCAAGGATCTCCACGCCATGACCCGCAGCGCCCCCGTCCACGCCGAGATGGACCAGTTCCCGCGCACCGCAGCCGGCGACCTGCTGCTCGGCAGCCTGCCGCTGCTGCAGCTGGCCGAGCGCGTGGGCAGTACGCCCTTCTACGCCTACAGCCGTGCCCTCCTGCGCGCGCGCGTGGCCGAGCTGCGCGCCGCCTTGCCGGCGGCGCTGCAGCTGCACTACGCGATGAAGGCCAACCCGATGCCGGCGCTGGTGGGCTTGATGAGCGCGCTGGTGGACGGCGTCGACGTCGCCTCGGCCGGCGAGTTGAAGGTGGCGCTGGACGCCGGCGCCGACCCGCAGGAGATCAGTTTCGCCGGCCCCGGCAAGCGCGAGGCCGAGCTGCGCCAGGCGCTGGCCGCCGGGGTGCTGATCAACGCCGAAGGCCAGCGCGAGCTGCGCCTGCTGGCCGATCTGCAGCAGACGCTCGGCCTGCCGGCGCGGGTGGCGCTGCGTGTCAACCCCGACTTCGAGCTCAAGGGTTCGGGCATGAAGATGGGCGGCGGCGCCAAGCCCTTCGGCATCGATGTCGACCAGGTGCCGGCGGCGATGGCCCTGCTGCGCGCAGGCGAGCTGGCCTTCGAGGGTTTCCACCTCTTCGCCGGATCGCAGAACCTGCGCGTCGAGGCGATCTGCGAGGCTCAGCGCAAGAGCTACGAACTGGCGCTGCGACTGGCCGAGACTGCGCCCGCGCCGGTGAAGTTCCTGAACCTGGGCGGTGGCCTCGGCATCCCCTATTTCCCCGGCGAGCAGCGGCTGGATCTGGCGCCCATCGCCGCCAACCTGGACGGCCTGTGTGCGCGCGCGCACGCCGACCTGCCGCAGGCGAAGATCGTCATCGAGCTCGGCCGCTACCTGGTCGGCGAGGCCGGGGTGTACGTGACGCGCATCGTCGAGCGCAAGGTCTCGGCGGGGCAGGTGTTCCTGGTCTGCGACGGCGGGCTCAACCACCACCTGTCGGCGAGCGGCAACTTCGGCCAGGTGATACGCAAGAACTACCCGGCGACGCTGGTCACGCGCGGCGGCTCGTCGGCCGAAGGCGGCGCGCGCGAGCCGGCCTCGGTGGTGGGCCCGCTGTGCACGCCGCTGGACCTGCTGGCCGAAAAGATGGACCTGCCGGTGGCGCAGGCGGGCGACCTGGCGGTGATCTTCCAGTCCGGCGCCTACGGGGCCAGCGCCAGCCCGCAGGCCTTTCTGGGGCATCCGGCGGTGACGGAAGTGCTGGTCTGACGCGGCCGGGGCCTGCACGCCACGCGGAGGAGAACGCCATGAATGCGGTCGATGCGGTGGCCATGCTGGCTGTGCTGCAGTACCTGTTCTTCGCCGGCCTGGTGGGTCGCGCGCGCACGACCTACGGCGTGCGCGCACCGGCCGTCAGCGGCAATGAGCACTTCGAGCGCGCCTACCGGGTGCAGATGAACACCCTGGAGCTGCTGGTGGCGCTGCTGCCCGCCATGTACGTGGCCGCCAGGTACTGGCCGCCCATGGCGGTGGCCGGCGCCGGCGGGGTCTACCTGGTCGGCCGGCTGATCTACTGGCGCGCCTATCTGGCGGCGCCGCAAAGGCGCGCGCTGGGCTTCGTGCTCAGCATCCTGCCGGTGTTCACGCTGGTGCTGGCGGCGCTGGTGGCGGCGGTGGTGGGCGGCGGGCGCTGAGCGGCTGCGCGCCGGCCGGGGGGCCGGCCCCCCCGCCCGCCCGCCGCGCCCCCCCCCCCCCCCCCCCGCCACGGCCCCACCCCACACCCCGAGGCCCGCCGCCAC
>CAUJJP010000038.1 GCA_963205525.1 Pseudomonadota bacterium | reverse complement strand
TCCGCTCCGGGTCCGCCCCAGCTTGACCACGGCGTCTTTGTTAGTCAACATGTGTATACGAAAAACGGACTGCGGTGCCGGCCATCCGGGCCGGACAGCGTCAGCGCCCCGAGAGGACCCCGGTGACCCTTCCTGACTCAGACACGCGGCCCCTGCCCGACAACATCCTGGCCATCGCCACCGGCTACATGGGTGCCAAGCAATTGTTCGCGGCTCACCGAGTGGGCTTGTTCGCCGAGCTGCGCAACGGCCCGCTCGATGCCGCCACGCTGGCCGCGGCCACCGGCCTGGCGCCCCGCATGACGCGCATCCTGGCCGACAGCATGAGCGCACTCGGCCTGCTTGAGCGTCGGCACGGCCGCTATGCGCTGCGCCCCGACAGCGCGCACTATCTGGCCGGCGGCGCGGCGGGGCTGGACCTCGGCCCCTTCCTGCACTTCCTCGACACCATCAGCCACGAACACTGGACGCGCTGCTTCGACCGCACGGTGCTCACCTGCGCCCCGGGCGAGCTCGACCTGTCGGGAGACCGCTGGCCGCAGTTCCTGGCCGGCGTGATGAACTTCAACGCCCTGCACGCCGCGATGCTGGCGTGCGGCTACGACTTCCGCCGCCATCGCCGCGTGCTCGACTTCGGCGGCCTGGCCCCCGACTTCTCGATCGCGGCGCTGCAGGCCCAGCCCGAGCTGTCGGTGCACTTCGTCTTCGACCCCGACTTCGTGCCGGCGCTGCGCGAGCGCGTCGAGTCCGCCGGCCTCGCCGCCCGCTGCGACATCGAGGGCGCCAAGACCGGCGAGGCGCAGCCGCTCGGGACGCACGACCTGGTGATGGTCAACCACGTGATCCACCGCTTCAGCGCGGAGCAGAACGTGGAGATCCTGCGCCGCGCGCGCGCGGCCGCCGACGACGGTGCACGCCTGCTGCTGCTGGACTTCTTCCTCGACGACGACGACACGCCGCGCCCGCTGGACGCCCTGCACGCTGCCGAGTACCTGGTGATCGACGGCACCGTGGTCTACCCGGAGGCCGAGGTGCGCTTCTGGCTGCAGGCCGCAGGCTGGCGCGTCGTCGAGCGACTGACGCTGCCGGGCTGCCCGCGCGTGCTGGTGGCCGAGGCGGTCCCGGCCGGACTCAAGGACCAGCGCAGCCTGTCGGCCGAGGTGGCCGCGCTGCTGGCCCGCGGCGCCGCCAACGCCGCCGGCGCGGCGATGGAGCTGACGCCGCAGATGCTGCGCGAGTCCCTGGCGGCCTGCTTCGAGACCGCCGACGAGATGGCCCCGATGGCCCGCATTCGCGACCTCGAGGCACCCGGGCCGGTGGGTCCGGTGCCGGTGCGCCTGTACCTGCCGCAGGCCGAACAGCCGCTGCCGGTGTTCGTCTGGATGCATGGCGGGGGCTGGACCGCGGGCTCGCTCGACGAGAACGACTTGTGCTGCCGTGCGGTCGCCCATGCGGCCAAAGTGGCCGTGGTCGCGATCCACTACCGGCTGGCGCCCGAACACCCCTACCCGGCTGCACTCGAGGATTGCCGTGCGGTGCTGCAGTGGCTGCAGCGGGCTGGTGCCGGCCTCGGGCTGGACGCCTCGCGGCTGGCGGTGGGCGGCGAGAGCGCGGGCGGCAACCTGGCCACCGCACTCTGCCTGCTCGGCCGCGAGGGCGGCGCCCCGCAGATCAGCGCCCAGGTGCTGGTCAGCCCCGTGATGGGGCACCCGGACGACGGCTACGCCTCGTACACCGACTACGCCGAGGGCTTCGGCATGACGGCCGGCGTGATGCGCTTCTTCTTCGACCAGTACGTCAGCGACCCTCGCCAGCTGGAGGAACCGACGCTGCTGCCGCTGCGCGAGCGCGACCTGGCCGGACTGCCACCGGCGCTGCTGCTGGCCGCCGAGCACGACGTGCTGCGCAGCGAGGGCGAGCTCTTCGCCCAGCGCCTGACCGAGGCCGGCGTAGCGGTCGAGCAGACGCTGTACGCCGGCCAGGTCCACGGCTTCTTCGGGCTGAACACGCGGCTGGCCGACTCGGCGCGTTCGCACCAGCGCTGCGCGCAGTTCCTGCGCCGCTGGCTGCACGGCAGCACCGGCTGACCCGGCCGCCGCGGCGCGGCTTGCGTAGCCGCTTCAGGGCCGGCGCAATCTCGCCATGAAGTCCGACAGGTGTTGACGTTGCAAACGGGCCGTCGAGAGTCTGGGGCCGAGCAGGCTCATCATGTTGGCGCCGGCGTTGAGCAGCACCAGTTCGTCCACCAGCTGCTCGTCCGGCAGCGGCGAGCGGATGTCGCCATCCTCGCGCCCCTGGCGCAGGAAGACCGCGAGCTGTGCCCGCCAGCCCTTCAGGTGCACCAGGTATTTCGCGTGCAGCACGGGGTTGTAGAGCGAGATCGACCAGAAGGCGAGCAGCACGCGGGCGGCCTCGACGCGCCGGCCGTCCATCGGCATCGCGGCGAGGCAGAACGCCTCGAGCCCGGCCAGGCCGCGCCCGTGCTCCTGCCCCACGTAGGCGCTGACCACGGACAGCGCACGGTCGTAGGTGGCTTCGATGATGTCTTCCTTGGCCGCGAAGTAGCGCTTGAGCGCGCCGTTGGCGAAGCCGGCGGCCGCCGCGATCTCGCGCATCGTCGCGGCCTCGATGCCGCCTTGGGTGATCAGCGTCCAGGTCACGTCGACGATATGGCTGCGTCGCTCGTCGTGGTCGATCAGTTTGGGCATGCGCGATTCTCTGGTTCCGAGGGCGTCGCTGCGCCCGGGTTCGTCGGCTGCGGCCGCTTCGGGCTGCAGTGCGATTGTGGCATCGCGCTCCCAGGGCAGCACTTCGGCCAAGACTTAATGGTCCACACTAGTAGACGCAAAAAGACGAGCCCCCGATACTGATCGACACGGGATCCACCGGTCCCGCCGGCCCAGAACGACGCGGGGGGCCGATCGTCCCCCGCGCCCGCCGGACCAAGGCCGCAAGCCTTTCGAGTCCTTCACCGCCGCGGCCGCCGAAGAGGACGACAGCCGCCAGCATCCATCCAACCGTGGGAGAGATCCGATGCCTGTGAGCTTCCAGCGCGCCGCCCTGCCGGCCGCCATTGCCACCGCCTTGCTCGGCCTGGCCTGCGCGGCACGCGCCGCCGATGCCGAACCTGCGCCCGACGCCAAGGACAAGCTCGCGACCGACCGCGTCGTCGTCACCGCGCAAAAGCGCAAGCAGCTCGCGTCGAGCACGCCGCTGGCGCTGTCGGTGGTCGGCGGCGACGATCTCAAGGACCTCGGCGCGACGCGCATCGACCATCTCAGCGAGCTGATGCCCAACGTCGAGATCGCCGAGGGCGACTCCGCGCACGGCATGACGGTGCGCATACGCGGCGTCTCCTCCAGCGACTTCACCGACAGCGGCGATCCGTCGGCCGCCTTCAACCTGGACGGCATCTACATCGCGCGTCCGCAGGCCCAGGGCCTGAGCTTCTTCGACATCGAGCGCATCGAGGTGCTGCGCGGCCCGCAGGGCACGCTGTACGGGCGCAACGCGACGGCCGGTGCGATCAACGTCATCAGCAACAAGCCCAAGTTCAAGCGCGAGGCCGCGGTCGGCGCGACCGTGGGCAACCTCTCCACGCTGCGGCTGGACGGCATGATCAACCTGCCGCTGGGCGAGAACGTGGCCATGCGCGTGGCGGTCGCGCACAACCGCCGCGACGGCACGTTGGACAACACCGCGGGCGGCCAGCGCACCAACGATGTCAACGACGACGCCGCGCGCGTGCACCTGCTGGCCAAGCCGGGCTCGGCCACCAGCGTGCTGCTGACGGCCGACGGCGCCCGGGTCGGCGGCAACGGGCCCGGCCTGGTGCCGCTGGAGCGCTACCAGGCCGGCGAGACCCGCGTCTTCAACCCGCAGGTGCGCTCCAAGATCGACGACGACAACAGCGGCCTGTCGGGCGAGGTCAAGCACGACTTCGGCGGCGTCGAGCTGAGCTACCAGGCCGGCTGGCGCGACCTGCGTCGGCGCGAGAACACCGCCCACGGCGAGCTGCCCTTCCCGCTGGTGCTGCGCAGCCGCAGCCAGCAGACCTCGCACGAGCTGCGCCTGGCCAACACCGGCGGCGGGCCGCTGGAGTGGGTGGCAGGCCTGTACAGCTTCCGCGAGACCAGCGTCACCGACTACACCATCGCCAACCTGCTGGGTCCGGGTGTGAGCCTGCACTGGATCGTCGACCCGACCACCGCATCCACGCAGGCGCTGTTCGCACAGGGCAGCTACGCGGTGCAGCCCGACCTGCGGCTCACCGCCGGCCTGCGCCACTCGCGCGACAAGAAGCACCAGGTCGGCACCATGTACGTCGGCGATCAGCCGATTCCCTACGGCGCCGACGCGTCCTATGCCAAGACCAGCTGGCGCCTGGGCATAGACCACGAAGTCTCCAAGACGCTGCTGCTGTACGCCAGCGCGGCCACCGGCTACAAGGCCGGCGGCTTCAACCAGGGCAGCGACGACCCGGCCAAGCCGAACTACAACCCGCACCTGGTCTACGAGCCCGAGAACCTGCTGGCCACCGAGATCGGCGCCAAGGGCCGGCTGCTCGACGGCAGGCTGCTGTTCAACCTGGCGCTGTTCGACTACGACTACCGCGACCTGCAGCTCAGCGCCGGTCAGCCGCCGAACTCGTCGTCGGGCGCCTTCGCCACGCTGAACGCCGCCAAGGCCTCGGTGCGCGGCATCGAGCTCGACGGCCGCCTGGCTCTGGGCAGCGACGACCTGCTGACCTACAGCCTGGGGCTGATGCGCTCGAAGTACATCGGCTACACCGCCGGACCGGTCGGTGCGCAGCAGGACTGGAGCGGACGGCCGCTGGACAACTCGCCGCAGACCAACCTCGCGCTGGGCTGGCAGCACACCTGGTCGCTGGGCGACGGCAGCTCGCTGAGCGCACGCGTCAACGGACGCTATTCGTCGGACTACGTGGTCAGCGACTACAACGCCCCGCGCCAGTTCACCCAGGACGCCTTCACCAAGCTCGATCTGAGCCTGGGCTGGGAGTCGGCCAGCGGCGCCTACACGGCCCAGGTCTTCGTCAAGAACGCCACCGACAAGACCGTGGTCCGCGCTTACTCGGGCCTGGGCGCCGGCGGCGGCCTGATCGTCGGCGACCCGCGCCTGTTCGGCCTGCGCCTGAACGCCAGCTTCTGACCCGCGCGGCCCGCCCATGCGCGGGCCGACACGCGGGCCGACACGCGGGCCGGCGCGCGCCTTCTCGGTCAAGTCGCGGTGCACGCAGAGTCACAGGGGCCAGCCGGTGCGTCCATACACTGGGGCCACGCCATGCATCTACACAAGGAGAGTTTCGAGTGATGTCCAGCATTGAACCGGCTCGCCTGCTGCGCGCCGTACGGGGGCTGATCGCGCTGCTGGCGGGGCTGGCGGCCAGCGCTGCGGCACCGGCCCAGACCGCGATGACCGTCGGCATCGCACCGATGCCGGAATTCGTGCCGGTGTTCATCGCCGTCGAGAAGGGCTACTTCAAGAAGCGCGGCCTGGACGTGACGCCGCAGATCATCAGCAATCCGGCCACCGGCACCGTGGCGCTGCAGTCCGATTCGCTGCAGATCGTGGCCGACAGCGCGACCACGCTGCTGCAGGCCAGCGACAGCGGGCTGGACCTGGTGGTTGCCTCCGGCGGCGCGATCGCGAGCAAGACCGACACCATCTTCGGCCTGCTGACCAAGAACGGCTCGCGCATCCAGAAGCCGGCCGACTTCGTCGGCAAGAAGGTCGGCATGCCGGGCCTGGGCAGCTTCTTCCACGTGCTCACGCGCGAGTGGTTCACGGTCAACGGCGTGGACCACAAGAAGATCAAGTTCGTCGAGGTCGCCTTCCCGCAGCTGGCCGACGTGATGAAGGGCGGCACGGTCGACGCCATCATGACCGCCGAACCCTTCCTCACGCGGGCGGTGAAGAGCGGTGTGGGCGACCGCACCTTCCACATCGCGGCCGACCTGCCCGACGGCTTGCCGCCCTTCGTCTACCTGATGCGCCGCGAGTGGGCCGCGAGCCACCCCGGCGTCGCCGCGGCCTTCCAGGCGGCGATGGCCGAGGCCGTGGCCTTCGCCGAAGCCAACCACGACGACGCGCGCGCGATCTACGGCCGCAACGTCAAGCTGCCTCCCGACGCCCTGGCCACCATCCGCATCAGCAAGATGAACGCGACCGTCACGCCGCAGCAGCTCGACACCTGGCAGGACATGATGCGCCGCCAGGGCATGCTGCGCAAACCGGTGGACACGCGCCGGCTGCTGCAAACGCCGTGAGGACAGGCACACGATGGCTTCTGCGCTGATCCGCTTCGACGGCGTGCGCCTGGACTACCAGGGTCGCAACATCCTCGACGGCCTCTCGCTGGACATCGCCGAGGGCGAGTTCGTCTGCCTGGTCGGCCCCTCGGGCTGCGGCAAGATCACGCTGCTGCGCCTGCTTGCCGGCCTGGTGCCTGCCAGCGGCGGTCAGGTGCTGCTGCGCGGTCGCCCGGTGCTCGCGCCGACACCCGAGGTGGCGGTGGTGTTCCAGGACTACGGCCGCGCGCTGCTGCCCTGGCGCAGCGCCGCCGGCAACGTCTCGCTGGCGCTCGAGGCGGCCGGCATGCCCGCGGCCGAGCGCGCCCCGCGCATCGCCGAGCTGCTGGCCAAGGTCGGCCTCGGCGCCCATGCCGACAAGTACCCGCTGCAGCTCTCGGGCGGCATGCAGCAGCGCCTGCAGATCGCACGCTGCCTGGCGCAGCAGCCCAAGGTGCTGCTGATGGACGAGCCCTTCGGGGCGCTGGACGCGATGACGCGCCAGTCGCTGCAGGACGAGGCCCTGCGCCTGGTCGAGGAAACCGGCGCCACCGTGCTGTTCGTGACCCACGACCTCGAGGAGGCGCTGTACCTCGGGCACCGCGTGGTCGCCTTGCAGTCCAGTCCCGGCCGTGTCGCGGCCGAGGTCGACGTGCACCTGCCGCGCCCGCGCCAGCAGCTCAGCACGCGCGAGCATCCCGAGTTCCTGTCGCTGCGGCACCGGCTCTACGGCCTGGTGCAGTCCCACTGAGCGCTGGTTCGATCCGATGGCAGACATCCTGACTTCGCGCACCGCGCTCGCGGCCGCGCCGCCGCGCGCGCGGCGTGCCCCCGCGCGACGCTGGCGCGGCGCCGTCGTCCCGCTGCTCGCACTGCTGCTGGCGGAATGGCTGCTGCGCTGGTCCGGCCTGCAAAGCGACGGCGTGGCACGCCCGGCCGAGGTGCTGGCCGCCGGCTGGGACAGCCTGCGCGAAGGCCACCTGCTGCGGGCCACGGCGCAGACCCTGGCCTGCGCCCTCGCCGGCCTGCTGCTCGGCGGCGGGCTCGGCCTGTTCGCGGGCCTGGCGCTGGGCCTGTCGGCCGGCCTGGCGCGGCTCGCCTCGGTGTCGGTCGAGCTGCTGCGCAACATGCCCCCGGTGGCGCTGATCCCGATCGCCATCCTGAGCTTCGGTTTCGGCCTGCGCATGGAGATCGCGCTGGTGGCCTTCACCTGCTTCTGGCCGATGCTGCTGCTCGCCCAGGCCGCGGTGAAGGGCGTCGACGAGCGGCTGCTGGAAGTCGCCCGCGTGCTTGGTCTCTCGGACCGCGACACCGCGGTCAAGATCGTGCTGCCGGCCGCCTCGGGGCGCATCTTCGTGGCCTTCCGGCTGGCCGCCAGCATTGCGCTGGTGGTGGCGATCACCACCGAGGTGGCGGAGAACCCGATCGGCCTGGGCCACCGCATGATGCTGGCGCAGCAGGAGCTGCGCGTGGCCGAGATGTACGCGGTGCTGTTGTGGCTGGCGGTGATCGGCTGGGCGCTCAACGCCGGCCTGCTGGCGCTGCAGCGCCGGCTGTTTCCGCCGGCACGCGGGGGCACCGCATGAGCCGGGCGCAGATGGCGGGCCGCCGCTGGCATGAAGGGGCGGCCGGCCCCATCGCGTCATGGGGCGTGAGCATCGGCCTGGTGCTGCTGTGGGCCCTCGTCGCGCGCGCGCAATGGGTGCCGGCGGTCTTCCTGCCCTCGCCCGGCCAGACGCTGGACGCCCTGGTCGAGGGTCTGGGCCA
>CAUJJP010000037.1 GCA_963205525.1 Pseudomonadota bacterium | reverse complement strand
CGCGAAATCACCGCGCTGGTGGACGAACTGCTGCGGTGGCCGACATGACAGCGAAGCCGCCACCTCGCGCAAAGCGCGTCGGCATCGGCGCGCGTCCACCTGCGAATCCGCACGCCGAGGCGTGGATTCGCCAGGGCGATGCCGATGCACTTGGCAAGGGCGACCTGTACACGGCTCGCCTGACCCTCGACATCACGCCCACGATGCGGGCGCGCATCAAGGTTTCGGCTTTCACGCAAGGCGTGACCGTGGCCGACCTGCTGCGCGGCCTGCTGGAGCGCGAGTTTCCAGAACACCGCAGGGAGAACACCCCATGACCGCATCCGCTTCGCCTGCCGCCGGCGCGGCCACGGCTGCGCTCGCAGCACCTTCCGGCCAGCCCGCCAGCGCGCCGCTGACGCGCGTGGCGCTGGCCTACATCGAACCGCGCTTCAAGCTCTACCTGCGCTTCGGCGAACCCGCGCGCACGCTCCAGCTCGACCGCTGGCGCCGCTGCGCCGTGTTCCTGCCGGGTGCCATGTTCTGCCGCATCCGCTGGCAGGCCAACGACTACGGCACGATCCGCTGGCAGCTCATGGTGATGCAGTCTTGCACGCCGCTGGACGCGGCGCAGCGCATCCCCGGCGTGCAGCCGGGCGCGCGCCTGCTGCTGCACGCCGAGGGCGAGAACCAGGTGCGCGCCGTGCTGGAGCGCATCGACGCCATCGAGGCTCTGGGTATCGCCCCCGCCGCTGTCTCGCCCGCGTACTGGCGCACGCTCGCCAACCGTCTCGCTGCGCGCTTACCGCTGCCCGAATACACCGCCGAGCGGCACGCCGCCTGGCTCATCGGGAGGGAACTACCATGACCGCCGTTTCGACTGCCAGCACCGCGCCGCGTCCTCGCTCGCGCCTGCGCGCTCACATCGTACTGGCGGGCCTGTCCGCCTGCGGCCTCGCTGCGCTGGCCTGGGCGTCCTTCGTTCATCCGCTGCCGCGCCTGATCTACAACCCGTCCGACAGCGTGGCGGTCGGCTGGTATCGCGTCGATCCGCTGGGCCACGGCACCGGCTCGCTGCCACGTCCTTTGTCCGTGGACAGCATCGTCCTGACCACGCTGCCGCCAGACGCCGCCGCGCTGGCCGCGCGGCGCGGCTACCTGCCGGCGCGCGTGCCGCTGCTCAAGCGCGTGGGCGCCGTCGCGCCGCAGGAGGTGTGCAGCACTGGCCGCGTCGTCCGCATCGACGGCGTGCCTTCGGCCGCCGTGCTGCCTGCTGACCGCTGGGGCCGGCCGCTGCCATCCTGGCAGCAATGCCGCCGCCTTGAACCCGGCGAATTGTTCCTGCTCAGTGTGACCAACCCGGCATCGTTCGACAGCCGGTATTTCGGACCGGTCAGCGCATCCGCCGTGATCGGCGTCGCGCATCCGGTCTGGCTGGAATCCCGCCCATGATGGCCGCCGACTCGCTGCACGTTGCCGTGCATCTTGTCGTGCCATCGGGCGTGTCGTTCTGCTGGCCGTCGCAGTGTCGTCGCGCGTGCAGTGCAGGTGCATCCGCACCGCACTTCGCGCTGCCTTCGGCGCAGCCGTCCCACGTGCAGGCGTCTTGCCTCGAACGCGCCCGGCTTGCGGCCGTGTCCGCGTTCGCCGGCGCGCTGGCTGCTCGCGCAGCAGCGCCGCCGGGCCGCCGCTGCCCGGAGCGCCAGCGAGGGGCAAAGGCGGAAGGCAAGACAAAAGGGGGCGGCACCTGTCGGCCCGCAAAGCCAGTCTGCACATGGAGGTGGCGCAGCACGGAGCGGCTTCGCCGCCGTGCCGCGTGGGGCGCGAGGCCCGCGCCGATGCAGGCGTGTCCGCGTGCTTCGCACGACCGGACACGCCATAGCTTGCGGGGAGCGAAGCCATGACCGACCGCCGCGACGATGATTTCCGTATCCGCCCCAGCGCCCCAAAGAACCGGGGCCAGGGCTTCGTCTCCAAGGTGCTCAAGCAGGCAGGCAAGGCCAGCAGCGGCAAGTCTGCGGTGCGCCGTCCAGCATCGGCGCGCGGCACCGGCCAGCGGCCCGGCTCGCGCCTGGGGCGCGGCCACACGGCGGCGCGCTTTGCGGGCGCGAAGCTCACGCCCATGTCGCGGCGCGTGACCATCAAGACGCTGCTGGTCAACCAGCGCCAGGCCAGCCCGCAGTCGCTCGCCAAGCACCTGCGCTACATCGAGCGCGACGGCGTGGGCCGCGATGGCGAGCCGGGCCAAGCCTACGGGCCGCAGACCGATGCCGCCGACCTCGACGCTTTCAAGGAACGCTGTGCCGACGACCGGCACCATTTCCGCTTCATCCTCTCACCCGAGGATGGCGCAGAACTCGAAGACCTGCGCACCTACACGCGGCACCTCATGGGCCGCATGGAGGCCGACCTGGGCACGGGCCTCGATTGGGTGGCCGTCAACCACTGGAACACCGACAACCCGCACACGCACATCGTCGTGCGCGGGCGCGATGACACCGGCAAAGACCTCATCATCGCGGGCGACTACATCGCCGATGGCTTCCGCCATCGCGCCGCCGAACTGGCGACCGAGTGGCTGGGGCCACGCACCGAGCTGGAGATCCAGCAGACCTTGCAGCGCGAGGTGGAACAAGAGCGGTGGACGAGCCTGGATCGCACGCTCAAGCGCGAGCTGGGCGACGATGGCCTGGTGCATGTCGAACGGCTCAACGAGCCGAGGTTGCAACGCCAGCGCCTGCTGCTGATCGGCCGGCTGCAATGCTTGCAGCGTTTGGGCCTGGCCGACGAAACGCAGCCGGGCACCTGGGCCGTCCATACCGACGCCGAAAAGACCCTGCGCGCCCTGGGCGAGCGTGGCGACATCATCCGCACCATGCAGCGGGCCATG
>CAUJJP010000036.1 GCA_963205525.1 Pseudomonadota bacterium | reverse complement strand
CTGCTCGCGCTCGTCGCGGCCGGGTTTGCCGCGCTCGCGCCCTCGCTGTGGTCGGCCGATGCCGTGCGTGCGCTTGAAGACCGGTCCGGCGACCTGCTCTGGCGGCTCGCCGCCGGGCACCGGCCCGAGCGTCGCGTCGTCATGGTCGACATCGACGAGCGCAGCCTCGACGCCGTCGGCCCCTGGCCCTGGCCGCGCGCCACCCTGGCCGACCTGATCGACCGCGTGCACGATGCCGGCGCCGCCGCCCAGGCGCTGGACATCATCCTCGCCGAGCCGCGTGACGGCGACCTGCGCCTGGCCCAGTCCGTCGCCCGCAGCCGTACCGTGCTGGCGCAGCTGTTCTCGCTGGACCCCCAGGTCAGGCCGCGGGTCGGCCTCGTGGTCGCCGGGCGCGAGGCCTGCCCGCCCGACGTCGTGCCCAGCCAGGGCTTCTACGGCCTGGCCCCCGAGCTGGCGGCGGTCGGGCCGCCCAGCGGCCACATCAGCCCGCGCATCGACGCCGACGGCGTCGTGCGCCGCCTGCCGGCACGCATCTGCCACGAGGGCCGGCTGCAGCGCTCGCTCGCCCTGGCGGTGCTGGACCAGGCGCTCGCCGACCCCGCTGCGGCCGGGCCGGGCGCCGGCTGGGCCGCGGTGGCGCCCGGTGGTTCGCCCTGGCTGCGCCCGGCGCGCACGCTGCAGCACCCGGCGCTCGCCGCGCTCACGCTGCCGCTGGACGCGCAGGGCAACCTGCGCGTGCCCTATCTGCGGGCGCGCGACGCCTTCATCTCGGTCTCCGCCGCCGACCTGCTGGCCGGCCAGCCGGCGGCGGCGCAGGCTTTGCGCGGCGCCATCGTGCTCGTCGGCTCCACCGCCTTCGGCACCGGCGACACCGTGGCCACCCCGCTGTCGTCCGTCGCCTCCGGGCTGGAGGTCCACGCCCAGGTGCTCGCCGGCCTGCTGGATGGCCGCGTGCCCTACACGCCCGCGCGCATGCCCGTGCTGCAGGCCTTGCTCATGCTGGGCGTGGCCGCCGTCCTGCTGGCCGCGGGCAGCCGCGCCCGCGGCGTGCCCGCCAAGCGCCTGCCGCTGCTGGGGGCGGTACTGGCGGCGCTGCTGTGGGCCGGCTCCGCGGCCGCCCTCGTCCTCGGCGCGCTCTGGCTGCCCTGGCTGACCGTGGTCTCGTTCAGCCTGCTGGCCGCGCTCGCCCTCTCCACCTGCGAGCACGCGCTCGCCCGCGCGCAGCGCGAGCGCCTGTCGGCGCACCTGGGCGCCTACCTGCCGGCGCCCGTGGCCGCGCGCCTGATGGACAGCGAGCCCAGCGGCGAGCTCCAGTTCGAGACCCGCAGCGTCACCGTCATGGAAGCCTCGGTGCGCAACTTCGGCTCCCTCGCCGGCAGCGCCACCGCGCCCGAGCTGGCGGCCATCCTGCACGCCTACAGCTGCCTGGTGGTGGACGTCGTGGAGCGCCACCACGGCGTGGTCGAACACGTCGTCGGCGAGAGCGTGCGCGCGCTGTGGAACGCCGACGGCCGCTGCCCCGACCACGCGGCGCAGGCCGCGCAGGCCGCACGCGTGCTGGTGCGCGAGTCGGTCGCGCTGCTCGCCAGCCGCCGGCCGGTGCGCGAGGACCATCCCGCGCAGCCGCTGGCGCTGGGCATAGGCCTGGAATCGGGCCCGGTCATCATGGGTTCCTACGGACCGAGCCGCCGGCGTGCCCACGCCGCCCTCGGCGACGCCGTGCTGCACGCGGCGCGGCTGCAGCAGATGACCGCCGACCTCGCGCTGCCGGTGCTGCTGGGGCCGCAGATCGCCGCCGCGCTGCCGGCGGCACAGGTCGAGCCGCTGGGCGAGTTCCTGCTCGAAGGCACGGATCGCCAGGTCCGCATCGCGGCCCTGGCCGGCTGGGCCGAGCTGGTGACCGTGGATCCCGCCTGGGCCGCCAGCGCCACCCGCGCACCGGCGGCCGACGGCGGCGACAGCCGGCCACCGCACGGCCCGTCGCCCCGCTCCCCGCACGACGGCGCACACGACGGCCCACCCCTGCAGCGCCGCGCGCCCGCGGCGCCGCCGCCCGGCGGCCAGCTCCAGGCGTGAGGAGGCAGTCCCCGAACCCGCCCGGTTGCCACGGGTTGCGGGAGCCGTCCCCACGACAGCCGCGCGCCCCGGCCTGGGCCCGGCGGGCGGCTCGGCGCCTGATGCTGGCGCGGCGCCTGCTGCTGGCGCCGCGCCTGCTGCTGGTGCTGCGCCTGCTGCTGGTGCTCGCCGTGGGTGCAGCGGCCGCCGCGCCGGCTGCCGCCGCGGCGCGGCCCGGCGCCCTCGGCAGCGCCGCGTGCAGCGCCGCGCTGCCGCCGGTCTGGCCCGCCGGCAGCGGCGAGCGCCGCGCCCTGCTCGTCAGGCTGCAGGCCCTGCTCGAACGCTGCCTGGATCAGCCGTCCTTCCTCGCCATGCTCGGCGGCCTGCACCTCGACCAGGGCCAGCCGCTGGAGGCCGTGCTCTGGCTCGAGCGCGCGCTGCTGCTGGACCCGGACGACCTCGGCGCCGAGGCCGACCTCGCGATGGCCATGGCCGCCCTCGGCCAGCCCGAGCCCCTGCAGGCCTTGCTCCACGCCTGGCGCACCCGCGCCGACGTGCCGCCCGCCCTGCGCCAGCGCATGGCGCAGATCGCCGATCCCGCGCTGCGCTACCAGTTGCCCACCGTCAGCCTGGGTGGCGCGCCGTCGGCGCCCGCGGCGCAGGCGCACCAGACCGAACTCAGCGTGCAAGCGGGCTACGAGAGCAACCTCGACCGCTCGCCGCGGCTCAACGAGCTCACCGTCACCTTCCCCGGCGGCGAGATCGTGCTCCCGGTGCTGGACCAGGAGCGCAAGGGCCGAGCCGTCATGCTCGGCTTCGGCACCCAGTGGTGGCAGGGCGTGGGCCAGCGCTGGATGCTGCGCTGGGGCGGCAATGCGCTCGCCCGCTTCTCCTCCAGCCACGACAGCACCGACTGGCAGCAATACCAGCTCGCCCTGGCGGCCGGCTACACCGGGCGCGGCTGGCGCAGCCAGCTCGAGCTCGCCGGCTCCTGGATCCGCGGCCCGCTCGGCGAGCCCTTCCGCCAGCACCGCAGCACCTGGCAGTTCGAGCAGGACCTCGAGCCCTGCCGCCTGCGCGCCGGCGCCGAGGTCGAGTCGCGCACCCACAGCCGCAGCGCCAGCCTGGACGCGCGCTACCTCGGCGCGCTCGTGGGCCTGCAGTGCAGCCCGCCCGGACTCGGAACTGCGGGCCTGCTGCTGCGCGGCGGCCACGACGACCCCGACACCCAGGGCCGCCCGGGCGGCGCCCAGCGCATCCGCTCGCTGCTCGCCCTGTGGCGCGGCGGCGTCGGCGAGCATGCCAGGCTGGACCTGAGTTGGCGCATCACGCGCTCGCAGGACAGCGAA
>CAUJJP010000035.1 GCA_963205525.1 Pseudomonadota bacterium | reverse complement strand
GGCTGCAGGTTCTCGATCTGCAGCGTGCCCTTGAACTTCGCCTTCACCGGCCCGATGGCGGCGACGACCAGCACCTCGTAGCGGTTCTCGCCCATCGGCCGCAGCCCTTCGCAGCCGGGCACGGCCTTCTCGAGCAGCGAGATGTCGTTCAGGGCCTCCCAGGCCTGGGCCTGGCCGACCGGAAGGGACTGCTGGGACTGGAGTTGCATGGTGTCGGGTGCGGTCGAGGTGAGGGTGCGGTTCAGCGCTCGGGGCGGCCGAGCACGGCCACCAGGTCCTCGAGGCTTTCGAGGTTGTGCGCCGGCAGGAAGCGGTCGACGTGCGGCAGCATGGCTTTCACGCCGCCGGCGCGCGGCTCGAAGCGGTCGAAGCGCAGCAGCGGATTCAGCCAGATCAGGCGCCGGCAACTCTTGTGCAGGCGTTCCATCTCGAAGCCCAGGGCGGCGGTGTCGCCGTGCTCCAGGCCGTCGCTCACCAGCAGCACGGTGGCCTGCCCGGGCAGGCAGCGGCGCGCCCAGCGCCGGTTGAACTCGCGCAGGGCCTCGGTGATGCGGGTGCCGCCCGACCAGTCCTGCACCGTGCGCACGACCTGCGCCACCGCGAGGTCGGTGTCGCGGCTGGCCAGCAGCCGGGTGGTGCGCGTGAGCCGGGTGCCGAAGACGAAGCTCTCGACCCGCGTCTCGGCGTGGCCCAGGGCGTGTGCGAAGTGCAGCAGCATGCGCGAGTAGCGGCTCATGGAGCCGGAGATGTCGGCCAGCAGCACCAGCGGCGCCGGTCGCGTGCGGCGCGCGCGGTGCCGGATGTCCCACAGCTCGCCGCCGTGGCGCGCCATCCCGGCCAGGGTGGCGCGCCAGGCGATGCGCCCGCGCGCTGCGGCGCCCATGCGCCGGGTGGGCAGCGGCTCGAACAGGAGCGCAAGCCGGGCCAGCAGCTTCTGCGCGGCGCGCCACTCGTCGACGCTCATGGTCTCGAAGTCGGCCTGGCGCAGCAGCTCGCGCTGAGACCAGGTGAGGCTGGCGTCGAGCTCGATCTCCTGCCGCGCCGGCGGCTCGGGTGCGCCCGGCACCTGCGGGAACAGGGCCGCGCCCAGGCGCCGGTTCTGCTGCGTCGGCGGCGTGCCGCCCTGGGCGCGCACCTTGGGCAGCAGCAGGGCGCGCATGCGGCCTTCAAGGTCGGGGTCGCGCCAGAACAGCATGAAGGCCTGGTCGAACAGCGCGCGGTGCTCGGCACGGTCGATCAGGCAGGCAGCGAGCACGGCGTGGAAATCCTGCCGTGACGCCAGCCCGGCGACCTGCAACGCCTGCAGCGCGGTGATCACGCGGTCGCTGCCCACCGGCATGCCGGCGCTGCGCAGCACGCGCGCGAAGTGCATCACGTTCTCCGCCAGGTGGCCGGGCGCGCCGACGTGGGGGAGCATGCGAGCTCGTCCCCGGCCCTCAGCCCGGCCGCGCCGCCGCCTGCACTTCCTGCAGCAGCCGCGCCGCCTCGCCGCCTTGCATGCGCGCGATGTCGTCCTGGTACTTGAGCAGCACGCCCAGGGTGTTGCGCACCAGCTCGGGGTCCAGCACCAGGGCGTCGAGCTGCATCAGGGCGCGTGTCCACTCGATGGTCTCGGCGATCCCGGGCAGCTTGTAGAGGTCGATCTCGCGCAGGCGCTGGACGAAGGCGACGATCTGGCGCGCCAGCGCGTCGGCCGCACCCGGCACCCGCCGCTGCACGATCTCCAGCTCGCGCGCGGCGTCGGGGAAGGCCACCCAGTGGTAGAGGCAGCGGCGCTTGACGGCGTCGTGGATCTCGCGCGTGCGGTTGCTGGTGAGGATGACGATCGGCGGCTGGCGCGCCTTCACCGTGCCCAGCTCGGGGATGGTGATCTGGTAGTCGGCCAGCACCTCGAGCAAAAAGGCCTCGAAGGGCTCGTCGGCGCGGTCGAGCTCGTCGATCAGCAGCACCGGCGGGCGCGCCTGCTTCGGGTCTATCGCCCGCAGCAGGGCGCGCCGGGTCAGGAAGCGCTCGCTGAACAGCTCGGCGGCGAGCGTCTCGCGCGCCAGCGACTCGCGCTCGGCGAGCCGGATCTCCAGCATCTGGCGGCCGTAGTTCCACTCGTAGGCGGCGCCCGCGAGGTCCAGCCCCTCGTAGCACTGCAGGCGGATCAGCGGCGCCTCCAGCAGCGCCGCCAGGCTGCGCGCGAGCTCGGTCTTGCCGGTGCCGGGTTCGCCCTCCAGGAACAGCGGGCGCTGCAGCTTCAGGGCCAGGAAGACGACGGTGGCGAGCTGGCGGTCGCTCACGTAGTCGTGCGCGCGCAGCCGCGCCTCCGTCTCCTCGATGCTCGCCGGCAGGGCGGGCGCGGCGCCCGGCCGGCCCGCCACCGACTCGGCCACCGACTCGGCCACCGACTCGGCCACCGACTCAGCCACCGACTCAGCCACCGACTCAGCCACCGACTCAGCCACCGATGGCGCGCCCGGCGAGCACCGGGATCAGCGTCGCGCGGTAGGCCGCCGATCCGTGCAGGTCGCTGTTCAGGCCGTCGGCCGGCAGCTTGACCGCCTGCGCCGCGGCGGCGCTCCAGCTCGCGCCGAGCGCGGCCTCGATCGCCGGCACCCGGAACACGCCGTTGCTGCCGGCACCGGTGACCGCCACCCGCACCCCGCCGTTGCCCTTGCTGACGAACACGCCCACCAGGCTGAAGCGCGACGCCGGCTGCTTGAACTTCTGCCAGCCCGCCGCCTGCGGGATCGGGAAGCTGACCGCGGTGACGATCTCGCCGTCGGCCAGCGCCGTCATGTACAGGCCCTGGAAGAAGTCGTCGGCGCCGATGTCGCGCCGGTTGGTGTGCACCGTCGCCCCCAGCCCGAGCACCGCCGCCGGGTAGCAGGCGGCGGGGTCGTTGTTGGCCAGGCTGCCGCCCAGGGTGCCGCGGTTGCGGACCTGGCGGTCGCCGATGTGGCCGGCCAGGTCGGCCAGCGCCGGGATCGCGCGCTGCACCTCGGCGCTGGCGGCGACCTCGGCGTGGGTGCTCATGGCGCCGATGCGCAGGCTGCCGCCGGCGACCACGATGCCCTTGAGCTCGGGAATCGAGGCCAGGTCGATCAGCGTGCCCGGCGCGGCCAGGCCCAGCCGCATCGACGGCAGCAGCGACTGCCCGCCCGCGAGCAGCCGGGCGTCGTCGTTCAGCGCCGCCGCGGCGGCGGCGAGCGAGGAGGCGCTTTGGTAGTTGAAGGCTTGCATGGCTGTCTCCTCAGTGCTTGCCGGCCGCAGCCTGCGCCGCCTGCCAGACCGTGTAGGGCGTGGCCGGCATGGCGAGGTCCTTGATCCCGAGCGCGTTGCAGATCGCGTTGATCACCGCCGGCGGGCTGCCGATGGCGCCTGCCTCGCCGCAGCCCTTGACGCCGAGCGGGTTGTGCGTGCAGGGGGTGCCCTTGGCGGTCTCGACCGTGAAGCTGGGCATGTCGTCGGCGCGCGGCATGGCGTAGTCCATGTAGCTGCCCGCCAGCAGCTGGCCGGAGGCCGTGTCGTAGACGCCGTGCTCGAGCAGCGCCTGGCCTATGCCCTGCGCCAGCCCGCCGTGCACCTGGCCCTCGACGATCATCGGGTTGATGACGTTGCCGAAGTCGTCGCAGGCGGTCATGCGGTCTATGCGCACGGCGCCGGTGGCGGGGTCGACCTCGACTTCGCAGACGTAGCTGCCCGCCGGGTAGGTGAAGTTGCTCGGGTCGTAGAAGGCGTTCTCGTTCAGGCCCGGCTCCAGCTTGTCGTGCGGGAAGTTGTGCGGCACGTAGGCGGTGAGCGAGACCTGGGCGAAGGGCACCGCCCTGTCGGTGCCGGCGACCTTGAACTGGCCGCCTTCGAAGACGACGTCGCCGTCGTCGGCTTCCATCAGGTGGGCGGCGATCTTCTTGCCCTTGGCGATCACCTTGTCGATCGCCTTCACGATCGCGGTGCCGCCCACCGCCAGCGAGCGGCTGCCGTAGGTGCCCATGCCGAACAGGATCTTGCCGGTGTCGCCGTGCTCGATGCTGACGTCCTCCATCGGGATGCCCAGCTTGTCGGCCACCACCTGGGCGAAGGTGGTCTCGTGGCCCTGGCCGTGGCTGTGGCTGCCGGTGAAGACGGTGACCTTGCCGGTCGGGTGCACGCGCACCTCGCCGGCCTCGAACAGGCCGGCGCGCGCGCCCAGGGCGCCCGCGACGCTGGACGGCGCGATGCCGCAGGCCTCGATGTAGGCGCTGTAGCCCAGGCCGCGCTTGAGGCCCCTGGCTTCGCTGGCGGCACGGCGTGCGGCGAAGCCGGCGACGTCGGCGAGCTCGATCGCGCGCGTCAGCGTGGCGTCGTAGTCGCCGGTGTCGTAGGTCAGGCCGACCGGGGTGGCATAGGGGAACTCGCGGATGAAGTTGCGCCGCCGCAGCTCGGCGGGGTCGATGCCGAGCTCGTGCGCCGCGGTCTCGACGATGCGCTCGATCAGGTAGCTCGCCTCGGGCCGGCCGGCGCCGCGGTAGGCGTCCACCGGCGCGGTGTTGGTGAACACCGCCTTCACGGTGGCGCTGATCTTGGGCGTGGCGTACTGGCCGGCGAGCAAGGTGGCGTACAGGATGGTCGGCACCGCCGAGGCGAAGGTCGACAGGTAGGCACCGAGGTTGGCGGTGGTGTTCACGCGCAGGGCGAGGAAGCGGCCGTCCTTGTCCAGCGCCAGCTCGGCGCTGCTGAGGTGGTCGCGGCCGTGGGCGTCGGCGAGGAAGGCCTCGCTGCGCTCGGCGGTCCACTTGATCGGCCGCCCGACCTGCTTGCTCGCCCACACGAGGGCGGTCTCCTCGCCGTAGAGGAAGATCTTGGAGCCGAAGCCGCCGCCGACGTCGGGCGCGATGACGCGCATCTTGTGCTCGGGGATGCCGAGCACGAAGGCGCACATCAGCAGCCGCTCGACGTGCGGGTTCTGGTTCGCCACGTACAGGGTGTACTCGTCGGCGGCGCTGTTGTAGCTCGCGTTGGCGGCGCGCGGCTCGATCGCGTTGGGCACCAGCCGGTTGTTGCGGAAATGCAGCCGGGTGACGTGGGCCGCCGCCGCGATCGCGGCATCGGTGCCGGCGCCGTCGCCGATCGACCACAGGTAGCACTGGTTGTCCGGCGCCTCGACGTGCACCGCCGCCCCGGCAGCGGCGACGTCGGCGATGTCCATCACCGGCGTCAGCACCTCGTAGTCGACCTCGATCAGGTCGCGCGCCGCCTGCGCCTGCGCCAGAGTCTCGGCGACCACCAGCGCCACCCGGTCGCCGACGTAGCGCACCTTGCCGTCGGCCAGCACCGGGTGCTTGGGCTCCTTCATCGGGCTGCCGTCGACGCTGTTGATGAGCCAGCCGCAGGGCAGGCCGCCGACCGCCTTGAAGTGCTCGCCGCTGAAGATGGCCAGCACGCCGGGGGCGGCGGCGGCGGCGCTGCTGTCCAGCGACTTGATCTGGGCGTGCGCGTGCGGCGAGCGCAGGAAGACGCCGTAGGTCTGTCCCGGCAGCACGATGTCGTCGGTGTACTGGCCGCGGCCGGTGAGGAAGCGGGCGTCTTCGCGGCGTTCGACGCGCTGGCCGATGAAGGGTGCGTTCATGAGGGCCTCCTGCTCACTCCAGGGCCGCCGCGCCCTGCTGCACGGCGCGCACGCTGTTGTGGCAGCCGGGGCCGCGGCACAGGTTGCCCTCCAGGCCTACGCGGATCGCGGCCTCGCTGCCGCAG
>CAUJJP010000034.1 GCA_963205525.1 Pseudomonadota bacterium | reverse complement strand
GCACGACTGGTGGGCCTACATGCTGGTGAGCGGCTGCGGCGGGCAGGTGCACTACGACCCCTACCCCACCGTGCGCTACCGCCAGCACGAAGGCAACCAGTTCGGCTCCAACGCCAACCTGCGTGCCCAGGCCAGCCGCGCGCGGCAATTGCTGCAGGGGCGGTTTCGCGGCTGGGTGGATGCCAACCTGTCGGCCCTCGCGCGCGTGTACCCCCTGCTCACGGCGGAAAACCAGTGCGTGCTCGATGCCTTCGTGCGGGCCCGCCAGCAGCCGCTGCCTCCGCGCCTGCTCGGGCTGCGGCGCGCCGGCATCTTCCGCCAGACCCTGCTTGGCAACGCCGGCCTCACCGCCGCCGCGCTCATCAACCGCCTGTAGAGTCGCGGTTATCGCGCGGCCGGTTGCGGCACGCCGATAGCGCCTTGGCCGAGCCCATGCCCTCACCCCCTGCGGGGTCGCGCCCCTTGACAGCCGCCGTGCTCGTCGTCTACGGCGTGGCAGTCGACCTGAGCCCGCAGCTCGCCCGACTGCACAACGCAGCCGGGCGCGTCATCGTCGTCGACAACAACGAACAGGCCTCGCCGGCGCTGGCCCAGCTTGCCGCGGGCGCCTTGCCCCTCGAGGTACTGGTCAACGGCAACCGCGGCGGCCTTGCCGGCGCCTACAACCGTGCGCTGCAGCGACTGCATGAAGACGCGAATCCGCCCGCGCAAGTCGTCTTTGTCGACCAGGACTCCGACCCTGCCGTGCTGACCGCACTGCTTGCCGACCCCGAGGTCGTTGCGCTGCTGGCGCGCAGCGACGTCGCCGCCATCGCGCCCGCCTACCGTGACCGCGCCACCGGACTGCGTGGGCGCTACATCGAACTCGGCCGCTGGCGGATGCGGCACCTGCCGCGCGAGTTCGACGGCCTGCGCCGCGTCGCCTTCGTGATCAACTCGATGACGATCTGGCGCCACGCGGCGCTGCTGCGCCTCGGCGCCTTCGACGAGACGCTGGCGCTCGATCACGTCGACACCGAGCACTGCCTGCGCGCACGAACGCTCGGCCTGTCGGTGTGGGTCCATGGCAGCCATGTCTTTGCACACGCGATCGGGCAGCGCCGCAGCTACCGCCTGTTCGGACGGACGCTGCAGGCCACCGGCCACGGGCCGGCGCGGCGACGCCTGCTGGCACGCAACACCGTCCTGCTGCTGCGCCGCTGGGGCCTGCGCGAACCGGCATTCGCGCGCCTGTGCCTGCTGCGCCTGGCGTACGAGGCAGTGGGCATCGTGCGGGCCGAAGAGGAGCGCCTGCCACGCCTGGCTGCATTGGCGCGAGGCGCCTTCGACGGCCTGTGGCGGCGGGCCCGCACATGAGCACGCGCAATCTGCCGCAGGGTTTGCTGGCCCCGCTTGCGCTCACGCTCGGCTGGACGCCCTACCTGCCGATCGGCCTGCAGTACCTGGCCCTGCTCACGGGTGCGGTCCTGGCGCTGTCGAGTCTTGCGCAACAGCAGCGCCTTGGGGAGCTTGCACGGCAGCCGGTCCTGCGCGCAGCGGCCGCGCTGTGGCTCTGGCTTGCCCTGAGCGCGCTCTGGAGCCCGGCACCTGCACACGCCATCATCTCCCACCTGTGGATGTACGCGCTGCCGCTGCTGGTGGCGCCGCTGGTGTTGGCTTTGCCGCCGCGGGCGGCCAAGCAGGCGCTCCTGCACTTCGTCGTCGCCTCGACCGGAGTCGCGATCGCCGAATGGCTGGCCATGAGCGGGCTGCTGCCGGGCCGGGTGGGCACACGGCCCATCGTCGACGTGTGGGGCAACCAGCGCATTGCGTTCTCGCTGCAACTGGCGCTGGCCTGCGCGCTGGCTGCACACGCCGCGCTCACGGCGACCTCCTCCCGCAAGCGGATGCTGGCCGGACTGGCCGCTCTCATCTGCCTGGCCGGCCTCGCCGCGCAGGACCGACGCACCGGCATGCTGGGGGCCCCGCTGCTGCTGGCCGTGCTCGCCCTGCTGCACCCGCGCAACCCCTGGCGACGCGCTGCGCTGCTCTGCACCATCGTCCTCGCGACGCTGGCGATCGGCCTTGCTTCGCCCAACGTGCGCCAGCGTTTCGACGAAGGCGCAGCCGAACTGCAGGCCTATCGCGCGGACGCCGAGGTCAGCACGAGCTGGGGCATGCGCGCACGCATGCTCGAGATCACCGCTCTGCTGATCCGCGAGCACCCCTTGTTCGGCCACGGCGTCGGCAGCTGGGTGAGCCGATGGCGTGCGCAGGTCGATGGCCAGCCCACGCTCCTGGCGCACACCACGCCGCACAGTGAATACCTGCTGCTGGCGATGCAAGGCGGCGCGGTGGCGCTGGCGCTGGCCGCCTTGGCATGGGCGCTGGCCTTGCGGGCCATCCATCGGCGCGGAAGCGCTGCCGTGCCGGCGCTGCTGGTGCTGGTGGCGATCACCTGGGCCGGCTTCTTCAACGTCGTCCTGCGCGACGCCAAGTTCGCGCTCGCCTTGCTGGGCCTTTTCGCACTGGCCTGGGCGGGATCGCGGGCCGATGCGCCTGGACACGCACCATGAGCGACCCTCAACCGCCTGCGCTGCCGGGCCTGCTGGCCGAGGCCGAAGACCTGTGCCTGGACCCGCGCCTGCAGGCGCTGCTGCGTCGCCACTGGCCGCAGCTTGGCGCTCCGCTGCAGCTGCGCATCCACCCCGCCGACCAGATGCTGCTGCACTCGCTGCGCCACCACCGCGACGCGGGTGCAGCGGTCAGCCAGTACTACAACGTCGCGCTGCAGCAGTACACCGCGCTGCGGCAGGTGCTGGATCTGCTGCTGCCCGCGACCGAGGGCCCGGTTGCCCTGCTCGACTTCGCCTGCGGCTACGGACGGCTGTTGCGCCTGCTGTGCGGATGCGAGCGTGAGCTCGAGATCCATGCGTCCGAGATCCAGCCTGAGGCGCTTGACTACGTCGTCGCGCACTTCGGCGTGCAGGGCTTGCCTTCATCTCTCGTGCCCGAAGAGTTCGCGCCGACGCAGCGCTTTGACTTCATCTGGGTGGCCTCGCTTTTTTCGCACCTGCCCGAGCACCTGTTCCAGCGCTGGCTCGGCCGCTTGCTGCGCCTACTGTCGCCCCGCGGCGTGCTCTGCTTCACCGTGCACGACGAGGCCTTGCTCCCGCCCGGCGAGGACCTGCCCGTGAATGGCCTGCTCTTCAAGCCGCAGAGCGAGATCGACTCGCTCAGCCCGCAGGCCTATGGCACGACGACCGTCAGCGCCGCCTTCGTGCGCCGTGCGGTGGCCGCCGCGGCGGGCGACGCACGCGTGGCCTGGCGCATCCCCAAGGGGCTGGCGCATGAGCAGGACTTGTACGTCGTGGGCGCCGATGCCGGGCGCGATCTCTCGCCGCTGGCCGGCTTTCGCCATGGCCCCTGGGGCTGGGTCGATGAGCGGCACCTGGATGGCGGCACCCTGGTCCTGGACGGCTGGGCCGCTTCGATGGACGACGGGGCATTGGCCGAGGTCATTGTCCGTGTCGATGGGGTTGAACACCGCTGCCCGACCGGCGTGCGCCGCCGCGATGTGCAGCAGGCCTTTGGCGACACCTTCACCGACAACCGGCTGCAGGACGCGGGCTTCACACTGCACCTGCCGCTGCCGCCCGCAGACCGCACGCCCTGGGTCGAAGTGCTGGCGCAGAGCGCACGGGGCGAGTACGCGCTGCTCTACGCCGGCTGGCCAGGTGGCGACGACCACGTCGGTCGCGCGCATGTCTACTGGCGCGAGATCGACCTCGCGCAGCGCTCGTCGCTGTCGGTGCTGGCCGCTCTCGTCCCGCCGGGCGCGCGCGTGCTGGACCTGGGCGTGGGCGGTGGGGCGCTGGGCCGCCTGCTGCGCGAGCGCGGCTGCACGGTCGATGGCGTGACGATCAGCAGCGCCGAGTTCCATGTCGCGCGCGACGGCTACCGCCGCCTCGATCTGCTCGACCTGGAAGCGGCGGATTGGGACGCAGGCTTTGCGGCTGGCAGCTACGACTGCATCGTCTGCGCCGACGTGCTCGAGCACCTGCGCGAGCCCGAGCGCGTTTTGCGCGCCTGCACGCGGCTGCTGCAGCCTGGCGGCACGCTGCTGGCCTCGGTGCCCAACGTGGCGTATGCCGGCCATGTGCTGGAGCTGATGCACGGCGACTGGACATACGGGGCCGAAGGCCTGCTCGACCGCACGCACCTGCGCTTCTTCACGCGGCGTTCGTTCGCGCGGCTGCTGCAGGACGGAGGCTGGCGGGTCGAGCGCGTCGAGACCATCGACGCCCCCTGGCACTGGACCGAGTTCTGGACTCCCTTTGACCTGCTGCCGCCGACCGTTGCGCGTTACCTGATCGCGCAGCCCGATGCGTCGGCCTACCAGCTCGTGTTCGCCGCAACGCGGACAGAGGACAGCGCTGCAGCTGCGTGCGGCGCCGCGGCTTTGCCGCCCAGCGACCCGGCGGTGCACGTCGCGGTCTTCGTCAGCACGCTGTCCCTGACGTTTGGCGACGGCACGACGCAGGGGCTGTCGGTGCTCGGCCGGGTTGGACAACTGCAGCAGACGCTCGTGTTCACGCTGCCGGGGCAGTTCGACCCCGCATGCGGGCTGTGGTGGCAGCCGGCCGACCGGGACGGCTTCTTGCACCTGCAGGCCTTGCGGCTGGTGGACGCCGCAGGAAGCGTGCGTGCACGCTGGCAGGCGGGGGACGAGGGCGCCCTGGCGGCGCTGCAACAGTGCGCGCGGCAGCAGATCGAGTTTGCAGCCGAGCACGCCACCGGCGTGCGCCTGCTGCTCGCCGGCGGGCAGGCCGGCCTGCGCCTGCCGCTAGCGCTGGATGGGTCGACGCAGGACAGCGGTCCCTGGCGGCTCGAGGTCGACTGCGGCTGGCCGCTTTCGGCCGATTACCGGGCGCTGGCCGACACGCTCGCGCCCGGGCTGCGCCTGCCTCGGGACGAGACGGTGGAGATCATCGTGCCCGTCTACGGTGGCCTGCCCCATCTGCGGCGCTGCGTGACGAGCGTTCTTGGGAGCCTGGGTCGCCAGCGCTGGCACCTGACCGTGATCGATGACGCCAGCCCCGACCCGGACGTGGCGCACTGGCTGCGCAAACTGGCTGCGCTCTATCCTCAGGTGAGCGTGATCTCCAACGCGCGCAACCTCGGCTTCGTCGGGACTGCAAACCTGGGCCTGCGGCTGGCTGGCCGGCGCGACGTGGTGCTGCTCAACAGCGACACCGAAGTGGCCGGCGACTGGCTCGACCGCCTGCGCGCCGCTGCCTGGCGCGGTGCGCGCACGGGCACCGTGACGCCGTTCTCGAACAACGCGACGATCTGCTCCTTCCCGCACTTCTGCCAGGCAAACGAGCTGCCGGCCGGCCACAGCACGGCGAGCCTGCAGGCGCTCTTTGCGCGCACGCTGGACGGCCAGCAGGTCGAGATCCCGACCGCGGTCGGCTTTTGCATGTACATCCGGCGCGACTGCCTGGACGATGTCGGCGAGTTCGACGCCGCGGCCTTCGGCGCGGGCTACGGCGAGGAGAACGACTTCTGCCTGCGCGCCACCGCGCGCCGCTGGCAGCACCTGCACGCGCTCGACGTGTTCGTCTACCACGCCGGCGGCGTGAGCTTCAACGAGCGCCAGCAGGCGCTGCAGGCACAGGCGCTGGCGGCGATGAGGCGGCTGCATCCCGACTATGAGGACCGGGTGCGCGAGTTCGTGTCGCAGGATCCGGCCAGGCCTTATCGAGAAGCGGTCATGCGGTCGTTGGTCTGACGATGGCGCACGTGATGATCCAGCTCCAGTTTCAACGCGCCGTCCAGGCGCACAAGGCCGGACAGCTTGCCGAGGCCGAGCGCTGGTACCGGGACGTGCTGCGTCAGCAGCCTGGGCATGCGGACGCGAATCACAACCTGGGGGTGATCGCGGTGATGGCCGGTAAGACAGAGCAGGCGTTGCCGCTGTTCAAGGCCGCCTTGCAGGCCAACCCGACGCAGTCGCAGTACTGGGTCAGCTATGTCGATGCCCTGGTGCGGTGCCGGCGCGCCGACGAGGCCACCGCCGTGTTGACGCAGGGACGTCGGCACGGGTTGAAGGGCGCCACCGTGGACGAACTGGAGACGCGGGTCGCAGCCCTTCGCGAGAACCAGTCGGCTGCGGCCGGCGGAGGCGAGATGCCGCCCCAGGTGTCCATCGATGCCTTGCTGTCTGCCCAACGGGCTGGCCGATACGCCGAGGCCGAGCCGCTGGCGCTTGAACTCACACGGCACTTTCCGCGGCATCCCTTCGCCTGGACGGTGTTGGGTCGGATCCTGCGGCGCCAGGGGCGGCTGCCTGAAGCGCTGCAGGCCATGCAGGCGGCGCGCGACAACGCACCCAGCCTGGCCGTGGCGCACCTGCGTGTCGCCGACGTCCTGGCAGACATGGGCCGCTTGGAGGAGGCCGAGGCGGCCTGCCGTCACGTCCTTGCACTCGACGTCAATCACGCCCCCGCCCACGGCCAACTGGGCGCCGTGCTGCTGGGACTGAACCGGCTGGAGGAAGCCGAGGCCAGTTGCCGCAAGGCCATCGAGCTGCAACCCGGACTGCTCGATGCTCATGGAAACCTCGGCATTGTGCTTCGCGGCCTGGGTAGGCTCGAGGAGTCCGAAGCGTGCTATCAGCAGGTCATCGCGCTGCAGCCGGACCACCCTGGCGCGCACGCCAACCTGGGCGCCGTGCTGGTCGACCAGGGTCGCATGGCCGAGGCCGAATCGTGTTGTCGGAAGGCGATCGCCTTGCTTCCGAAGTATGTGGAAGCCCACGTCAACCTGGGGGTGGCGCTGATGGGCCAGGGGCGGTTCGTCGACGCCATCGGCAGTTTCAGACAGGCGCTGGGTCTGGACCCAGGCTATTCCGATGCGCACAGCAGCCTGCTCTTCTGCATGAACTACATGGCCGAGGTTCGGCCCCAGCAGGCGTTGGTCGAGGCCATGGCTTACGGGGAGCAGCAGCGGCGCAAGGTGAAGGAGCCGTTCGGAAGTTGGCGCTGCGACCCCAGGCCTGCGAAGTTGCGCGTCGGCCTCGTTTCCGGTGACCTTCGCCAGCATCCGGTTGCCTACTTCCTGCTGGGCCTGCTTTCGGGCCTGCGCGATTCGCGCGTCGAGTTGCTGGCCTACCCGACCAACGGCATCGAAGACGAAGTGACGGCGCAGTTGAAGCCCCACTTCTCGGCCTGGCACCCCATCTGGCGGCTGGACGATGCGCAAGCCGCCCATCGCATCCGCGACGACGGCGTGCACCTGCTGCTTGATCTGGCAGGCCACACCGCCCACAACCGGTTGCCGGTCTTCGTGCACCGCCCGGCTCCAGTCCAGGCCGCGTGGCTGGGATACTTCGCGACGACCGGGCTTCAGGAGATGGACCACGTCATCGGGGATCCCTTTGTCACGCCGCCGGACGACGATGGACACTTCGTGGAGCAGGTCTGGCGCCTGCCGGAGACCTACTTCTGCTTTTCGCCGCCGGACGTCGATCTGGCGGTGACGCCGCTTCCTGCGCTCTCAAAGGGGGGGCTGACTTTCGGTTGCTTCAACAACCTCTCGAAGGTGAACGACGCCACCTTGGCACTGTGGAGCCGGGTGATGGCACGGTTGCCCCGCTCGCGGCTGTTCCTCAAGGCCGGTCAACTGGCCGAGCCTGAGGTGCGCCACGCCATGTGCAATCGGCTTGAGCGGGCCGGCATTGCGCCGGATGGCGTGTTGCTCGAAGGGCCGTCATCACGTGCCGGGTATCTCGAGGCCTACAGCCGCGTCGACGTGGCGCTGGACCCCTTTCCGTACCCCGGCGGAACCACCAGCGTGGAAGGGCTGTGGATGGGCGTGCCGGTGCTGACTCGGCGTGGGGATCGCTTCATCGGGCACAACGGAGAGACCATCGCCCACAATGCCGGGCTCTCGGAATGGGTTGCGCGAGACGAAGACGACTTCGTCCAGAAAGCGTGCGAGCTGACACGCGATCTGGATGGTTTGGCGGCACTGCGTGCGTCGATGCGCACCCGGCTGAAGGCGGCGCCGTTGTTCGACGCTGTGCGGTTCGCGCGGCATTTCGAGGACATGCTGTGGCGCATGTGGCGCCATCACGCGGGGCGGGTGGCTTCAAGTGCCTGAAGGCGCCTGCGCTCAGGTCTGTGCGTGGCCCTCGAGCCGATAGCGTACGGTGGTCAATTTGCCGACCTCGACCGCGGGCAGGGTGGACAGTTCGTCATGGCGGGCATGGCGGCGGGTCAGGCAGGATGGCCGCTCGGGCATCGGCGTGACTTCGATGGAGCGGGGCCAGTGGTGCCGGTGGGCATCACGACTGTGTTCGTCATCGGCTTCCACGGGCCAGGTCCATGCGGTGGCCATGCCGGCACCGGCAGAGAGGGCAGCGTCGAGCAGCACTTCGATGTGGTCGGCGTAGGGCAGCAAGCCGTCGTCCTGCATCGTTAACCACCAATCGCCACGGGCGTGAACCCGGGCAACCACGTCCAGCGAGTCTGTCACGCGGGGCAATGGTCGGATCTCGAAGGGGTCTGGGGCACGCTGCGATGCCGGCGCGCAGGTGGCGTCGATGCCGCCGACGATGAGCACCTCGGCAGGCGGGCAGGTCTGGCCGGCGAGGCGGTTCAGCCACTCCTCGAGGTGTGCAGGATCACGACCTGCGGCGACGACAACGGAAACCGTTGGCACGGGGGCGCCCCGCTCGGCAGCCGAGCGGTAGGGGATGAAGGCGCCTTCGCGCCGCATCTCGTAGTCGCCTCCGCGAAAGCAGGGTTCGAAACCGGGACCGCCGTATCGCGTGCGCCTGTAGTACCGGTAGTCGCGTGCGAAGCGGAGCAGGGACTTCGCGAGCCCCTTCCTGCAGCCGGCAAAGGGCTCGACGACCAGCAGGTCGAGATCCCGACCGCGGTCGGCTTTTGCATGTAGATCCGCCGCGACTGCCTGGACGACGTCGGCGAGTTCGATGTCGAGGCCTTCGGCGCCGGCTACGGCGAGGAGAACGATTTCTGCCTGTGTGCCACGGCGCGCCGCGGGCAGCACCTGCACGCGCTCGTCGTGTTCGTCTACCACGCCGGCGGCGTGAGGTTCAACGAGCGCCAGCAGGCGCTGCAGGCACAGGCGCTGGCGACCATGCGCCGGCTGCACCCGCAGTACGACGCGCTGGTGCAGGCGTTCGTGGCGTGCGATCCGGCGCGGATGGCGCGGCAACGGGCGGGCGCGCTGCTCACGCGGGCGGGGCCTGAAGCTGCATGAGGCTGGCGGTCAGTCACGACGCGGCAGCAACGTAACGCACGGTGGTTGTCTTCTCGATGTCGGCGCAGGTCGGGTGTGTGGCCCGTGCGGCGGCCCGATGCAACAGGCGGCAAGGGCGTTCGGCCGGCTGGCCAGCGAACGTGGTGCGCGGGGCATGCTGGCGGTGCGCCTGCGCGTGCTGGGCGGGTCGGGCCTCGATCAACCAGGTGCGCGCCGCGGCGGCCTGTGTTTGGCGGTCGATTGCAGCCTGCAACAGGACCTCGAGGTGGTCGGCGTAGGGGAGGACCGCGTCGTCCTCCTGCAGCAGCCACCAGTCTGCCTGTGCATGCAGCGCGGCGATGGCGGCCAGTGGCGCGGGGTTTGTTGGGAGCGGATGCAGCGCCAGGCGCGCGGCCCAGTGGGTGCACAGCGGCTGCAGGTGTGGGGCCGTGCCGCCAACGACGATCACCTCCTGCAGCGCATGTGTCTGCCGGGCCATGGTTTCCAGTTGGGCCTCGAGCTGCTGCGCGCTGCTGCTTGCACGCACGATCGCGGTGACGGCCGGCAACGGCTGCGCGCGCTCAGCCTGTGCGAGAAAGGCGTGGAAGGCACCGTCGCGCCGCTCCTCGTAGTCGAAGCCGTTGAAGCGCGGCGCGAAGCCGACCGCGGCGTAGCGCGTGCGGCGGAAGTAGCGATAGTTGGCGGCAAACTCGAGCAGAGCCTGCATCAGACCCACTCGGTAGCCACGAAACGGCTGCGGGGCGGCGAGCCGGCGCAGGAAGGCGCGCGCCGCGCTGACGACGCTGCGCCGGCCCGCAAAGCGGGTGCGCAGGCAGAGGTTGGCGTAGACCCCTTGCAGCGCGGCCAGCGGCTTGACCTGGCCGGGATGGTCGTAGGTGCGGTGGACCACGGCGCACTGCGGGAGATAGCGCAGGCGCCATCCGGCGCAGCGTAGCCGCCACGACAGGTCAACGTCCTCGCAGTACATGAAGAAACGCGGCTCGAAGCCGCCGACCGCGCGCAGCGCGTCGGTGCGCAGCAGCACGGCCGCGCCGCTGAACCATCCTGTTTCACCCGTCAAGGGGTCGTAGTCCTTGGGGTGCTCATAGGGGATCTGGCGCAGTTCCCAGGCGGCGACATCGGCGGCGTCGCTCCGGGCTGCCAGCCACAAGCGTTCGAGGGCGCCGGGCTCGGGGATCGCGTCCTGGTTGAGCAGCAACAGGTAGGGGGCCCGGATTGCCGGCAGGACGGCGTTGATGGCCGGGCCAAAGCCCAGGTTGCGTTCGCTGCGGTGCGGCTGGATTACGGCACCCTGCCCGCATAGTTCGTCAAGGAGTGCGCTGAGGCCAGGAGTGGCTTGCGGGCCGGCGTCGTTGTGCCACAGGTGGATGCGCCCGAGCAGGCCCTGGCCTTGCGCCTGCACCAAAGCCTGCAGGGCGGCCCGCAGCGGTGCGAGCTGCGGGCGATAGACGACGATGATGGCGTCCGCCGGCATGGGTTGCGGGCGGGCGGCTTGCGTCCGCTCAGGGTTTGGTCTTCTTGGCGTAGTCGGCGGCCATGGCTTCGAGCGCGGGGACGTCGACCTTGGCGGCGCGCGAGATGGCCTCGATGCGGGTCTGGCGGGCCTCGTTCTCGGCCTTGACGCGCACTTCCTGGGCGAGCAGGTCCTGGACTTCTTCGAAGGGCAGGATGCCGGCATCGCGGCGGCCGACGAGCTGGATGATGTGGGTGCCGAACTGGGTTTCGACAAGCTCGGAGCCGATCTCGCCGGGCTGGGTCAGCTTGGCAACCGCCTGCTCGAAGGGCTTGACCATGGCACCGGCTGCGAACCAGCCAAGGTCACCGCCCTTGGCGGCGCTGGCGTAGTCGCCGGAGTACTGGCGCGCGGCGTCCTCGAAGGACATGCCGGCCTTGATCTTGGCAAGCACCTCGGCGGCCCGTTCCTTGGCCTTGCCGTCGGCGCTGGTGCCGAGCAGGATGTGGCGGGCACGCGTCTGCGCGGGGACTTCGAAGCGCTTGGGGTTGCTGCGATAGACGTCTTGCGCGTAGGCACGGACGGTGGCGTCGCTGAGCTTGACGGTCTGCTGGATGGCGCCGAGCTGGGCGTCCGAGAGGATGCGTTCGCGAGCCTGCGCCAGGGCAGCAGCAACTTCTGGAGTCTTGTCGAGTCCGGCTTTCAACGCGTCGGCGGCGAGCACGCGGCGGATGTAGATCTGTTCGGCCTGGCGCGAGAGGTTGTCGACCCGCGCCATGACCGCATCGCGCGAGGCCTCGGGCACACGCTCCATGGCGGTTTCGATGTCGGTGCGTGTGACGGTGACGCCGTTCTCGCCTGTCACCAAGGGCGGGCTGGACTGGGCATGGGCCGGCAGGCCCAGGGTGGCGCCGAGGAACAAGGTGGCGACGAGAGTACGAAGGCGGGTGGACACCATGGAAAGAGGCCGAGCGGATGGAAGAAGCGGCTTTGAGGCCGGGCACGGGCGGGAGTTCAGGCCGTGCCAAGAAAACAGCCACAGGCGGCGCGGCGCCGGCTGTGGCCTGGACTCGCGCGGGCGAAAAAAGGGGCGGGTAGCCCCGCCCCTTTTCTACCCCGTTGCGCAGATCAGAAACGCGTCGTGCGATGCGGGAAGGTCAGGCCGTAGTTGCCCGACGTATTGGCCGCAACAGCGCTATTGGTGAGCTGCATGAAGGAGCCGCCGACGATCGGCAGACCCAGCCGCGGCCACGCGGTGACGACGCCGCCGGTCTCAGAGGAGCCACCCAGACCAGGCGTCGCCAGGCGGGCCCAACCATTGACGTTCGTCCCGGTCAGGTCCTTCTTGGTCAGTTGGGCACCCAATGCGCCGCCGCCGGCTGCGTTGTTGAAGGTCAGCACGCTGACTTCACCGCAGATGGTCAGCGGGGCAGTCGGCGTCCCCGGCGAAATCACGAACTGGCTGGAAGAGCCGACGAAGGTCTCTTCACGGTCGCCGTTGGTGGCGCTCGTCTTGTTGTTGGGGATGGGCGTGACCGCACCGGCTGCCGTTGCAACACCAGTGACGCAGATCAAGTTCCCTTCGGCGGTCGTGTTGGAAACCGCATAGCGGTTGTTCGCGAAGAAGTTCGCAGAGTCCGTCGCCGCAGCGAGATCATTGAACTCCAAGTCCGTGAACACGGTGCTTGCCGTCGCCTGGCTGGTGCCGTAGTTGCGTGCCACGTTGTAGCGGCGCGTGGCCGACGAGAACACCCAGTCGGTCTTGGCCAGCAGGCCTACGTCGGTCACGAACTCGTTCATGACGGACGTGACGGCGTACGCATCGGTCAACAGGGCAGCCTGACGGCGCGTCGCCATGCCATTGGCCAAGGCCACGAGATCGGGCTGAAGATACGGCGTGGACAGGTCCGGGAAGTCGTACATCGCAGCGGCGACATACGCCGTACCGGCCGTTGGCAACACCGGCGTGCCACGGGCAGCAGCCGGGGCCACGATGACTTCGCTGTCAGGCACGGCGCCGCGCAGCAGCGGATCCGACGTGAAGGTACGCGCGGGACCGATGGGAACCGGCGTCGCCAGCTGCGGCGAGAACACAACGTTGCCATAGCCGGGCAAATCCGTGGCGGTGTCGCGAGCTTCAACCGCGTCGCCCACACCGGAATAAGAAGTGGCCAGCGGCACGTTGATGACTGTCCAGGTGGCGGTCAGACCACCAGTCGGGACGTCCAGACCCAGTTGAACTGCCGACGTCGCGTCGCCAGCAGCGCTGTAGCTGGTCGGATCGGTCGCCAGGGCAGAGATTGCCGGGGCGGTGTCGCCGCAGCCGGGAGGCGTGCCGTTGACGTGCTTGGTCGCGGTGTACAGCGGGTTGACCGGGGTACCCGTGCGGGTGGGAATGCCCCCCACTGCGACGAGCGGGACGGCACCCGGGTAGATGTCTGCCATGTTGAGAATCTCGACGTAGCCCTCGAGCGTCTCCTTGGCCTGCGCGTCCGCGGACTGGTAAGAAGCCAGGCGGCCGGTGACGAAAGTCGAACCGGTAATGGCCGCAGGAATGGTGCAGCTCTTGTCGCTGGTCACCAGCTTGGCCTTGCCGCTGGTGGCGTCCTTGGTCACGGCGCCGGTCCAGACGTCGCCAGGCGAGAGCAGCAGCGTGAAGTCGAACACGTCGTCGGAGTTGGACGCACCGCGGAAGCGAACCTTCACCGCCTTGCCGTTGCGCATGTCGGTGTTGGTGATGCTGAGGTAGCTGTCGTTGCCGTTGGCCGCCGAGTAGTAGGGCACAACAACGATGTGGCCGATGCCGTCTTTGTTGGCGATCAGCGTATTGGCACGCGCGACGCTCGCGGCGAGGTCCGCGTTCGCACCGCCAGCAATGCCGACCACGGCAGCGTTCGCGCCGACGAAGGCGGCTCCGGTGAGCAAAGCCGCGGCGCACTGAGCAACAAGGGTTCTCTTCATGGTTTCGTTGACTCCGGGGTAGATATTGAGTAGCGCAACGGAAGCAATCACGCTTCCGGCAATGTAGCACAGGGCTGCAGGCGCACTATCCGGGAAGCGCACGGCAGGCCCTGTGTGTCGAAAATTCGCAACAGGCCTTTTTCACGTTCGGCTCGATAGGCGTGTTCCTCCTGACTTCTTGGCAAGCGAACGATGGGCATGGGGACTCAGAGCTTTTGGGGCAGCCACCACTGGCCCGCCTCCAGCAGCCAGACCTCGTCGACGCTGGTTTCGGTGGTGCCGATGCTAACGCGGGGCAGGACCGGTTGGTAGGTGACTTTCGTGGTGACGAGGCAGCGATCGGGTTGTTCGCAACGCACCTTGAAGACTTCGGCCGACTTCCAGTTGGCCATGGTGCCAAAGCGCGCACGGTACTTGTCAAAGGAGATGAGCTCGCGGCTGGCGGGGGTCAGGAACTGGTAGGCCTGTTGCCAGTCGCCCGCGAGGACGGCGTTCCAGCGTGCCTGGGCGCGGGCGCTCACGGCCTCTTCGGGTGTGGCGGGCGTGAGCGGCGCACAGGCCGCAAGCAGCGAGAGGGTGGCAAGCAGCAACGCGCGGCGGGCAGCGCGCAAGGGCATGGGGCGGGCAGGCAGGGATGGGGCGGGTTTCATCTTCGAGAGCGATGGCGCGGGGTGAGTGATGGTTGGACGGCGGGCCGCAACGGCGAGCGCAGCACTTCAGGGGCTGACTTGCCCGCCGGGTGAGAGCGTGGCCGGGTCACTGCGGGCTGCCGGGGGCTGCGCGTGCAGCGGCTCGAGGCCGCGCAGACGTTCCTTCAGCTCGCGGCTGATGGCGCGCGCGTCTTCATCGGAGCGCGCCACGCGCGGGGTGATGACGACCAGCAGTTCGGTGCGGTTCTGGTTGTGCGACTTGGTGCCGAAGAGCGCGCCCAGCACCGGGATCTCGCTGAGCAGCGGCAGGCCGGCGGAGCCGGTGGTCTTGTTCTCGCGGATGAGGCCACCGAGCACGACGGCCTCGCCCGAGCGCACGGCTACCTTGCTGGCGATCTGGCGCTGCAGGAAGCGGCGCTGGCCGCTCACCGAGTCCTCGGCGCCGACGTCGGTGACGGCCTGGTTGATGTCCATGGTGACCATGTCGCCGGCGCCCACCGAGGGCGTGACGGCAAGGGACACACCGGTGTCCTTGTACTGGATGGTGGTGGTGCGCGTGGTGCTTTCGGCGCTGATGGTCTGGCTGGACTGGATGGGCACCTGGTCGCCCACGGCGATCTGCGCGGTGTGGTTGTCCAGCACCATCAGCGAGGGCGAAGAGAGCACGCGCACGAGCGACTTCTCGGCCATGGCGTTGAGCACGGCGCGCACGTTGCCCACGGAGTTGCGCACGGTGTAGGAAAACCCCGCCAGCGCACCGCCCAGCACGCCACCGGCGGCGGTGCTGAGCACGCTGGTGCCGGTGCCGCCACTGGCGCGGCGGTCGCTGAAGGTCCACTGCAGGCCGTAGCTGGTTTCATCGGTGAGCGTGACTTCGACAATGCTGGCCTCGATCAGCACCTGGGTGGGCGGCAGGTCAAGGCGGTGCAGCGCGTCCTCGACGCGCTCGAACTGCGCAGTGGTGCCGTAGACGAGGATGGCGTTGTTGAGCTCGTCGGCAACGACGCGCAGATTGCCCTCGAGCGGCACGACGTTGGCCGTCTGCCCCGGCGTGCCGCCGCGCGCGGTCTGGCTGCCGGCCTGGGGGTTGATCGAGACACCGGCCGCGGCCGTGCCCACCAGGCGCAGGGCCGCCGCGGTGCCGCTGCTGCCGCTGACGCTGGCGAGCCCAGGCGCAACGCCGGTGGGCGGGGCAGTGGCGGTCGGCGCACCGCTGCCGAAGATGCTGGCCAGCACCTGGCCCAGATGGCGCGCGGAGCCGTTCTTGACGGGGTAGACGTGCAGGCGCTGCTCGGTGGCGCTGCTGCCGGGGCGGTCCAGGCGCTCGATCCAGCGGCGCGCTTCGTCGAGATAGGCCGCGCGCGAGGTGACGACGATGACGCTGTTCAGCCGCTCGATGGGCAGCACGCGCAGGGCGCCGAAGAGGGGCTGCGATTCGGCGGCAGCGGCCGCAGCGGCCGCAGGCGCAGCGCCACCGGCGGGCGTGGGCGTGCCCGGGCGCGGTGCCGCGCCGGGGGTGAAGATCTGCATGGCGGCTTCGACGTCGCGCACGGTGACGTACTTGAGCGGGAAGACGCCCACCGACATGCCCGCGAGCATGTTGACGTCGAAGGTCTGCACCAGGCTCAGCCAGCCTTCGGCCTGGGCGCGGCTGCCCGCCAGCACGAGCAGGTTGCGCACGTTGTCGACCCGCACGATGGCCTCGGGCGGCGCGACGGGGCGCAGGATGGCGGCCATTTCCGCCGCGCCGATGTAGCGCAGCGGCACGACGATGGCGCCGCTGCCCGGGGGCAGCGGCTCGCCCACAGTGGCCAGACGAACCGCCGAGACGATGGGCTTGAGCGCCTCGGGCCGGCCGATGTGGAAGACGCCGCGCGCGTCGCGCGCCATCAGCAGGCCATTGGCCTGCAGGGCCGATTCGAGCAGGAAGACGGCGGTGTCGGGCGTGACCTGCGCGGCGGTGGCGAGCGTGACGCGGCCCTCGACGGGCGGGTGCAGCATGTAGTCGAGCTTGAGCAGGTCGCCGAGGATCGCGTGCACCACCTCACGCACGGGCGTGTCCTCGAAGCGCAGGTCAACGGGCGCTCCCTGCAGTGCGGGGGGCGCAGCGGGTGCGGCGAAGACGCGGTCGTTGCCCTTGAGCAGGCGGGGCTCGCCCTCGGCTGCCGCCGACGCCGCCGAGGCGGGCGCCGCTTGAGCACGCGCCGGGGCCGGCAGCCACGGCAGCAGGGCCAGCAGCAGGGCCAGGGTGGCGAGGTGGTTTCGGAAATCGGGCATCACGGTCTGCTCAGGGTTCCGGCAGGAGCGGCAGGCCGCTGCGCGCGCGAATGGCGTTGACACGGCGCAGGTTCTGCCTGGCCTCTTCGATCTGGCGCTGCCGCTGTGCGTTGGCAGCGGGCGGGCGCGCAGGCGCGGGGCTGTCGGGCGCGGCATTGTCCCCCGAAGGCGGCGCGGCCTCGTCCGGCGCGGGGCGGCGCAGCGGATAGACCTGCTCCGTGTCGCCCAGTGCCAACACGGCCTGCCCGGGCTGGAGGGCCTTGAGCGTCCAGCGGCCGACGGCCTCCCCGACGCGCACGCGCCGCACCTGGCCTTCGACGCGCGCGATCATGCCGCCCCCGGCGGCATCACCCGGTCGACCGTAGAGGCCCAGCACGCGCAGGTCGGGCGGGGTGTCGACGACAACGGCCGTGGGCGGCGGCGGCGGTGGCGGGCGGCGCGAGGCCACGAAGAGGGGGCGGTCGAGCGTGGCAACGTAGTGCGCAAGGTCGGCGTCGGTCTCCGGCAGCGGTTGCGGCACGGCCAGCGCGGGCGGCAGCGGCGCCGGCGGCTGCCAGCGCAAGGCAGCGCCACGGCCATCGGGGCGCAGCCACAGCCAGGCCAGTGCCGCGGCAAGCGCCAGCACCAGCAGCACCAGCAGGGGCAGCGTCCAGCGCCTCATGCATGCCTCCTCATGGCCGCACGCGCAGCACGAAGAGCTGCAGTTCGCCGACGACGCGCGCGGGCGCGTTGTCGGCCGTGGAAGCACCGCTGAAGGCGAAGCCCTCGACGAAAACGCTCGGACTCAGGCTGGGCAAGGCGGCCAGCGTGGCCTGCATGGCGACCAGTTCGCCGTCCGCGCGCAGGCTGATGGGGATACGGTCGAACTGCTGCTGCTGGCGCGCAGGCAGGACCTGGATGCTGACGACGTCCAGCCCGCCTTTGCTGAAGAGCTCGCGCACGCGCTGCTGGGCGTCGTTGCCGGCCTGGCTGGCGTCGCGCGTGGCGGGATAGGCATGGTGCAGGACGATTTGCGTGGCGGTGGCTGCCGCCTCCTGCAGGCGCTTGGCGTCGGCGGCAAGGCCCGCCAGGCGCGCCACGCGCGGCTCTGCCTCGTGCACGCGTCGTGTGGCGGTACGGTGCTGGTCGAACACGAACTGCACCGCGAAAGCCAGCAGCGCGGCCAGCAGCAGCGCCCAGAAGGCCGCGGCAAGGCGGGTGGCGCGCGCGGGCGTCATGGACGGGCTCCGGTCGTGAAGATCGAGGGGCGCGATGGGGGGGCTGCCGAGGCGGCAGGGGCCGGCGGCGCCGGTGCTGCGGCAGACGATGCGGCGGGGGCGGCAGCCGCCGCAGAGGCCGCCGGCGCAGACGCGCCCGCATCGGGCAAGGCCTGCGCTGCGGCGGTCATGGACGCCGCGGCGGCTGGCGCGGCCGGACGCAACGCGGCAGGCGTGAGGGTGAATTCGATGGTGTAGTTCTCGCGGCCGCCAATGGAGCGCGTGGCCGGCGCCGGGGCCTTGACGTCGCTCACCTCCGGCTGGCTGCTGAGGCGGTTCATCAAGGCCGAGGCATTGGGCGTCTGGCCGGTGATCGTGACGCGCGCGCCCTGGATCTGCAGGCGCTGGACCCAGCTGTCGTCCGGCACGGCCTGGGTGACGCGGTTGAGCACCGCAAGCGGGTCGATGCGCTCGGCGGCCAGGTCGCGCAGTGTCTGCAGTTGCGCCTGTGCCGTGGCCAGCCGTTCACGCTCGGCCAGCACGGGGGCCAGGCGCGCCTGCAGCTCAGCCTGGGCACGCTCGGCTTGCTGCGCCTTCCAGCGCATCTGGAGTGCAGGTGTGACGAGTATCGCCAGCAGCAGGAGCATGGCCAGCAGCACAAGCGCAGCGGCAAGTCCGCGCCCGCGACCGCTGCGCTGCTGGCGCGCCGCCTCGCCGAAGCCGCGCAGCACGACGGGCCGGCCGTCGCCCGCAAAGGCCCAGACCTCGGGTGCCTTGTGGCCGATGGCATCGACGGTGTCCAGGCGCGCCTGCACGGCCTTGCGCGAGGCGAGCAGCATGACCCACTCGCCAGCATTCGTCCCCGCGCGCGCGCCCCAGACGAGGTCGGTGGGCTCGAAAGGGCTGGCCATGCCGGCCTGCAAGGCGAGCGCGGCCTCACGGTCGGTTGCGGTCAGCGTCGGCGGCAACGGGACGCGCACTTCCAGCACCTGGTCGGCGGGCCATTCGACCGCGGCGAATGCTGCCGCCTGCAATTCACGCGCCGTGGCGTTGCGACGCTGCTCACCTTGCCACAGCGACTGGCTGCCGTCGGCGTGCAGCAGGCGCACCGCGGGCTGCGGCGCAAGCCAGGCCAGCGCCGGCCGGCGCAGCAGATCACGCCAGGGCTGCAGCAACAGGCGGCCCAGCGTGGCAGTGTCCAGGCGTTCAGCCGCCGACATGAAGTGCGCTCACGACGGCCGGCGCGGGCAGGCGACGCACGGCGGTGCGCAGCGTCCGCCAGGGCGGGCCGCCAGGGCCCGTGGCGTGGAGATCGACGTCGCGCTGCACGCGCCACTGCGCGCCGTCGGGCGCAGGCACGCTTGCGGTGATCCGGTAGCGACTGCTGACCGTGGCATCGATATGGTTGCCCTCGAGGCGGGTGGTGTCGACGGCACCGCCTGCGCGCTGCCCGGCGATGCGTTGTGCCAGCGCCGCGTCGCCGCGGGCCAGCACGAGCAGGACGTCTGGCGGTGCAGCCAGCGGATTGACCTTGCCGCTGCCGGCGGAATCGGTGGTCAAGAGGGGCGCGATCTTAGCAAAGAGGTCGGCGTCGACCCCCGGCAGCGTGAGGAGTTCCTCAGGCATCTCCAGGCGCGCGGGCGCGGTGCCGGCGGCGGGGCGCTGGCGGCGCTCGAGCACCGCGGCGGCAAGCGCACGCGCAGCCGCCTCGTCCCGGCCACCGGCAACCCGGAAGGCGTCGGCCAGCAGCGAGGGCGGGGCGTTGTTCAAGTCGATCAGGCCGGTGAGCGGCATCACCTCCACGTCGACCTCGCCACCCGCGACCGTGACGCGGCGCACGCCGATGCGGTCGGGCGCAGGCGCGGTGCCGGCAATCTGCTGCAGCACGAACTGCCCCGCGGCCTGCCCTGTCGCCACCGCCAGCAGGCGGGCACGCGCCGCGCTGGCCAGGCGCAGTTCACTGCGCTGCGCGTGCACGAGCCCGGTCACCAGGATGGTCAGCGCAGCGACCATCCAGAGCACGATGACGAGGGTGACGCCGCGCGCGTGCAACTTGTGCGGGTTCACTGCGTTGCCACCCCCCCGATCGTGAACAGCCCCCCGGGCGCGACAGGGGTGCGCACGGCCAGCACCAGCGGCGGCCAGGCCAAGGAAGCGGTCGTCAGGTCCAGCCGCAGGCGCGGCGGCATGCGTTCGACGTCGGTCCACTGCGGCTGCCAGCCGGCGGCCAGACCATCACCACCATAGCCGAGCGCGAAGGCCTCGACCCGATGGGCGAGTACGCGAGACTGGGCCTGCGCCCAATCCGGAAAACGGGCTTGCGGCTGCGGCAGCGGGGCATAGCGCAGCACCAGCGACTGGCTGGCGTCGCCTTGGGCCTCCAGCGCCAGACGAAAGGCGAAGCGCCCTGCGGCACCGAAACGCGCCGGCATGACGGCTACCCAGGCCACGCCCTGCGGCTGCGTGTCGAACAGCCAGCGTCGCTCGGTATCTGCCGCACGCAGCGGCAGCGTGCGCTCGAAGACGTCGCGCAGGAAGGCGCTGGCCACGCGCATTTCGTCGATGGCTGCCACGCGCTCGTCCACGCGCGTGGCCGATTGAGACAGGCCACGCAGCGACGCACCCAGCGACAGCACGACCAGCGACAGCACGGCCAAGGCCACAACGACTTCGACCAGCGTCAGGCCGGCGCAGCGACGAGCGACGGCGGGGCGGCTCACGGCAGCCCATCCCCGGCCCGCGGCTGCGCCTGCGGCAGCAGCGTCGCGAGCTCGAGCTGGCGCGGGCCGCTGCCCCCCTGCCAGTGCACCGCAATGCGCACCTCGTGCAGCAGGGGTGCCGTCGGCTTGAGCCCCGGCGGCAGCGGCAGCGGGTGGCTGGACACGGCCCAGGACAGGCCACCACCCTGCCCTTGCTCGGCCCAGCCGCTGGCGGGAACGGCCTCGCGCGCGTCGAGCAGCGACTGCGCCAGCGCGGTGGCGCGCTCGTGCTGGGCCTGATCGGCCACGCCACGCAGCACGCCGGCATCGACCCGGTAGAGCAAGGTCAGCGAAAGACCAAGCACGGCCATGGCGACCAGCAGCTCCAGCAGCGAGAAGCCGCGCGCGGGCAGGCCAGAGCGCGTCATCGCTCGATCGCGGTCTGCGACACCGCTGCGGAGAGCCAGTCGACCGTGACGCGCACGCCGCTGCCATCGGCGCGCAGCACGTCCACGCTGCCGCCGGTGGCACCACCCTGCGGCAGGAAGCGGATTGCGCCGACCTGGTCGGCCCGCCATTCGATGCCGGCCACGGTCAGGCGCAGCTGCAGCGGCGCGGGCAAGGGCTGCAGCGGACCGGTGTCGGGGCCGAAGCGGCGCCCGGCGAGGTCGACGACGTAGCGTGCCTCGGCGCCCTGGGTCAGTGCCCGTTCGCGGGCCGCGCGCAGGCCGGTGACGACGGCCCGGACGGTGTCGCGGTAGTGCATGCCGTCGCGCAGCTTCTCGAGTGCGGGCGGGACCAGGGCGACCGCCAGGGCGGCGATGGCGAGCGCGACGACGAGCTCGATGAGCGTGAAGCCGCGCGCGCCCAGGCGACCCACCGAGCGCGCGCGCACGCCCTCAGTGGGTGTTGCGCAGGTCGGCGTTCTCGCCGTCGCCGCCGGGCGCGCCATCGGCACCGAGGGACTGGATCAGCAGCGCGCTGCCGTCCAGCCTGTAGACATAGGGTCTGCCCCAGGGATCGGCGGGGACGCCGCCCTTGAGGTAGGGCCCGTTCCAGCCCGAGGCGACGCTGGCGGGCTTGGCGGACAGGGCCTGCAGGCCCTCTTCGGTACTGGGGTAGCGGCCGACGTCGAGCTTGAAGAGTTCCATCGCCTTGTCGAGGTCGGCAATCTGCACCAGTGCGGTCTTGGACTTGGCGCCGCCGAGCTGGTTGAGCACGCGCGGGCCGACCAGCCCGGCCAGCAGCGCCAGGATGGCCAGCACGACCAGAAGCTCGATGAGCGTGAAGCCGGCGCGACGAATGCGGCGCACGGCGCGGGGTGGGTGCACGATGGACATGGGAGGCTGGATGAGACGCTCAAGAGGCCGCGCAGTTCCGTGGTGCGAACGCCGGCGCGCCGGGGCCTTCGGGAAGACCCGAAATTATGCCGCGATCTCGTTGACCGACAGGATGCCCAGCAGGATGGAGACGATGATGCCGGCGATGAGCACGCCCAGCACGACGATCAGCAGCGGCTCGAGCAGCGCGAGCATGCGCTTGATGCCGGTTTCGACACGCTGATCGGCCACGCGCGCGTACTCGAGCAGCAGCGGCCCGAGGCGCCCGGTCTCCTCACCCACGCGCACGAGGTTGATGGCCAGCGGCTCGAACTGGCGCGTGTCGCCCATGGCCTGCGCCAGGCGCGTGCCCGACTTCACCGGCATCACCATGCCGCGCAGGGCCTGGTGCAGGGGCTGGCTGGCGACAGTGTCGACCGCGATATCCAAGCCCGAGAGCAGCGGCACGCCGCTGCCCACCAGCGTGCCCAGCGTGCGCGTGAAGAGGCCGATCTGGTAGCCGTGCAGCAGCCGCCCGAAGAGCGGCAGGCGCAGCAGCAGGCGCTGCCAGCGCACGCTCCCGCCGGGGCTGCGCCGCCAGGCCGCAAAGGCCAGTGCGGCGGCCAGCAGCGCCGCCAGCCAGGCTACGCCCCAGTCGCGCACGTGGTGGCTGAGCGCGAGCACGAAGCGCGTGGCCAGCGGCACAGCGTCACCCATGTCGGCGAAGAGCTTCTCGAATTGCGGCACGACGAAGCCGATCATGCCGGCCAGCGAGAGCACGGCCACGGCGAGCAGGATGGCCGGGTAGGTGGCCGCAGAGACGACACTCTCGCGCAGCGCGGCGGCACGCTCGAGGTGCTCGGCCAGGCGCTCGAGTGTGGATGGAAGCTGGCCGGCGGCCTCGCCGGCACGCACCATCTGCACGTAGAAGTCGCCAAACAGTGCGCCATGGCGTGCCAGTGCGCGACTGAGCGCGGCACCGCCCTTGACGTCGTCCAGCACCTGCTGCAGCAGCGCCTGGACGGCGGGCTTGGCGCTCATCTCGACCAGCACACGCAGCGCATAGGCCAGCGGCAGGCCTGCGCGGAGCATGAGGGCCAGCTCGTGCGTGGCGGCAAGCACGTCGGCGCGCGTCACGCCACGGCGGCGGGTGAAGAGACCGGCAGGGGCGACACCTTCGGCGGGCGCTCCGTCCAAGCCACTGCCTCCGGCGGGCGCTGCACCGGCTGAATGCACCGCCACCGGGACCAGGCCGCGCTGCTTGAGCTGGAGCACCGCCTGCTCGGGGCTGGCCGCGTCGAGCCGACCCTGCGCCATGCGGCCATCGGGCTCGACCGCGCGCCAGTCGAACTCAGGCATCGCTGGCGTCCTGCGTGGCGCGCAGCACTTCCTCCAGCGTCGTCAGGCCGGCGGCGACGCGGCGCAGGCCGTCGTCATGCAGCGGGCGCAGGCCGCGCTGCTGCGCCAGCGTGTGCAGGGTGCCGGCGTCGGCGCCTTCGCCGATGGCGCGGCGCAGCGCGTCGTCGATGACCAGCAGCTCGTAGATGCCCAGTCGCCCGCGGTAGCCGCTGCCCCGGCAGGCCGGGCAGCCGCGCGGCTCGTAGAGCGGCGCACCGGGCGCCAGGTGACGCTGCAACCCGGTGCGCTGCAGCCAGGCGGGGTCGGGCGTGAACGGCTGCTTGCACTGCGCACACAGGCTGCGCACCAGGCGCTGGGCGACGACGCCGTTGACGGTGGAGGTGATGAGGAAGCGCTCAACGCCCATGTCGACGAGGCGCACGATCGCGCTGGCGGCGTCGTTGGTGTGCAGCGTGGAGAGCACGAGGTGGCCGGTGAGCGCGGCCTGCACGGCGATCTGCGCGGTCTCGCCGTCGCGCATCTCACCAATCATGACGACGTCGGGGTCCTGGCGCAGGATGGAGCGCAGCGCGTTGGCGAATGTCAGGCCGATCTGGGCATGGACCTGGATCTGCACGATGCCCGGGAGCTGGTACTCGACCGGGTCCTCGACGGTGACGATCTTCTGCGTGGCAGCGTCCAGCGCGGCCAGGCCGGCGTAGAGCGTCGTCGTCTTGCCCGCGCCGGTGGGCCCGGTGACGAGAAGGATGCCGTGCGGACGCGCCAGCATGTCGCGCAGCAGCGCCAGGGTGTCGTCGGGCATGCCCATGTCGGGCAGGCTCAGGCGCACCGCCGTGCGATCGAGCACCCGCATGACGACGCTCTCGCCATGCACGCTGGGCACGGTGGAGACGCGCAGGTCGAGCTCGCGGCCCTTGACGCGGATGCGGATGCGCCCGTCCTGCGGGAGGCGGCGCTCGGCGATGTCCAGGTGCGCCAGCAGCTTGATGCGCGAGGCCACCGCCGCCCCCAGGCGCGGCGCGATGACCTCGGCCGTGGCCAGCGTGCCGTCGACGCGGTAGCGCAGGTGCAGACCGTCCTCGAAGGGCTCGAGGTGGATGTCGGAGGCGCGCAACTCGATCACGCGGCCAATGAGCGTATTGACCATGCGTATCACCGGCGCCTCACTGGCGAGGTCGCGCAGGTGCTCGACGAATTCACCGCTGTCGGGTTCGGCGTCGCCGGCCGCGTTGTCCGGATCCGCGCCGTCGGCACGCTCGGCCAGCGCCTTGTCGATGTCGGCGGGCGTGGCCAGCACGACCTGCAGCGGCAGCCCGGTGGCCAGGCGCAAGGCCTTCTGCACGAAGGCGTCGTCGGGGTCGGGCAGCGCGACGTGCAGGCCCAGCGCATCGACGGCCAGCGGCAAGACATGGTGACCGAGCAGGAAGCCGCGCTGCAGGCCGGGGACTTCAGGCAGCTCGGCGGGGAAGTCGTCGCTTGCCAGCAGGCGCAGGCCGTGCAACTGCGCGCGCGCGGCGGCGATGTCGGCCTCGGACACCAGGCCCAGCTGCACCAGCACGTCGGGCAGGCGCTTGCCGAGCTCGGCCGAAGCTGCCTGCGCGCGTTCGAGGTCGCGCGGAGCCAGCTTGGCCGCAGCGACCAGGCTGTGCCCCAGGCGCTGGTCGGCAGTATCGGGGGCAGTGGTGTCAGTGGGCATGGGCCAGGGCGGCGCGCGGCTTGCGGGTCATCAGGGGCAGTTCGACCAGATGGTAAGAGAGGATCGCGGCGGCGAAGGTCAGCGGCACGCCAACCAGGACGCGTGTGGCAAGGTCGAACTTCAGGTGATCCTCCATGATCAGGAAGATCGGGTGGTGCCAGATGTAGAGGCCATAGCAGATGCTGCCGAGAAAGACGGTCGGGCGAGCCTCCAGCAGCGGGTGCAGCCAACTGCGCCGCCCCAGCACCAGCCCGGCCACGAGCAGCAGTGACAACAGCATGCACACCTGCGATTGCCACAGGTACCAGGCGCGGTCGTAGTAGCTGGCGCTGAAGCCCCAGACGAACAGGATCAGCGCCACCGGTGGCGTGACCCAGCCCAGGGCTGCACGCAGCGGCGGCGACAGGCCCTGCGCATGCGCGCGGCGATAGAAGGCGAGCGCCGCGCCCAGGCACAGACCGTCCAGCCGCACGTCGGTCCCGTTGTACATGCGCGCCAGGCCTGCCCCCTGCGTGGCCAGCCACCCGCGCCAGGCAGCCGAGGCAATCGCGCCGGCCACCAGCAGCGCGGCCAGCGGTAGCCAGCGATCGCGGCGGCGTCCGCAGCCAACCATCAGCAGCGTGAAGAGCAGCGGCCACAGCGCGTAGAACTGCTCCTCGATGGACAGCGACCAGGCGTGACCGAGGTAGGGCGACATCGGCCACTCGAAGGCGCGCGCCCAGTTCATGAAGTAGAACAGCGTGGCGCCGATGGCCCGGAACTCGGGTACGCGCGGCCGGCCCAACCACAGAATGGCCAGCGTGTAGACGAGCAGCATCACCAGCAGGGCCGGGAACAGCCGGCGCACCCGGCGCACATAGAAGCGGCGGAAGTCGACGCGGCCGGCGGCGTCCTGGTCCTTGATCAGCAGCGAGGTGATCAGGTAGGAGCTCATCAGGAAGAAGGTGTCCATGAAGATGATGGCACCCGGATACCAGTAGTAGTGCAGGTGCGCGGCGAGCACGCCCAGCGTCATCAGCCCGCGCGCGCCGTCCAGCGAGGCCGAATAGCCGAGCGGGAAGTCACGCTTGCGGACTCCTCCGAAAAGGGCATTCTGAAGGGGGCTCAGCATCCTGCGCTCACGTCGGCGACGCGGGTGGGGCCACCCGGTATTCGGGCACGCAGCGCCCCAAGGCTGCCCGCACCGCATCATCATCGGGCACGGGCTGTGCGCGTTGCGCAAGCGCGAGCAGATCGTCGATGGACTGCGCCTGGCGGTTGAGCCGCGCAATGCGCAGCCGCTCGAAGGCGGTGGGCAGGGTGGCGTCGCTGGCGGCGAGCAGTTCCTCGAAGAGCTTCTCACCCGGGCGCAGGCCGGTGAAGACGATGGGGATCTCCTCCGGCGTATGGCCGGCCATGCGGATGAGGTCGCGCGCGAGGTCGGCGATCCGCACGGGCTGCCCCATGTCGAGCACCAGCACCTGGCCGCTCTCTCCAATG
>CAUJJP010000033.1 GCA_963205525.1 Pseudomonadota bacterium | reverse complement strand
GGCCGCGTTGCCGGTGTGCGCGCCGATCAGCGGCAGCACGCTTTGCGTCAGCGCCATGGCCAGCGCCAGGATCAGCGCGAGATGGCCGAGTTCGTTGATCATCGCTTGCCCCCTCCCGCCGGCGGCAGCTGCAGCGTCGCGGTCGACTGCGCCTGGTGGCCGGCTGCGCTCTCGAGCGCGTGCGCGGCCTCGGGCGGCATGTAGTTCTCGTCGTGCTTGGCCAGCACCTGGTTGGCGTGGAACACGCCATCGGCGCCCAGCTTGCCTTCGGCCACCACGCCCTTGCCTTCCTTGAACAGGTCGGGCAGCAGGCCGGTGTAGGTGACGGGAATCGCGTGCGCGGTGTCGGTGACCTTGAAGCGGATCGTCAGGCCCTGCGCGTCGCGCTCCAGGCTGCCGGGTTCGACCAGGCCGCCGATGCGAAAACTGCGCGCCTGCGGCGCTTCCTTCGCGATCACCTGGGTCGGGCTGAAGAAGAACACCAGGTTGCTCTGGAACGCGCGCAGCACGAGCGCGCTCGCCACACCGAGTGCGAGCAGGCCCAGCACCACCGCCAGCGCACGCTTGTGACGCGGCTTCATGCGCCCACCCCGTCAGCGTCGAGCGCAGCCGGCTCCTCGGCGCGCAGCGCGGCGCGCCGGCGCGCCGCCAGGGCGCCCAGTTCCACCAGCAGCACCAGGGCGCACATTGCGTACGACCCCCAGACATACAGACCATAGCCGCCCATGGCGGCGAAATCAGACCAGCTGGCCCAGTTCATGTGTTTCCTTCACGCGGCCACCAGCGTGCGGCGCACCCAGGCGGTATGCCGTTCACGCTCCAGGATGATGCTGCGCACGCGCACCAGCGCCACTGCGATGCAGTACAGCCAGAACGCCAGGCTCATCACCAGCATCCCGACGAGCATCGGCGGCGCCATGCTGGGCGCCTGCGTCAGGCTCACCGAAGCGCCCTGGTGCAGGGTGTTCCACCACTTGACCGAGAAATAGATGATCGGGACGTTCACCACGCCGACGATCGCCAGCAGGGCCGCGGAGCGATCGGCGCGGCGCGCGTCGTCGATCGCCGCGTGCAGCGCCATGTAGCCGACGTACAGGAACAGCAGCACCAGTTCGGAAGTGAGTCGCGCGTCCCACACCCACCAGGTGCCCCAGGTGGGCTTGCCCCACAGGGCACCCGTCCACAGCGCCAGGAACGTCATCCAGGCCCCGGTGGGCGCGAGCGCGTTGGCCAGCATCGAGGACAGGCGGGAGTTGAAGATCAACCCGACCGCCGCCCAGAACGCCAGCGCCAGGTACACCACCATGGACATCCAGGCCGCCGGCACGTGCACGAAGATCACCCGGTACGCCTCGCCCTGCTGCGCATCGGTGGGCGCCGCCCACAGGCCCAGGTACAGCCCGGCGGCGGCCAGCAGCGCGGCGCCGATGAACAGCCAGGGCACGACGCGCCCGGCCAGCAGATAGAAGGTCTGCGGGGCGGCGTACTTGAACCAGTTGATGCGCTTGTCGGCCATGCGATATCAGGACAACCTTCGAATTTACCTTACTCACCAAGGGTGCAACCCGCTCTGGGGTAATCCCGGCTGCCAGAAGCTGGACAGTCCCCGGGGCCACGCAGCGCACGGCAGCCGCACCGCGTGTACCGCGCGGCGCCGCCCCACGCCTTGCGCCGGGCCGCAGCGCCATGCCGGCGCACGCGCTCATTCCAGCGCGATGCGCAGGGCAGCGGCGGTCGCCCAGGGCGCGCCGACCAGCGCCAGCAGCAGGAACGCCCCCAGCAGCGAGAAGTGTCCGACGACATCCATCCCAGTACGACTCGCCTCGACCGCGGCAGTTCCAAAAATCAGCGCCGGCACGCACAAGGGCAGGATCAGCAGCGGCATCAGCACCGCCGCGCTGCGCACGCCCACGGTGAGGGCAGCGCCCACCGCGCCGATCAGGCTCAGCAGCGGACCGACCAGCAGCAGCGCCAGGAACAGCACGCCGGTGGCCGGCCAGCCCAGGTCGAACTGCAGCGCCAACAGCGGCGAGACCAGCGCCAGCAGCAGGCCCGAGCAGATCCAGTGCGCGGCGACCTTGGCCGCCACCAGCAGCGGCAGCGGGCAGCAGGCCAGCAGCAACTGCTCCAGCGTGCCGTCCTGGTAGTCGTCGGCGAACATGCGCCCGAGCGACAGCATCGCCGCCAGCAGGGCGGCGACGAACACGACCCCCGGCCCCATGCTGCGCAGCAACGCCGGCTCGGGCCCGACGCCGAGCGGGAACAGGCTGGCCACCAGCACGAAGAACACGAGTACGCTGAGCGGATCGGCGCGCCGGCGCAGTGCCAGCCGCAGGTCGCGCACGAGGACGCAGCGCATCGCGTCCAGTGCGCTGGCCGCGCGCGGCGCAGGCTGCGGCGGTGCTGCGACGGCCGGTTCGGCGGCGGGTTCGGCGCTCTGGCGCATCACAGTTGCAGCGCGACCATCCGGTCGGCCAGCGCGTCGAGCGGCAAGTCCTGGTGGCTGGTGAGCACCACCACGCCGGCGCGCTCCAGGTGCGCCTGCAGCAGGCCGCACAGCCAGACGGTGGCCGCCTGGTCGAGCGCGTTGAAGGGTTCGTCGAGCACCCACAACGGCGTCTGCTGCGCGACAAGCAGGCGCGCGAGCGCGACGCGCCGGCGCTGGCCTTGCGACAACTGGCGCGCCGGCGTGCGCTGGCGCCCCATCAATCCGGCCGCGGCCAGCGCCTGCTGCGCCTGGACGGGCGTGACATGCAGGCCGCCGAGCAGACAGGCGGCCTGCACGTTCTCCATCGCGCTGAGGTCGTCCTTGAGTGCGGCGGCGTGCCCGATGTAGACCAGCGCGCGGCCGAACTGCTCCGCCAGGACCCGGATCGGCTCGCCGTCCCAGAGGACCTGGCCCTGTGCGGGCGCCAGCAGCCCGCACACCAGGCGCAGCAGGCTGGTCTTGCCGGCGCCGTTGGCGCCGCGCACGCGCAGCATGCATCCGCGCGGCACCTGGCAGTGCAGGCCGTCGATCAGCGTGCGGCCGCCGCGTTCGCAGCGGATGCCGCGCAGCTCAAGCACCGGGCCATCCCGGCGCGACGGGGCGCGCACCGTCCCCAGGCAGACGGTGCCGGCGTCCGCGCGCGAGCGCGCATGCAGGAGATGGAGCCGGCACGACGCGCGTCACGTTGCAGGCCCCAAGCACCGGACAGCCGCGCGGTC
>CAUJJP010000032.1 GCA_963205525.1 Pseudomonadota bacterium | reverse complement strand
ACGCGCTCCAGGCCGACGAGGCCGACGCGGCGGCTCGGCGCGCCGCCGGCCAGGTGCTTCTCGATCACCGCCGCGCCCGGGTAGTGGCCGGCGCGCGCACCGCCGGGGCGGCGAACCTTCTGGATCGCCCACGCGAGCCCGGCCTCGATCGGGCTCGTTCGCTCGGTGATGTCGTGGCCGTACAGGCACAGCCCCGCTTCCAGGCGCAGGGTGTCGCGTGCGCCCAGGCCGGCGGGTCCGACCTCGGGCTGCGCCAGCAGCGCCTCGGCGAGCGCCACCGCCGCCTCGGCGGGCACCGAGATCTCGAAGCCGTCCTCGCCGGTGTAGCCGCTGCGCGTGAGGTAGCAGTCCGCGCCGACGAGCGTGAAGCCGCCGCCGCCCATGAAGACCAGGCCGCGCACGTCGGGGTTCAGGCGCGCCAGCGCGGCGGCTGCCTGCGGCCCCTGCAAGGCCAGCAGGGCGCGGTCGGGCAGGGGCAGCACGCTGCAGCGATGGCCGATGTGGGTGATCAGGTGTTGCGTGTCGGCCTGCTTGCAGGCGGCGTTCACGATCAGCAGCAGGTCCTCCTCGCGCCGCGTCACCATCAAATCGTCCAGGATGCCGCCGCTGGCGTTGGTGAAGAAGGTGTAGCGCTGGCGCTGCAGGCCGAGGTCGACGATGTCGGCCGGCACCAGGGTTTCCAGCGCCGCCGCGGCATCGCCGCCGACCAGCCGCAGCTGGCCCATGTGCGAGACGTCGAACAGCGCCGCCTTGCTGCGGCACTGGCGGTGCTCGGCGATGATGCCGCCCGGGTATTGCAGCGGCATCTGGTAGCCGGCAAACGGCACCATGCGTGCGCCCAGCCTGAGGTGCAGCTCGTGCAGCGGGGTGGTCAACAGTTCGCTCATCGCGGATCCTCCGGGGCAAGCCCTCGGGCACCGCAGCCGGTGTCCGGGGGGCCTCGCTGTCCGCTTTACCTGAGAGATTCGGACCCGCCCGGATGGCGGCCCTTGCCCCTTCGGTGGACGCGGGCTGCGCAGCCCGCGCCTCTCTCCAGTGAGGTCGACCAGCCAGTCCCTTTTGCCTGCGCGTTCGGGTGCGTCCCTGCGCCTTCGGCGGCCGTGTGTCCGATCAACAGACCCCGGCTCTCTCCTGGCGCGGGCAGTGTAGCAGCGCCCTGCGGGGGCAGGCCCGCGGGAGCCGGAGCGTCGCCGACGGCTGCGCGGTTCAGCCGCTGGCAGGTCTGACGGCGCGCCGCAAGCCCTTTGCGTCAACCACAGCAGCGCCAGTGGGGGGAATCGATGAAAGCTTGACGCAGCGCAGGACCCCTCCAGTAGAGTGCGCCGCTGTGCGAGTGCGTGGGGTGGGCCGATGAGCAGCGTTGAGACCTATGACGACCGCGTCGTGCGGCTGTTCCTGCTCGCATCGGCGGTGTGGGGCATCGTCGGCACCCTGGTCGGCATGTACGTGGCGGCCGAGCTGGCCTGGCCGGCGCTCAACTTCGAGCACCCCTTTCTGACCTTCAGCCGGCTGCGCCCGGCGCACACCTTCGGCGTCATCTTCGCCTTCGGCGGCTCGGCGCTGATGGGCACCTGCTACTACGTGGTGCAACGCACCGGCCACACCCGGCTGGCGCTGCCGCAGCTGTCCATCTTCACCTTCTGGGGCTGGCAGCTGGTGTGCGTGCTGGCGATGACGACGATGCCGCTCGGGATCACGCAGAGCAAGGAGTACGCCGAGCCCGAGTGGTTCATCGACATCCTGATCGCCGTCGTCTGGGTCAGCTTCGGCGCCGTCTTCTTCGCCACCCTGGCGCGCCGGCGCATCCGCCACATCTACGTCGCGAACTGGTACTACGGCGCTTTCATCATCGCCGTGGCGCTGCTGCACATCGTCAACAACCTGGCGCTGCCGGTGTCGCTCACCAAGTCCTACCCGATCTACTCGGGCGCGGTGGATGCGATGGTGCAGTGGTGGTACGGCCACAACGCGGTGGCCTTCTTCCTCACCGCCGGCTTCCTGGGGATGATGTATTACTTCGTGCCGCGGCAGGCGCAGCAGCCGCTGTGGAGCTACCGCTTCTCGATCGTCAACTTCTGGGCCCTGATCTCGATCTACATGTGGGCCGGGTCGCACCACCTGATGTACACGGCGCTGCCGGACTGGGTGCAGTCGGTCGGCATGGCGTTCTCGCTCGTGCTGCTGATGCCGAGCTGGGGTTCGGCGGCGAACGGGCTGTTCACCTTCAACGGTTCCTGGCACCGGCTGAAGGACGACCCGGCGGCCAAGTTCATGGTCATCGCGCTGGTGTTCTACGCCGCCTCGACCTTCGAGGGCTCGCTGATGGCGATCAAGACCGTGAACTCGCTGTCGCACTACACCGACTGGACGGTCGCCCACGTGCACTCCGGCTCGCTGGGCTGGGTGGCGATGATCACCATCGGCTCGCTGTACGCGATGGCGCCACGCGCGCTCGGCCGCCCGGCCATGCACTCCAAGAAGGGCATGGAGCTGCACTTCTGGCTGCACCTCAGCGGCACCGTGCTGTACGTGGTGGCGATGTGGATCGCCGGCGTCACCGAGGGCATGATGTGGCGCGCCACCGGCCCGGATGGCGCGCTCACGCACGACTTCCTGTCCAGCCTGATCGCCATCAAGCCGCTGTACATGCTGCGCTGGTTCGGCGGCGTGCTGATCTGGCTCGGCATGTGGGTGCTGGCCTGGAACCTGTGGTTCACCGCCGCCGACGCGCGCAAGCCCATCATCTCGCCGATCCCGGTGCCCATCCCTGACCCGCAGCCCGAGCCGCCTGCGGCGCTGCCGGCTTGAACGAGGCTGCAATGGCCTACAAGCACTACGAATTCATCGAGAAGCACAGCTGGGCGCTGGGCATCGTCACCGCCATCATGGTCTCGCTGGGCGGGCTGGCGGAGATCACGCCGCTGTTCGTGCAGGCCAACCAGGTGCAGCCGGCCGAGGGCGTCAAGCCCTACGACGCGCTGCGCCTGGCCGGGCGCGACGTCTACGTGCGCGAGGGCTGCTATCTGTGCCACTCGCAGATGATCCGTGCCCTGCGCTTCGAGACCCAGCGCTACGGCAGCTACTCCACCGCCAGCGAGTCGGTCTACGACCGGCCTTTCCAGTGGGGCTCCAAGCGCACCGGGCCCGACCTGGCACGGGTGGGCGGCAAGTACTCCGACGAATGGCAGCGCCTGCACCTGATGGACCCGCGCCAACTGGTGCCGCAGTCCAACATGCCGGCCTATCCCTGGCTGGCGCTGACGCTGGTGGACGGGCGCGACCTGCAGGTCCGCATGCGCGGACTGCGCGCCCTGGGCGAGCCCTATGCCGACGCCGAGATCAAGCACGCGCCCAAGGCGGTGGCCGGCAAGACCGAGATGGAGGCGCTGGTGGCCTATCTGCAGGGACTGGGCGTGGCCAACGTGCCACGGCCGGCGACGCCGGCCTCCGCTGATGCACCGGCGACGCCGGCCTCGGCAGGTGCACCGGCCGCATCGGGAGCGGCGTCATGAGTCCGCTCTGGGGCCACCTGGCCGGCGTCTTCATCCTGCTCATGATGGCGGCGTTCATCGGCATCTGGGCCTGGGCCTGGCTGCCGCGCCACCGGCGCGCCTTCCATGCCCTGGCGGCGCTGCCGATGGAGGACCAGGGCGCGGGCGCGACCCGCCCGCAGACGGACGACGACACGCCGGCTGGCCGCACCCGGAGGTCTGCGCCATGAGCGAGTTCTGGTCCTGGTGGGTCATCGTTCTCATCGTCTTCAACCTCGGGGTCACCTTCGCGCTCTTCGTCTGGGGGCCGCGGGCAAAGATTCCGGTGCTGCCCGACGGCACCACCGGTCACGTCTGGGCGCACGGCGCGCTGCGCGAAGGCCTGAACCGGCTGCCGCGCTGGTGGATCCTCATTTCGCTGGCCTGCTACGTGGCGGCGGTGGCCTATCTGTGGCGCTACCCCGGATTCGGCAAGCACCTGGGCTCGCTGGGCTGGACCTCGCACGGCGAGCTGGCGCAGGACACGGCAGCCAACGAAGCCCGTCTCCAGGCCGCGCTCGCAGGGCTGCAGGGGCCGGTCGAGCAGCTCGCCACCCGGCCCGAGGCGCTGGCGATCGGCGCCGTGCTGTTCCAGGACAACTGCGCCGCCTGCCACGGCCGCAGCGGCCAGGGCAACGCGCTGCTGGGTGCGCCCGACCTGCGCGACCACGACTGGCTGTACGGCGGCGATGGCGAGGCGGTGCTGGCCAGCGTGCTGGACGGGCGCAACGGCAGCATGCCGGCCTGGGGCGAGCAGTTCGGCGAGGAAGGCGTGGACCAGCTCGCGAACTACGTATTGGGCCTTTCCGGAGCCACGCACGACGCCGCCAAGGCCGCGGCCGGCAAGGAGCACTTCGCCACCTGCGCCGCCTGCCATGGCGAGGACGGCAAGGGCATGCAGGCGCTGGGTGCGCCCAACCTGACCGACCGGACCTGGCTCTACGGGGGCGACCTCGAGACCGTGCAGGCGACCATCCGCGATGGCCGCGCCGGCGTCATGCCGGCCTGGCGCGAGCGCCTGGGCGAGGCCGATGTGCGCCTGATCGCGGCCTACGTCCTGTCGCTGTCCCAAGGTGGCAGGCCCGCGCAGTGAGCATGTCGCCGGATCCGGCGACGCCTGGTACCGCCAGGGCATCGTCTGGCTGGCGGGGGCGATCTTCGCCGCCTCCATCGCCGGCTGCCTCTGGCTGCTGGTGGTCGGGCAGCGCTACGTCGACCCGCCGCTGCCGCAGGCCGGGCCCGAGCTGCTGAAGATGCCGGTCGCACCGGCGCCCGCGCCTGCAGCCACCGAAGCGCCGACGTGAACAAGAGCTGCTGGCATTGCGGCGACGCGCTGCCGGCCGACCCGCCGCAGGCCGTCGTCGCCGGGGTCGCGCACGCGGTCTGCTGCCCCGGCTGCCGCGCCGCCGCCGAGTGGATAGACCAGCTCGGGCTGGCCGACTACTACCGGCTGCGCAGCGCACCGGCGGCGCGCCCGGAAGTCGATGCGCACCCGGCGCAGACGCCGCACCAGATGCAGCAGGCGCAGCAGGTTCCGTCCGGTGCGGCCAGCTGGCAGCGGCCCGAGCTGGCGCGCCATGTCGTGCGCCGGCTGGATGGCGGGCACAGCGAGGTGCTGCTGCTGGTGGACGGCATTCGCTGCGCAGCCTGTGTCTGGCTCATCGAGCGTGCACTGGGCACGCTGGCGGGCGTGCAGACGGTGCAGGTGAACGCCGCGGCGCGGCGCGCGCGCGTGGTCTGGGACCCGGCGCGCTGCGACCTGGCCACCCTGCTCGGGGTGTTGGCGCGCACCGGCTACACCGCCTTGCCGCTGGACGCCGCGGCGCTGGACTCCACGCGCCGCCGCGAGGCGCGCGACGCCCTCAAGCGCCTGCTGGTGGCCGGCTTCGGCGCCATGCAGGCCATGATGTACGCCAGCGCGCTCTACCTCGACCGCACGGGAACGATGGACGCCGCCACCCGCGAGGCGATGCGCTGGCTGGGGCTGCTCGTTGCCACCCCGGTGGTCTTCTACGCCGCGCAACCCTTCTTCGCCGGCGCCTGGCGCTCGCTGCGCGCGCGCCGCCTGGGCATGGACGTGCCGGTGGCGCTGGCGCTGGGCCTGATCTACGGCGCCAGCGTGGCCGAGGCGCTGCGCGGCACGGGCGAGGTCTATTTCGATTCGGTCAGCATGTTCGTCTTCTTCCTCCTCGTCGGCCGCTTCCTCGAAATGCGTGCGCGCCACCAGGCCGGCGACCTGGCCGAGGCGATGGCGCGCCTGAGCCCGGTGTTTGCCGACCGCGTGCGCGACGACGGCGGCATCGAGCGCATCGCGGCCATGGATCTTGCCGTGGGCGACCTGGTGCAGGTGGCCCAGGGCGAGCGCGTGCCGGCCGACGCCGTGCTGCAGGACGCCGCCTGCCGGGTCGACGAATCGCTGCTCAGCGGCGAGTCGCTGCCGCTGCCCAGGCGTGCCGGCGAGGCGCTGGTCGGCGGCAGTCTGCTGCTCGACGGTCCGGTGCGCGCGCGCGTGACGCGGGTGGGCGCCGACACCGCGCTGGCCGGCATCAAGGCACTGGTCGCGCGCGCACACAGCCAGCGCCCTCGGCTCGCGCAAGCCGGCGAGCGTGCTGCGGCTGGCTTCGTCGCCCGCGTGCTGGCGCTGGCCACGCTGACGGCGCTGGGCTGGAGCTGGTTCGACCTCGATCGCGTGCTCGGCGCGACGCTGGCGGTGCTGGTGGTGTCCTGCCCCTGCGCCTTCGCGCTCGCGGTGCCGGCGGCGCTCACGCGCGCGCTGTCGGTGCTCGCCGCGCGCGGCGTCTTCGTCGCGCGTGCCGATGCGGTGCAGGCGCTGGCCGGGATCACGCATGCGGTGTTCGACAAGACCGGCACCCTGACCGAGGTCGAGCTGCAGCTCGATGCGGTGCAAGGCCTGGACGCCGACGAGGCGCTGGCGATCGCCGCCGCGCTGGCGCGCGGCAGCCGCCACCCGCTGTCGCAGGCCCTCGTGCGTGCCGCCCACGGCCTGCCGCTGCGCCACGCCAGCGCGCTGCGCGCGCAGGCGGGCGCCGGCCTGCAGGCGACGCTGGACGGACAGCGCTGGCGCCTGGGTCATGCGGCCTACGCCACCGGCGGCGCCGATGCGGCCGACGACGACGCGGCGCTGGTGCTTGCAGGCGAGCACGGCGCACAGGCGCGATTTGCGCTGCGCGAGCGCCTGCGCCCCGGCGCTGCGCAGGCGATCCAGGCCTTGCGCGCCGCTGGCGTGCAGGTCGAGATCGCGAGCGGCGACGCACCCGCGCGCGTGGCCGCGCTGGCGCGCCAGCTCGATGTCGCCACCTGGCAGGCACGGCTGTCGCCCGCGGACAAGCTGGCGCGCCTGCAGGCGCTGCGCGCCAATGGGGCGAGCGTGCTGGTGGTCGGCGACGGCGTCAACGACGCCCCGCTGCTGGCCGGCGCCGATGTCGCGGTCGCGCTCGCCTCGGGCGCGGAGCTGGCGCAGGCCAGCGCCGACATCGTGCTCGACGCCGGCCGGCTGGGTGCGCTCGCGCCGGCGCGTGCGCTGGCGCGCCAGACCCTGGCCGTGCTGCGCCAGAACCAGCGCTGGGCCCTGGTCTACAACCTGTCGGTGCTGCCGCTGGGCGCGCTCGGCTTGGTGCCGCCCTGGCTGGCGGCGATCGGCATGTCGGCGAGCTCGCTGGTGGTCATCCTGAACGCCCTGCGCATCGGCCGCGAACGCCGTTCCCTGCCCGACCCGGTGGCCGCGTCGGTGCTGGCTGCCGCGCCATGAGCATCCTCGTCGTCCTCATCCCGGTCACCCTGCTGGTGCTGCTGGGTGCCGGCCTGGCCTTCTTCTGGGCCGTGGAGCACGACCAGTTCGAGGACCTGCAGACGCCGGCCATCCTGCCGCTGCTGGACCCGCCGCCGGCCGATCCCGGGCTGCCCGGCCGCGCCGCGCAAGGCGATCCGTGAGCGCGCCGCTGACCCTGCTGGCCGCCCTGCTGCTGGGCCTGGCGGCGAGCGGCCACTGCCTGCTCATGTGCGGCGGCATCTCGGCCGCGCTGGGCCTGGCCAGCGCGCGCGCGGCGGACGGTCGCGTGCGCCCGCTGCTCGTGCTGGGCTACCAGCTCGGCCGCGTCGCCTCCTATGCCTTGGCCGGGCTGCTGCTGGGCGGGGCGCTCGCCGCCCTGGTCGGCTGGTTGGACCTCGATGCCGTGCGCCGCGCCCTGCGCGGGGTCTCGGCGCTGGCCTTGCTGCTGGCGGCGCTGGTCGTCCTCGGCCATGTGCGCGAGCGCGGCAACGGGCTGGGGCAGCGTCTTTGGCGCCACCTGGCGCCGCTGGGCCGGCGCCTGCTGCCGGTGGCGAGCCTGCCGCGGGCGCTCGCCTTCGGCATGGTCTGGGGCTGGATGCCCTGCGGTTTCGTCTACACCGTGCTGCTGATTGCGGTGCTGCAGGGCGACGCCCTGGCCGGCGCGGCCACCATGGCCGCCTTCGGCCTGGGCACGCTGCCGACGATGCTGCTCGCCGGCCTGGGCGGACAGCGCATCGCCCGCTTCGGCGCCCAGCCGGTGGCGCGCCGGGCGGCCGGCTGGGTGCTGCTGGCGAGCGCGCTCGTGACCGCGCTCGGGCCCTGGCTGCCGGCGGCGCATGCCTGGCAGGACTGGCTGCCCTGGGTCTGCCGCAGCGCCTGAGTTTTGCCGCAGCCGCCGCCATGCGCCACGGCGTCCGCGCCGCGCGCGGTCCGGGCCGCTGCACCTGGCCGTTGGGCCAGGCCCTTGGGTCAGTCCCCTGGGTCAGGCCGCGGTGCGGAAGCGCCCGAGCATCTGCACCAGCTGCTGCGCCTGGCTGCGCAGCGACTCGGTGGCGGCGCTGGCCTGCTCGACCATGGCCGCGTTCTGCTGTGTCGAGCGGTCCATTTCGGCCACGGTCTGGTTGACCTGGGCGATGCCGCTGGCCTGTTCGGCGCTGGCGCGCGAGATGTCCTCCACCGTGTGCGCCACGCGGCCGATGGCGTCGACGATGCGGTCCATGGTCTGGCCGGCGTTGCGCACCTTGTCCACGCCGCCCTCGATCTGCGTCACCGAGGAGCCGATCAGCGATCGGATCTCGCGCGCCGCCTCGCTGCTGCGCTGCGCCAGCGTGCGCACCTCGCTGGCGACGACGTTGAAGCCGCGCCCCTGCTCGCCCGCACGCGCCGCCTCGACCGCGGCGTTCAGGGCCAGGATGTTGGTCTGGAAGGCGATCGCGTCGATGGTGCCGATGATGTCGCCGATCTTCTTCGCCTGCGCGTTGATCGCGTCCATGGTGTGCACCACCTCGGCCACCGCGTTGCCGCCTTCGCGCGCCACGGTGGACGCTTCCTGCGCCATCGCGTGCGCGCTGCGCGCGTTGTCCGCACTCGCGCGCAAGGTGGTGGAAAGCTCCTCGAGCGATGCCGCGGCCTGCTGCAAGGCGGCGGCCGTGCCCTCGGTGCGCGCCGAGAGGTCGGCGTTGCCGGTGGCGATCTCGCCCGAGGCGTTGCTGATCTCCTGCGCCGTGTGGCGGATGCCGGTCACGATCTGGCCCAGGTTCAGCGAGACCTGGTGCAGCGCCGTGAGCACGCGCCCGGTCGCGTCGCGGGAGGCGCTGAGCGCCTCGCTGCTGAGGTCGCCCTGCGCCAGGGCGTCGGCGCGCTGCGCCGCCTCACCGAGCGGGCTGGCGATGGCGCGCGTGAACAGCCAGGCCATGAGCGCCGCGCAGGCGAGCGCGATCGCGGTGGTGGAGGCGATCAGCGTGGCGTCGCGCGCCGCGCGCGCCTCGGCGTCGCGCACCGCGCCCGCGCTCGCCTGCAGCTCGCGCTCGACGAAGGCCTTGATCTGCTGCTGGCTCTTCTTGTACTGGCCGTCCAGCGACACCACGTAGCTGGCGGCGGTGGCGACCCCGGCGGACTTGATGTCCAGCGTGTCCAGCGCCACCTTGCGGTAGTTGGCGTAGCCGGCGGCAAACTCGGCCAGCGCCTGGCGCTGCCCGGGCTCGAGCTCGGGGCGCTGGCTGGCGGTCTCGGCGGCCTTGGCAAAGCGGTCCAGCTCGGCGTTGAGCGCCTGGTCGTGCGCCTGGATCATCTCCGCGCGCTGCCCCACGGCCTCCCAGGCCAGGCTCTGGTACAGGCCCTGGTGCAGCTCGGTCAGCCCGGCCGACAAGGCCTCGGCGTTCACGATGCGCGCCACGCCGCGGCCGCCGACTTCGCCCAGGTCGCTGCTCAGCGAGCGGTTGGACATCCAGGCCACGAGGGCGACGATGGACAGGCAGACGATGGCGAAGGCGGGGGCCAGCGAGACCTTGACCGCGATCGGCGCGTTGCGCAGGAGTTGACGCATGGTGTGTATGCCGCAGGCTGTGGGTGAGGGGACGTGCGCAGGCCGCGCCGCCGTGCAGGCGGCGGCGCGCTGGGGCTCAGCGGTAGATGCCGACGCCGACGAAGGCGTCGCCGCTGGGCAGCTTGATGACGTAGGTCGACTTGCCCTCGATCTTCTTGGTCTGCGGGTGCGGCCAGTCGTAGTCGACCCAGCCCTTGCCGGCGGGCGACTTGGCGGTCTCGATCATCTTGGCGACGAAGGCCACGCCATTGGCGTCCTTCACCTCCAGCATGCCCTTGCCGACCAGCTTGGCGTTGCCGCCGTGCGCCAGGGTGTTGCCGCTGAAGCTGGTGGCCAGCACATACAAGTCCTTCTTCGTCCAGTTGGCCTTGTCGCTGGTGAAGTCCTTGAAGGCGGCGTCGGCACCGACCTTCTTGACGTGTTCGGCGGCGGCTTCGGCGAGCGCCTTGGCCTCGTCCTTGGAGCCACGATCCTGAGCCCAGGCGTGGCCGCCGGCGAGCAAGGTGGCGAGGGTGAGCCCGGTGAGCAGGCGGCGGGTGGTGTTCATGCGACTCTCCAGTAAAGCAGGGTGAAGCGGACGTGCCGTGTTTGGCGCCCGAAGTGACATCGGCGCTGGCAGAGTCACCTTGAGCGTCGATGGCCGCCTGCCTCGTCTGGGGGTGGCGAGTGGGTGCCGCCGCACCGAAACGGGGCGGCGGGTCCGTTTGGCGCTGATCTGCAGCGATCTGCGTAGACCCTGCTGTCAATGTGGCGGCCGGGGTCGGTCGACGACGGTGCCGCCCCGGAGATTCGGGGGCGCGAGACCGGCCCGCCGCCGCGCGAGGGGCCCGGAGTTTGATCCAGATCAGATCGGCGCCGGTCAAGTCCGATCGACGGCCCACAAACGTATTCTGGTACTAGAATACCAAAATCAACTGGTCACAGGAGATGGCATGGACACCGAAGCCCCGGGCCGCGAGGCCGAACTCGAGGAAATCCTCGAGTACTGCAACAACCTCAGGCAGTCTGCGGTCCCCGCCGACGCCGCGCTGCCGGCCGGCTTCAGCGGCACGCTGGGCCACTTCCCGGTCTACTTCCCGGAGGAGCTGGCGCACGCCGCCGGCCTGCTGCCGGTGGCGGTGATCGGCGGCGGCAACAAGCTCGAGCTCAAGCACGCCGACGCCCACATGGGCTCCTTCATCTGCTCGATCTGCCGCTCCACCTCCGAGATGGGGCTCAACGGCTCGCTGCAGACGCTCAAGGGCCTGGTCACGCACCCGATCTGCGATGCCGCCAAGCACCTGGCGGGGATCTGGTCGCGCAACTTCCCGGAGCAGCTCGGCCAGATCCTGTACCTGCCGCAGAACCCCAACTCGCCGGGCGCGATCCGCTACGTGGCGTCGGAGTACCAGCGCCTGCGCGGCGAGCTCGAGCGCAAGTCCGGCCAGCAGGCCAGCGACGAGCGCCTGCGCGCCAGCATCGCGGCCTACAACCGCAACCGCGCGCTGCTGCGCGAGATGTACGCGATCCGCCGCGACGAGCCCTGGAAGCTCAGCTGCACCGAGTCCTACCTGCTGCTGCGTGCGCGGGCCCGGATTCCGGTGGAGGCGCACAACGAGCTGCTGGCGACGGCACTGGCCGGCGTGCGCGCGCGCAAGAACCAGGCGCAGGACAAGCCGCGCGTGGTGTTCGTCGGCGGCTTCTGCGAGCAGCCGCCGCTGGAGATGCTGGAGGCCATGGACGACAACTGCTACGTCGTCGACGACGACCTGCTGATCGGCATGCGCTGGATCACCGAGGACGTGCCGGGCAGCGGCGACCCGGTGTGGGCGCTGGCCGAGAGCTTCGTCGACCGCTCGGCTGCCAGCCCGGTGCAGCACGACGAGCGCAAGACCAAGGAAGGCTACCTGATGGACATGATCACCGGCAGCAAGGCCGAGGCGGCGATCGTCACCGCGGCCAAGTTCTGCGAGCCGGGCCTGGACGAGCAGGTCGCCTGGTCCAAGCACCTCGACGAGGTGGGTGTGACCTACCTCGTGCTCGAGTTCGAGGAGAAGATGACCTCGTTCGAACAGATGGCGATGCAGCTCGAGACCTTCGCCGAATCGCTGCTCTTTGCCACCGCCTGACCGGAGCCCGACCATGACCACAGCCACCACCGACCGCAGCCCGGCGTCCACGCCGGCCGACGAGTTCAAGCCGCTGCAAGAAGGCCAGCGCCTGATGAAGGCCTGGTACGCCGACCTCGAGCAGGCCAGGGCGCGCGACCAGAAGGTCGCCAACGTCTTCGTGATGGGCAACGCGATCGAGATCCTGCGCTGCTTCGACTTCCAGCTCGTGTTCCCGGAGATCAACTCGCTGCAGACCGGCGTGAAGAAGGTGTCCGAGGAGTACCTGCGCGAGTCCGAGGACTACGGCTACTCGCCCGACGTGTGCTCCTACGTGAAGGCCGACGTCGGCCTCATCCTGCGCAACCAGAAGCACCCGTCGGGCACCATCCCGCACGCGGACATCGCCATCACCTCGAACATGTGCAGCACGTTCATCAAGTGGGGCGAGATCTGGGAGCGCATGCTCAAGACCCCGACCTTCACCCTGGACCTGCCGGGCCAGCGCGCCGCCAACTGGCAGGTGCGCCCGGGCGACGCCCAGCACATGGCCGATTCGCAGTGGGTGGAGGCGCAGTTCCGCGACCTCATCTCGCGCTGCGAGACGATCACCGGCAAGCGCTTCGACCCCGACCGCCTGGCCGTGGTGCAGGAGCGCGTGAACAAGATGGTCTATCACTGGAACAACGTGATGGCCTTGAACCGGGCTTCGCCGGCGCCCTACAACGCGATGCTCGACGGCCTGACCTACATCGGCATCATGAACGTCTACCGCGGCACCGAGGAGGGCGTGGAGTACATGCGCCAGCTGGAGGAGCACCTGCGCGCCAAGGTCGCGCGCGGCGAGGGCAGGGTGGCGCAGGAGAAGTTCCGCCTCCTGTTCTCGGGCACGCCCTGCTACGTCTCCATGCGCCGGCTGGTCGAGCTGTTCGAGACCTGGGGCGGCGTGTTCGCCTACTCGGACTACCTCACCTTCGCCGCCGGCGGCATGGACGCCGGCGAAATGGTGTACGACACCTCGCGTCCGCTGGAGAGCCTGGCCGAGATCTCGGCCATGGCGGCGCAGCGCGGCCTGTCCAACCAGTTCTTCTCGCACGAGCGGCTGGAGCAGCAGATCCGCGACTACGACGTCGACGGCGTCGTGTTCCACGGTATCAAGAGCTGCCGCTTCGTCTCCTCGGGCATGGCCGACACGCGCAACTACCTGACCCAGCGCCTGAACATCCCCAGCCTGTACGTTGAGTCCGACCTCATCGACCCGCGCTACTGGTCGGACGCCCAGATCAAGAACCGGGTCGACGCGTTCTTCGAATCGCTGCAGCAGCGCGGCGGCGACGCGCCGACCGCGAGCTCCCACATCCATCAGGCCCAGGCCAGCGGCGCACAAAGGAGCAAGGCATGAAGTACTTCGCAGGGGTGGACGTCGGCTCCACGCAGACCAAGTCCGTCATCATCGACGAGGAGGGCAAGCTCGTCGGCCGCGCGCTGCTGGACATGGAGACCAGCATGATGACGATCGCGCAGGACGCGTTCCGCGCCGCCCTGGCCAACGCCGGGCTCAGCGAGGACCAGGTCACGCGCATCGGCAGCACCGGCTACGGGCGCTACAACGTCACCTTCGGCCACGAGCAGACCACCGAGATCAGCTGCCACGCCCGCGGCGCGGTCACGCTGTTCCCCGGCACGCGCACCGTGATCGACATCGGCGGCCAGGACACGAAGGCGATCGCGGTCAAGCCCGACGGCCAGGTCGCCGACTTCACGATGAACGACAAGTGCGCCGCCGGCACCGGCCGCTTCCTGGGTGCGGCCTCCTATGCGCTGGAGATGCAGCTCTCCGAGCTCGGCCCGCTGGCCATGAAGTCGCGCAACCCGGTGCGCATCACCACCACCTGCACCGTGTTCGCCGAGTCCGAGATCATCAGCCACCTGTCCAAGGGCATCCTGCCGGAGGACGTGCTGATGGGCGTGCACCAGGCCATCACCAGCCGCTGCGTCTCGCTGGCGCGGCGCGTGGGCGTGCACTCGGAGGTCACCTTCACCGGCGGCGTGAGCCGCAACGTCGCCATCGTCCACCTGATCGAGAAAGCGGTCGGGATGAAGATCAACGTCAGCCCGGACGCCCACTTCTGCGGCGCCCTGGGCGCAGCGCTGTTCGCGCGCGACCACGCCATGGCCCCCGAGGCCGAAGCCACCGCCTGAGGAGCACGGCATGACATACGTTGTTGGACTCGATATCGGATCGACCTACACCAAGGCGATCATGCTTGACGGCGACTGCAAGGTCGCCGGCACCGCGGTGCGGCGCACCGGCTTCAAGCTGGCGCAGGCCTCGGAGGCGGTGTTCGAGGACCTGCTGGCCAACGCCGGGCGCAAGCGCGAGGACGTGATCTACGTCGGCGCCACCGGCTACGGGCGCTACACGGTGCCGTTTCGCCACGCCCAGATCACCGAGCTGACCGCCCACGCGCAGGCCGCGGTGCACCTGTTCCCCGACACCCGCACCATCCTGGACATCGGCGGCCAGGACATCAAGGCGATCAAGGTTGACGGCGAGGGCCGGGTCAAGGCCTTCCGCCTGAACGACAAGTGCGCCGCCGGCACCGGCGCCTTCCTGGAGAAGACCGCGCGCTATCTGGGGCTGACGACGCAGGACATCGGCCCCTACGCGATGCGCTCGACCGACCCCAAGTCGATCAGCAGCGTGTGCGCGGTGTTTGCCGAATCGGAAGTCATCAGCCACCTGTCCAACGGCATCCCGGCCGAGGACATCATGATGGGCGCCATGATCTCGCTCGGCGGCCGCGCGGTGCAGCTGATGCGCCGCGTCGGGCTGGAGCCGGGCTTCATGCTCACCGGCGGCATGACGCGCAACGAGGCCATGGTGCGCGCGCTTGAGCAGGCGCTGGGCGAGCGCTTCCACGTCGCGCCCAACGGCCTGGGCCAGCTCAACGGCGCCTATGGCGCAGCCTACCTGGGTCTGCGCCGGGTGCAGAAGCTGCTCGCCGAAGGCCGGCCCATCCCGCCCACCGCCGCCCAGCAGGGGCAAAGCGAGGGCGGCGCGACCACGGTGCGCCGCTGGTCGGCAATGGGCGACACGAGCAAGCCCTTCGAGCCCGTCGACGCCGGCAGCGGCTCGACCGCGATCAGCAAGAGCAAGCCGGCGGCCGAGCAGGCTGCGGCCTGAAGCGGCGCGCGCCACCGCCCAAGAGGAACCGAACATGGAAACCATCAGCAGCTGGATGCAGCAGGATCACGTCGACATCGACGCCATTGCCGAGCGCGCGGTCGCGGCCGCCGAGGCCGGCGACTGGGCCGCGCTGGAGCGCGAGGGCAGCGCCTTCCTGCAGCGCATCCACATCCACATCGAGATGGAGGAGGACGTGCTGTTCCCCGCCTTCGAGCAGCGCACCGGCATGGTGGAAGCCGGCCCCAGCGTGCAGATGCGCGAGGAGCACGTCCTGATGCAGCCGCTGTTCGGCAGCATGAAGGCGGCCATCGCGGCGCGCGACGGCAGCGGCTACCGCAGCGCCTCCAAGGCCTTGCTCGACATCCTGGTGCCGCACAACCAGAAGGAAGAGCAGATGATGTACCCGATGCTCGACGACTCGGTGGCGGACCAAACCACCCTCCTGCTGGCCAAGGTCAAGTCCATGCTGCCCTGAGCCGACCTGAGCCGCCCTGAGCCGCCCCGAGCCGCACGGCGCCACGGTGCCGAGGCGGTGCGCGACAGGCGTGCCGGGGTGGCGCGCATGAGCGGGTCGGGCGAGGGCCGATCCGCGTCGGCGACGGTGGGCGGCGGCGCCCTCCTAGAATCGCTGCCCGATGAATGCCCTCGCCCCCGCCGCCGCCGTGCTGGCGGCCTACCTGGTCGGATCGCTGTCCTTCGCCGTCATCGTCAGCCGCCTGATGGGGCTGGCGGACCCGCGCAGCTACGGCTCCGGGAATCCCGGCGCCACCAATGTCCTGCGCTCGGGCAACCGCGGTGCGGCGCTGCTCACGCTGGCCTTCGACGCCCTCAAGGGCTTTGTGCCGGTGTGGCTGGTGCTGGCTTTCGGCGCGCGCGCGGGCCTGGGGGAGTGGACGACGGCCTTCGTCGGCCTGGCTGCCTTCCTGGGCCATCTGTGGCCGGTGTTCTTTCGCTTCCGGGGCGGCAAGGGCGTGGCCACCGCGGCCGGCGTGCTGCTGGCGCTGGTGCCGGGGCTCGGCCTGGCCACGCTGGCGAGCTGGCTCCTCATCGCCGCCTTCTTCCGCTACTCCTCGCTGGCGGCCATCGTGGCCGCCTTGTTCGCGCCCTTTTATCAGCTGCTGATCTGGGGCGTGCAGCCGGCGCTGGCCTGCATCGTGCCGATGAGCCTGCTGCTGGTCTGGCGCCACGGTGGCAACATCCGCAAACTGTTGGCGGGCACCGAGTCCCGCATCGGCCAGAAGGCCGCGAGCCCGGCCCGGGCCGCGGCGCCGTCGCATCGAAAAGGAAATCACTGATGGTTCAGCGCTTCGACGTCGGGCAACGCATGTCCGAAATGGCCGTGCACAACGGCGTGGCCTACCTTGCCGGCCAGGTGGCCGAGGACGCCAGTGCCGACATCCGGGGCCAGACCCGACAGGTGCTGGCGGCGGTGGACGCGCTGCTGGTGCGTGCCGGCAGCGACAAGACCCGCATCCTGCGGGCGCAGATCTTTCTCGCCGACCTGGCCGATTTCGACGCCATGAACGAGGTCTGGGAAGCCTGGGTCGCGCCCGGCAACGCGCCGCCGCGGGCCACCGTGCAGGCCGCGCTGGCAAAGCCTCAGTGGAAGATCGAGGTCGTGGTCAGCGCCGCTGTCTGAGCGACTCGCCGCAGCCCCCGGCCACGCCCAGCCACGCCCAGCCACGCCAAACCATAAGCACGAATCGGAGCCCGTCATGCAGGTCTCGCGCCACTCGCTGCTCGGCCTGGTGCTGCTGGTGCTGGCGATCAGCGCCGGCAGCCAGTGGTGGGCCGGCCGCGAGGAGCTCAGGCTGGGCGCCCGGGTGGCGGCGCTGGCCCGGCCTGGCGACCTGTACATGCTGAGCTCCGACACCTGCGGCGTGTGCGCTTCCGCACGCCAGTGGTTCAAGCGTTACGGCGTGGCCTACAGCGAATGCTCGATCGAGCGCGACAGCGCCTGCCGGGCCCGCTTCGACCAGCTGCAGGCGCCGGGCACCCCGGTCATCCTGGTGCGTGGGCAGCCCGAGCTCGGCTTCAGCCCGCTGCGCCTGAAGGCCAGGCTGGAGCTCGGTTGAGCCGCGTGCCGCCTCGCCCAGCGCCGCCCCCTTGCGGTGCGGCGGTCGGCCACGGCGTCTGCGACGCGCCTGCGACGTGTCAGCGCCATCCATGGACAGGGAGTGCGAGTCGTGCCTGATCTGCTGAAGGTTCGTCCGGTGGAGCGCGCCGACTACGCAGCATGGCGTCCGCTGTGGGACGGCTACAACGCCTTCTACGAGCGCAGCGGCCCGACCGCATTGCCCGAAGAGATCACGGCCCTGACCTGGGAGCGCTTCTTCACCGCCAGCGAGCCGGTTCATGCGCTCGTGGCCGAGCGGGGTGAGCAGATCCTGGGGCTGGCGCACTACCTGTTCCACCACAGCACCACGCGCGTGCACGGGGTCTGCTACCTCTCGGATCTCTACACCGCCCAGGCGCAGCGCGGCCAGGGCATAGGCCGCCGCCTGATCGACGCCGTCTACGCCGCCGCGCGCGACGCAGGCTGTTCACGCGTGTACTGGCAAACCCATTCATCGAATGCCGCCGGCCGGCTTCTGTACGACAAGCTCGCCGAGCACCGCGGCTACATCGTCTATTCGCGCGAGTTCTGAGCGCCCCCAGGGCCGGAAGCTGCCCGGCCCTGGGGGAGCGCTCAGAGTCCCAGCCGTGCCGGGTCGCCGCGGCCGGCGCGCAGCAGCAGCGCTTCGGCGCCGCTGAGGTCGATCACGGTGGTGGGCTGCAGCGGGCAGGCACCGGCATCGACCACCGCCTGCAGGTGCTTCTCGTAGCGCTCGCGGATCTCGTGCGGGTCGTTCAGGGCTTCGTGCTCGCCGGGCGGGATCAGCGTGGTCGCCAGCAGCGGGGCGCCGAAGCACTCGAGCAAGGCCTGCGTCACCGAGTGGTCGGGCACCCGCAGGCCTATGGTGCGCCGCGATGGGTGTGACAGGCGCCGCGGCACCTCCTTCGTCGCTTCCAGAATGAAGGTGAAGGGGCCGGGGGTGGCCGCCTTCAGGAGCCGGTACTGGCGGTTGTCCACGCGCGCATAGCTGGCGAGCTCTGAGAGGTCGCGGCAGATCAGCGTCAGGTGGTGCTTGTCGTCCACCTCGCGCAGCCGGCGCAGCTGCTCCGCCGCAGCCTTGTCGTCCAGCCGGCAGACCAGGGCGTAGCTGGAATCGGTGGGGATCGCGGCCACGCCGCCGGCCTGCAGGATCTGCGCCGCCTGCCTGAGCAGGCGCGGCTGCGGGTTCAGCGGGTGGACCTCGAAGTATTGGGACATGCGGCGATTGTCGCCGCCAAGAAAAACGGCCCGCCGAGGCGGGCCGTTGCCGGTGCGGGCGGATGCCGCTCGCTGATGCGCGTACTGATGCGCGTACTGCTGCGCGTCAGCCGCCGATCGCCGGCAGCAGCGGCACGATGAGCAGCGCCACGATGTTGATGATCTTGATCAGCGGGTTCACGGCCGGGCCGGCGGTGTCCTTGTAGGGGTCGCCGACGGTGTCGCCGGTGACGGCGGCCTTGTGCGCATCGCTGCCCTTGCCACCGTGGTGGCCGTCCTCGATGTACTTCTTGGCGTTGTCCCAGGCACCGCCGCCGGTGCACATGCTGATGGCGACGAAGAGGCCGGTGACGATGGTGCCCATCAGCAGGCCGCCCAGCGCCTCGGCGCCGAGCAGCAGACCCACCAGGATGGGCACCACCACCGGCAGCAGCGAGGGAATCATCATCTCCTTGATGGCGGCGCCGGTGAGCATGTCCACCGCGCGGCCGTACTCGGGCTTGGCCTTGCCTTCCATGATGCCCTTGATCTCGCGGAACTGTCGCCGCACCTCCTCCACCACCGAGCCGGCGGCACGGCCCACCGCTTCCATCGCCATGGCGCCGAACAGATAGGGGATCAGGCCGCCGATGAACAGGCCGATGATGACCTTGGGGTTGCTGAGGTCGAAGCTGGCGTTGATGCCGCGCGCTTCCAGCGAGTGCGTGTAGTCGGCAAACAGCACCAGCGCGGCGAGGCCGGCGGAGCCGATGGCATAGCCCTTGGTCACCGCCTTGGTGGTGTTGCCCACCGCGTCCAGCGGGTCGGTGATGTCGCGCACCGCGCTCGGCAGCTCGGCCATCTCGGCGATGCCGCCGGCGTTGTCGGTGATCGGGCCGTAGGCGTCCAGGGCGACCACGATGCCGGCCATGCTGAGCATGGAGGTGGCGGCGACCGCGATGCCGAACAAGCCGGCCAGTGCGTAGGCGACCAGGATGGCGACGCAGACGAAGAGCACCGGCCAGGCGGTGGACTTCATGCTGATGCCGATGCCGGCGATGATGTTGGTCGCGTGGCCGGTGGTGGAGGCCTGCGCCACGTGCTGCACCGGCTTGTACTGGGTGCCGGTGTAGTACTCGGTGATCCAGACCAGCGCCGCGGTCAGCACCAGGCCCACCACCGCCGACAGCCACAGCGCGAGTGCATCCACCGCGCCGCGGCCGGCGATCTCCACCGGTGCCGGGAACATCATCGTCGTCACCGGGTAGAAGGCGATCAGCGACAGCACGCCGGCAATCGCCAGGCCCTTGTAGAGCGCCGGCATCACGTTCTTCATGCCGGGGCTGGCCTTCACGAAGGCGCAGCCAACGATGGAGGCGATGATGGACACGCCGCCCAGCAGCAACGGGTAGACCACCGCCGCGCCGCCGGCCTTGACCATCAGCGCGCCCAGCGCCATGGTGGCGATCAGGGTCACGGCGTAGGTCTCGAACAGGTCGGCCGCCATGCCGGCGCAGTCGCCGACGTTGTCGCCCACGTTGTCGGCGATCACCGCCGGGTTGCGCGGGTCGTCCTCCGGGATGCCGGCCTCGACCTTGCCGACCAGGTCGGCGCCGACGTCCGCGCCCTTGGTAAAGATGCCGCCGCCCAGACGCGCGAAGATCGAGATCAGGCTGGAGCCGAAGGCCAGGCCCAGCAGCGGCTTGAGGGTGGCCGAATCGGGCGTGGCCAGGCCGCCGATGGCGATGAAGAAGCCGCCCACGCCCAGCAGGCCCAGGCCCACCACCAGCATGCCGGTGATGGCGCCGCCCTTGAACGCGATGTCCAGCGCCGGGCCTATGCCCTTGGTGGCGGCCTGCGCGGTGCGCACGTTGGCGCGCACCGAGACGTTCATGCCGATGAAGCCGCAGGCGCCGGAGAGCACCGCGCCGACGACGAAGCCGGCGGCGGTGGAGGCGCCCAGGAAGACCGCGATCAGCACCGCGAGCACGACGCCGACGATGCCGATCGTCTTGTACTGGCGCGCCAGATAGGCCGCCGCGCCCTGCTGCACGGCGCCGGCGATCTCCTGCATGCGCGCGTTGCCGGCGTCCTGGCGCAGGATCCAGCCGCGCTGGATGAAGCCGTAGAGCACCGCGGCAAGGCCGCAACCCAGCGCCACGTAGAGCGCCATCTCGATCGTCATGAAAACCTCTCCTTCCTCTGCATGGATGAATGCGCGCAAGCCGGCTGCGTACCAGGGTTCGGCACGACGCGGGCAAGGCGACGTGGTCTGACGCGAAAACAGCGAATTGTCCCGTGCCGGCACGTCAGGACCGCGACAGCGCGCTCAGTAAAATCCCCGATTCCCCCCGCCGATATCGAGCCACATCCCATGAGCCTGCACAACGTCACCCCGGGCGCCGAAGCACCAGAAGCGTTCAACGTGATCATCGAGATCCCGATGAACGCCGACCCCATCAAGTACGAGGTCGACGAGGACAGCGGTGCGCTGTTCGTGGACCGCTTCATGGCCACGTCGATGCACTATCCGTGCAACTACGGCTACATCCCGCAGACCCTGGCCGACGACGGCGACCCGGTGGACGTGCTGGTGATCACCCCGGTGCCCTTGCTGCCGGGCGTGGTGGTGACCTGCCGCCCGCTGGGCATCCTGAAGATGAACGACGAGGCCGGCGGCGACAACAAGCTGCTGGCGGTGCCGATCGACAAGGTGCTGTCGATCTACTCGCAGTGGCAGCAGCCGCAGGACCTCAACCCGCTGCGCCTGAAGACCATCCAGCACTTCTTCGAGCACTACAAGGACCTGGAGGCCGGCAAGTGGGTGGAGGTCGTCGGCTGGGACGGACCGGAGGCCGCGCGCCAGGAAATCACCTCCGGCCAGGCCAATTGGAAGGCCAAGCACCAGGCCTGAGAGCCTGTGAAGGTATGACTCATGCCCGCGCCGGGGTGGCCAAGGGCGCTGGCGTAGGCGCGACGCGCGGCCCGGGCTCGCCGCCCGGGCAAGCGGCGCAACACCCGCCAGCGTCCTTGGCCGCCCCGGCCCTGCGGGTAGGCCCCCACAGAGG
>CAUJJP010000031.1 GCA_963205525.1 Pseudomonadota bacterium | reverse complement strand
CTGTCGCACACGTCATGGGACTGCTCGCATCCAACACCCAGCGATTCATCGCCGGCCGCTCTCGACCTCGACCCCCTCACCATCTCAAGCCTCATCCGTCCGCGGTTTACAAGGGGTAGGGCTAAAGTTCGGTGGATTGGGGGCGCTCCCAAGCGCTCATACCGAAGCCCTTCGGGGGCGAAGGTGGCCTGATGAGCCGGCTTGAGGTCGGCTCGCTGAACGCGCACTACGGGCGGCGCCAGGTGCTGCACGGCGTCAGCCTGCCGCCGTTGGCGGCGGGCGAGGTGGTGGCCCTGCTCGGCCCCAACGGCAGCGGCAAGTCCAGCCTGCTGAAGGCGGTGGCGGGCCTGCTGCCGGCCACCGGCGTGCTGCGCCTGGACGGCCAGGACCTGGCGCACTGGAGCCGGGCGCAGCGCGTGGCGCGCGTGGCCTACCTGCCGCAGGCGCTGCCGGCGCCGGTGCACGTGAACGTCACCGAGGCCATGCTGGCGGCGCTGCGCGCACTCGACGGCGCGCGCAGCGGCGACCTCGCGCGCTGCGCCAGGGTGCTCGCGCGGCTGGGCATAGACGGCCTCGCCGACGCCTGGCTGGACCAGCTCTCCGGCGGCCAGCGCCAGCTCGTCGGGCTGGCGCAGGCGCTGGTGCGCGGGCCCGGCGTGCTGCTGCTCGACGAGCCGCTGTCGGCGCTGGACCTGCGCCACCAGTGGCGCACCATGCAGCTGCTGGCGCGGCTGGCGCGCGAGGACGGCCTCGCCATCCTGGTCGTGCTGCACGACCTGAACACCGCGCTGCACCACTGCAGCGGCGCCGTGCTGCTGCACGAAGGCCGGGTCGCCGCCGCCGGCAGCCCCGCAGAGGTCGTCACCCCGGCCGCGCTCGCCCGCGTCTACGGGGTGCAGGCGCGCGTGGAACCCTGCTCGCAAGGCCGGCTGCAGGTGCTGGTCGACGCCGAGGGCGGGCCGTGACGGCAGACGCAGGCCAGCCCTTGCCTACGGCGCCTGCAGGGCCGGCACACGCTGCGTACACTGGCGCGCCCCAGCCCGGGCGCCGCACTGCAGGCGGCCCCACAACCTGACCAACCCGACCAAGGAAACCCCGTGAAGCTCTACTACATGCCCGGCGCGTGCTCGATGACCGCGCACATCGTTCTCGAATGGACCGGCGCGCCCTACCAGGCACAGCGCATGGCGCATGCCGAACTGAAGACGCCCGAGTTCCTGGCCCTGAACCCGGCCGGCGCGGTGCCGGCGCTGGAGGACGGCGGCTGGGTGCTGACGCAGAACGTCGCCATCCTCAACTACCTGGCCGAGCTGCACCCGCAGGCCCGCCTGGCGGGCGACGGCAGCGCGCGCGGCCGCGCCGAGGTGAACCGCTGGCTGGGCTTCGTGAATGCCGACCTGCACCCCGCGTTCAAGCCGCTGTTCGGCGCCACCGCCTTCCTCGGCGACGCCGCCATCATCGAGCAGACCAAGGCGCAGGCGCGCAAGACGGTGCGCGCCCTCTTCGAGCGCGCCGACCGCCAGCTCCAGGGCCGCGAGTGGCTGACCGGCAGCCGCTCGATCGCCGACGCCTACCTCTACGTGGTGGCGGGCTGGACCGGCATGGTCGGCATCGACATCTCCGACCTCGCCGGCCTGCAGGGCCTGATCAAACGCATGAACGCCGACCCGGCGGTGGCCAAGGTCAGGGCCGACGAAGGCCTGGCCTGAGCCCACACCGGGGCCGGGCGCGGGTGCGCTGCGCCGCCCGGCCCCGGGCGCGGGTGCGGGTGCGCTGCGGCGCCCGTCCCGGGCGCGGGTGCGCTGCGGCGCCCGGCCCGGGCGCCGGTGCGGCTACTGCGCCGCCCCTTCCTCCGGCACGTAAACGATGGAGCCGTCCTTCATGCGGTAGGCGACGCCGGCCTTCTCGCCGTCGCCGCTGCCGATCGCGCCGCTGGACTTGTAGCGCTCGATCTTCTCGCCCTGCTTGACGATCATCTCCATGCCCGGCTTGCCGGGGTCGGTGATGACGGTCACGTCGCGCTTGGAGAAGATGTTGATCATCGGGTTCTGCGCCACCGTGATGAGCAGCGCGGCGATGATGACGAGGAAGATGTCGATCAGGTTGACGACCGAGAGGATGGGGTCGTCGTTCTCCGGTTCGTGCAGTAGCTTGACGGTCATGTCAGTCCCTCCCGGCCGTTCCGAAGGGACCGGCCACCCCCTCGGGGGGCAGCGAACGAAGTGAGCGTGGGGGCTTCGTCCAGTCCCGCCCGGCCGTTCCGAAGGGACTGACCGCCCCCTCGGGGGGCAGCGAACGAAGTGAGCGTGGGGGCTTCATCTCACACGCTCCCGCGCTGCTGCTGGATCTGCACGATCTCCTCGGCCAGCCAGCGCCGACGCACGTTGGCGACCCAGAAGGTGATGGCGGCGGCGATGAGCGCCAGGATCACCGCCGAGAAGGCCACCGTCAGGTTCTGCGAGACCTGCGCCAGGTTGCCGTCCGACAGGCCTTCGAGCGCCGGCCCCATGGGAATCATGGTCGCCACCAGGCCCAGCAGCGGCGTCACCCGGCTGGCGATGCGCGGCGCCTCCAGCAGGGTGTGGGCGCGCAGGTCGAGCTCGTCGTCGCTCAGGGCGCCGCCGGCCGCGCGCTGCGCCGCCAGCAGCGGCCGGCCGCCGCCGCTGCGCCGGCGCCAGGCCAGCATCGCGAAGTGCCCCAGGCACCAGAAGGCGTAGAGGAAAAGCAAGCCGATCAGCGCCAGGGTGGGCAGCAGAAAGAGCTGCGCGACGCCGTACATGGTGGATTCGATCAGGGTGGACATGGAGGTCTGCCGTTGGAAGGGAAAGGGTTGGGGATCAGGCGCGGCGCGCGCGCCAGGCGCCGGCGCCACCGGCGAGCAGCAGCATCAGCGCCGGCAGCGCCAGCGGAGGCGCCATCGGCGGCTGCGGCGGCGCCTGGCGTTCGAGCAGCACGCCCTCAACCGGCGGCGGCGGCGGCGGCGGCGGCGGCGCAGGGACCGGTTCGGGGGCCGGCGCGTTCGCCGTTGCCTGCGCATCGGCCGGCGCGTCCAGCGGCGCCTGCGGCGGCGCCGTCTGCAGGCCGAAGCCCAGGCCGACGAAGGACTCGAACACCCGGTTGTCGCTCTTCACCTGGTGGCGCTGCGCGAGCTCACGGTAGCGCTGCTTGAGCTCGGCCAGGCGCGCCGGGTCGGCCGCCCACTGGCCCTGGCGCGCGGCTTCGATCATGCGTTCCATCATCTGTGCCAGGGCGTGCGCGTTGTGGGCCTGGAACCACTTGTCCAGTCCGAGCTGGTGCTTGTCGCGCACGTACACGTCCATGAAGCTGTCCCACTGGTCGGAGCGCACGATTTCGCGCGCCACCCCCTGCCAGCCGGCGAAGTTGGTGATGCCGTCCAGCATCTGCAGGCTGCCGGCATAGCCCTCGGCCATCAGCCCCTTCAGGTAGCCGGGATGGAAGTTGCGCGTGGCGAGCTCCTTGGCGAGGAAGCCGGCCGCGCCCTCGACCTTGCCGGCGCCGCCGCTGCGCAGGTTGCTGACGTACAGCGCGGGCGCCTTGCCGTCGAGGTGGCGCACCGCCAGACCGATGCCGCCCAGGTACTGGAAGGGGTCGTCGGTGGTCAGCATGCCGTAGAGCTGGCTGCTGCGCGCCAGCACCGCGGCCTCGGTGCCGCGCAGGTGGGCGGCGTAGAGATTGACCGCCGCCGCCGCACCCGCAGCCCCCGATCCACCCGGCAGGCCCGGCACCCCGGCCTGACCCCAGGTGGACTCGTCCGGGCCGTAGGCGTACTGCATCTTGCGCAGATAGAGCTCGGCGAGCTTGCGGTCGGCCTCGGCCTGCGTCTTCCAGGTGTCGGTGGCCAGCGCCGCGCCGTCCAGCCCGCTGCCGTACTCGCCGCTGGCGGAGGAGAAGATGCGCGTCGCGCCCGCCGCCTGCGCCTGCGCGGGCGGCACGCCGCTGGCGCGCAGCTCGGCGGCGATGCGCTGCGCGTTGGCGGCCACCGGGTTGTCGCGTTCGTCGGCTTCGGCCGCGAGCTTGACGGCAGTGGCGAGCTGGCGCATCGCGTTCGGGAAGTGGTCGCGGTACAGCCCGGTGGCCGACAGCACGACGTCCACGCGCGGGCGGCCGAGCTGCGCGCGCGGGATCAGCTTCACGCCGCTCACGCGCCCGCCCGCGTCCCACACCGGCTCCACCCCGAGCGCCCACAGCGCCTGCGCCTCCAGCAGGCCGAAGTGGCGCATGGTCTCGACCGACCAGAGGGTGAAGGTGAGCTTGGCGGGCGCCCGGCCATGGGCCTTGCGGTGCGCGGCCAGCAGCTGGTCCAGCGCCAGCTTGCCGGCCTCCCAGGCGGCCTGGGTCGGCACCCGCGAGGGGTCGAATCCGTACAGGTTGCGCCCGGTGGGCAGGGCGTCGGGGTTCTTGATCGGGTCGCCGCCGTAGCTGGTGGGCAGGTGTTCGCCGGCCAGCACCGCCAGCAGGCCGCGCAGCTCGCCCTCGGCGCCGAGCTGCTGGTACCACTGGCGCGCGAGCGCCAGGCGCTCGGCGAGCGCGGGCTGGGCGGCGGCCGCACCCGGCACCGGCACGCCGTCGATCACCCAGTCGCGCAGCACGCGGTAGGGGCGCGAGGCCATGAGCTGGCTGTGGTCGCCGACCAGCATCTCGTCGGCCTCCTCGCCGGGGCCGGCGACGCCTTCCCAGAAATCCTTGCCCAGCATCATGAGCACGGTGGCCAGGCGGCCGGGGTCGCCACTGCCCTGGCCGAAGCTGTGCAGCCCCAGCGGCTGGGCGCTGCGCGCGAGTTCGTGCAGGTGGTCGTGCAGCTCGCCGAGGAAGGCTTCGAACTCGCGCTCCAGGCGCGCCTCGTCCCAGCCCAGGTCGCGCTCGATGTGCTCGGCGCGCACCGCGCTCAGGAGCTGGCGCTTCGTCTGTTCGCGCACCCCGCCCTCGGTCTGCGCCAGCCAGCCGTGCAGCAGATCGTGGATGTTCGTCAGCCTCTCGTGCAGCCCGGCCGGCACCATGGGCGGGGTCTGGTGGCTGACGATGACGGCGCGGCCACGGCGCTTGGCCTGGGTCGCCTCGCCGATGTTGTCGACGATGTAGGGGTAGGCCACCGGCAGGTCGCCGATCGCCAGCATGGGCCAGTCGTGCACCGACAGGCCGCGCTCCTTGCCCGGCAGCCATTCCTGCGTGCCGTGGGTGCCGAAGTGCACCAGCGCATCGTGCTGGCGGCGCAGCCACAGGTAGCTCGCCAGGTAGTGGTGCGAGGGGATGGCGGTGGTCGAGTGGTAGAGCGACTTCTCCTTGTCCTCGCCACGCTCGCCGCGGCCGGGCTGCGGCAGCAGGGTGACGCGGCCGAGCTGCAGGCGCGGGATGACGAAGAAGCGCTCGCCGCCGCGCGCCAGCACCATGGAGGAGCGCTCGGGATCGCCCCAGCGCTGCGCCAGCGCCTGCTGCTGCGCCGCCGGCAGGCTGGCCAGCCAGGCGCGGTAGTCGGCCAGCGGCAGCGTGGCCGCGAGGCCGTCGCGCAGCAGCGACTCCAGCACCTCGCGGTCCTGCGGCGGCCGGTAGCCGGGCGCCAGCAGGCGCTGCAGCAGCGCCGTCAGCAGCGTGGGGTCGCTGCGCTCGGTGCGGTAGCCGGCGTCCTGCAGCGCGCCCAGGGTGGAGACCAGGCTGCGCGGCAGGTTCATGAACGAGGCCGACATGTTCTTCTCCCCCGCCGGGTAGTTCCAGAACATGATCGCGACCCGCTTGTCGGCGGCCGGGGTGCGCCGCAGGCGCACGAGGTTGAGCGCCTTCGCCGCCACCGCCGCCGCCTGCTCGGCGATGGGCTGCAGCTGCTCGTCGCTCTTGCGCGTGGCAGAGGCGATCTGGATGTCGGTGATGCCGGCGTACTCGGCCTGCGCGAGGTAGAAGGGCACGTCCATGGTCTGCACGCCGTGCGGGTCGGCGCGCCAGTCCTCGGCGCTGCCGCGGCGGTAGGCCATGGCCTGGATCACCGGCCGGCCCAGGCGCTCGTAGAGGGCGCGCCGGCCCTCGGGGTCGAGCGTGATCTGCAGGTTGACGATGGCATCCGGCAGCACGCGGCCGTCCAGCGTCAGCAGCGCCGCCAGCGACGCCTCGTCCATCACCGGGTGGTAGACCGGCAGCGCGACCGCGCCGCCGGCCTCGATGCGGCGCACCAGGTCGTCCAGCGCCGCGGTCTGGCCGGCGGCGATGCTCTGCTGGTGGAACAGGATCGCCACCAGCGCGGGCGCCTTCGCCGACGCCGGGTCGACGCCGCGCCAGGCCAGGTAGCGCGCGAGATCGGGCTGCACGGTCTCCGGCAGGTCGGGGTGGTAGATGCCGGCCTTGGGAAACACCAGCGGCGGCGGCAGCGCGGCCCAGTCGCGCCCGCTCAGGTGCGCCGCCACCGACTGCATGAAGTGGCGCTGGTTGGCCGCGCCGCCGTTCACGTAGTAGGCGTGCAGCCGGCTCACCAGGGCCGGCGGCAGGCCTTGCGCCTGCGGCCGCGCGCTGTCCATCCAGATGTGGGGCCGGCTCGCCAGCGCCGGCAGCGCGCCGGCCAGGCGATCGCGCACGTACTGCACGAGGTGGGCACGCGGGGCGTCGATGAGGACGAGGTCGGCGCCCTCCCACAGCACGGGGCCGGTCTGCGCCGGCAGCTTCTCCACGTACTGCACGCGCAGCTGCAGGCCCAGCGGCTGGGCCAGCTGCTGCAGGGCGACGAACTTGCCCGGCTCGACCGGGCTCACCGCCAGCACCAGCAAGGTCGCCGCCTGTGCGGCGCTGCCCAGGGCCGCGCCCAGCAGCGTCAGCAGCCAGCCGGCGAGCAGCGCGCGCGAGCCGCGCGCCCGGTCGGCCAGGGCAGCGATCCAGACCAGCGTGCGCATCAGTACTGCACCTGCAGGCTCAGGCTGAGGCTGCGCCCGGGCTGGGTGTAGGCGTCCACCAGGGTGCTGGTGGCCGCGAGCTCGCGCACGTCGGCCCATTCGGTGTACTTCTTGTCCAGCGCGTTGGCCAGGGCCAGGTTCAGCCGCAGGTGGCGGTCGACCTGCCACCAGGCGGCGAGGTCGAGCACGCCGTAGCCGGGCGGCGTGTAGCCGTCGGCGTCCGGGTTGCGGCGCTTGCGGTCCACCAGGCGCGCGCTCGCCTCCGCGCCCCAGGCGGCGGCGTCGTGGCGCAGCGCGAGCACCAGCTTGTCGGGGTCCACGGTCTGCAGCGGCTGGCGGTCGCCGCCCTCGCTCTGGTCGCCCCTGGCGTGGGCCCAGGCGGCGCGCGCCTGCCAGCCGGGCGCGAACATCCAGCTCAGGCTGGCCTCGGCGCCGGAGATGGTGACGTCGCGCAGGTTGATCGACTGGAAGGTGCGCGTGTTCGCCGGCATGTCCGGCTCCAGCGGGATCGAAGTGGTGTCGGTGACGTCCACGCCCTCGGCGATGAAGTTGTCGTAGCGCGAGCGAAACACGGTGAACATCCAGCGCAGGCTGGGGCTGCCGCCGCGCAGGCCGAGCTCGATGCTGTCGCTGGTCTCGGGCTTGAGATCGGGGTTGCCGATCGCGCGGTAGGGGATGGAGGCGCCGAGGTTGGTCACCCCGCCGTTGACCTGCGGCGGCGCCGGGGCACGGAAGCCGTGCGCGTACTGCGCCACCGCCGACAGCGCCGGCGTGAGCTGCCAGACCGCCCCCAGCTTGGGCGAGAGCTCGTGACCTTTCAGCGTCACCGGCGGCTGGCTGTTGCTGTACAGCGGGTCGTTGCGGCGCGGCTGCAGGCGGAACCCGTCCAGCCGCAGCCCGGGGGTGAGCTTGAGCGCGCCCAGGTCCAGCGTGTCCTGGACGAAGGCGCCGGCCAGGGTGTAGTCGGTGTTCGGGAAGCTGCGGCTGCGCTGGAAGCTGCCGGCATCGACGCCGTCGAGCAGGTTGGCGCCGTCTTTCAGCGAATGGATGTCGGCACGCGAGAGGTCCAGCCCCCAGACCAGCTGCTGCAGATCGCCGACCAGGGTCTCGAACTGCAGGCTCGCGCCGAGCGTGGTCTCGCCGTAGCGCGTGTCGCGCGTGCGCGTGTTCCAGCCGCTGGTGTTGCTGCGCGCCTCGAAGCCGTGCTGCGCGTTCTCGCTGTCCTGCCAGTACAGGCTGGCGTCCATCTTCTGGAACCAGCGCCCGCCCGGCTCCTGGCGCGAGTACTCGGCCTTCAGCAGCGAACGGCCGATCTCCTCGCGCGCGAAGACCTCGGTCGTGGTCGGGTACATGGGGTCGCCGAACAAGGTGTAGATGTCGGTCTCGATGCGGCGCTCCAGGTGCTCGGCGGCGAGCTCGATGCGCTGGCGCGCATCCGGCTGCAGCACCAGCTTGCCCAGCAGGTAGCCGGACCGGCGCTGCTGCGGGTTGGGCACCGTGCGCGTGCGGTCGGGGGTGTGCCTGTCGCCCATCGATTCGGTCTCGTGGCCGCGGCGCAGGGCGGCCAGCAGCATCGCCTGCACGCCCTCGCCCTGCATCGCCCAGGACGGCACCAGCGACCAGGAACGATCCGCGCCCGCGTAGCCGAGCTCGAGCGCGGTCTGCGTCGGCCGGCCCAGGGTCAGCAGGTCCGACGGGTCCTTGGTGACGAAGCTCACCGCGCCCGCGAGGCCGTCGCTGCCGTAGGCGGTGGACGAAGGCCCGCGCAGGATCTCCACCTGCTTGTAGGCCGCCAGGTCCAGGGTGTCGGCGCGCCCCGCGAAGAAGGGGCCGCTGGCGTAGATCATGGGCAGGCGCACGCCGTCGGTCTGCAGCATGACGTGGTTGCCTTCCAGACCGCGGATGTTGATGCCCTCGTTGCCGCCGCGCCCGGTGCTGTAGAAGGCGGCCGAGCTGCGGTTGGGCTGGGCACGCACCGACAGCCCGGGCTGGTCGCGTAGCAGATCCTTCAGGTCGGTGGCCTGCTTGCGCTGCACGTCCTGCGCCGTCTGCGCATCCACCGTCGCCGCCACCTCGTCCTGCGAGGCCGCGCTGCGGGTGGCCGACACCACCAGCTTGGGCAGCATGGCGCCGCTGGCGGGGGTGGCGCCGGGAGCTGCGGCCGCCACGAGCCCGGCAGCGGAGGCGTTGGTGGCGTTGGTGGCGCTGGCCGCGCTGGCGGCCGCTGCCGGCGCGGCCGCCGAGGGCATCTGCGCCGCGACGGGCAGGCCGGCCAGCGCGGCGCAGACCGGCCACATGCGCAGCAGCGGTCGTACGGGCCCCCGGGCCGGCACCGGGCGGTGCAGGGGCAGCGCGCGCTGCCCGGCTTGAGTGTGCCCCCAGGGCCGGGCTGCGCCCAGCCCGCCCCCCGAGGGGGTCAAGAAGACTTGGGGCGGCCCGGCGTCTTCTTGTGTGCGCCCCCAGGGCCGGGCGGCGCCCAGCCCGCCATCGGGCTTGCAGGCCCGATGGCCCTCGCCAGGCGAATCACCGTCCGCAGTGGACGGTGATTCGTCCGGGCTCGGCCCCCCGCGGGGGGTCAAGGAAACTTGGGACGGCCCGGCGTTTCCTTGTGAGGGCATCAGCCCGGCGGCTGCGGCGGCCGCACGCGGGCCGCGGTTCGGATGGACAAGACGCTGGCCCATGGCCATGGTGGACTCCAGGAAGGACGGGGTTCACGCATGGCTGGCGACCCGGCATGGCCGGGGCTGGCTTTGCAGACAGCCAGAACTATAGTGCGAATGGTTCGCATTAGCTTGACGGAAAGCAAGCTCGATGAGGGTCTGCCCGGAGATCGTCTGCGCCAGAAGCCGGGCAAGTGACGCGCCGGCAGTTCACCGACATGGCCTGCGAGCGCGTGCATGCCGCCATCACTGCCCCGATCAACGCCACGCTGGTCTGATCGAATGCCGTGCGCGTGGTGCTCGATCCGTACCACCCTGCCGGCAGCACCCGGCACGTGAACTTGAGCACCGCCAAGCAGAGCCCGTGGGCCACGCAGGACCCGCCGCCGAAGAGCCACGTGAAACGGGTCGTCCACGACAGCGACTGGGAAGCCGAGTTCTGCCGGGTGGCTGCAGCGCACCCACGCGTACGCACCTACGTCAAGAACCACAGCCTGGGATTCGAGGTGCCCTACCGACTCGGCGGCACGCAGCGGCACGACCGGCCGGACTTCATCGTCCAGGTCGTCGACGAGGACGGCCTGGATGGCGACCGCGGCCGCGACGACCCGCTGAACCTGGTCGTCGAGATCAAGGGCTTCCGCGGCGAAGACGCGGTGGTCAAGACCGAGACGATGGCCACCCAGTGGGTGCGGGGCGTGAACGCCCTGGGCATCTACGGCCGCTGGGCCTTCGCCGAGTTCCGCTCGCCCACCGAACTGGAAGCCGACTTCGACAAACTCATGCAGGGTTTCGCGGCGGCCCAGCGCGTGCCGCATGGCGTCCAGACGTCATGATGTTATGATGTCAAGTCACCCTGCCGGAGGCCCCATGTCCGCTGCCGAAGCCGTCCGCTCCACCGTCTACCTGGCGCCCGAACTGCACCAGGCCCTGCGCCTGAAATCAGCCCAGAGCCAGCGCAGCATGTCCGACATCGTCAACGAGGCCTTGCGCCAGGCGCTGCGAGAAGACGAGGAAGACCTCGCCGCCGTGCGCTCGCGCGCCAAGGAGCGCGCGCTGAGCTACGAGGAATTCCTGACCAAGCTCAAGGCCGATGGCACGCTATGAGCTGCGCATCAGGCCTTCGGTCGCAAAGGACCTGCGCGGCATCCCCAAGGCCGACGTCAAGCGCGTCCTGACCCGCATCGAGGCGCTGCGCGACGATCCGCGTGGCCCAGGCAGCGAGAAGCTCAGCAGCGCGCCGCTGTATCGCGTGCGCCAGGGGGTCTACCGCATCGTGTACGAGATCCATGACGATCGCATCGTCGTCGAGGTGATCCGCGTCGGGCATCGCGGCGAGGTCTACCGCCGCGGCTAGGACATCACGCACCTGGGGAAGAAGCGCCACGTGGCAAGGACGCCCAGGTCTGGACCGACCTCGTCGTCAACGCGCCGCCGCTCCATATCCAGGAGAAGCTGCACCCCAAGGTGCTCATCGACAACCTGCTGCGCGCCAACCGTGAGCGGCGCGAAGTCGCGGAGGCCGCCGCCGGCGGCCCCGTCGACAGATCCCGGGGCTCACGTGCACATCGCCTGCAATATCATCGGCGATATGATCCGCATCGTGCTGGACACCGACGTGCTGGTCGCGGCCCTGCGCAGTCCGCGGGGGGCCTCGGGAGAATTGCTGCGCCGCGTGCGAGCGGGGCAACTGGCGATGCTGGCCAGCGTGGCGCTGATGGCGGAGTACGAGGCGGTGCTGACGCGTCCCCAGCAGTTGCAGGCCATCGGCCTGAGCGCAACGGCCATGTTGCGCGTTCTGGACGAACTGGCCGAACGCGCGGTGCAGGTGACGGGCTGGTTCCAGTGGCGGCCGCAGGTGCTCGACCCCGCCGATGAAATGGTGCTCGAGGCCGCGGTGAACGGCCAGGCCGATGCCCTGATCTCGTTCAACCGGCGCGACTTCGGCAACGCGCCTTCACGCTTCGGCATCACGCTGCTCACGCCGGGGCAATTCCTGAGGAGCCTGCAGTCATGACCACATTGGCCACCTACCCGCTGCGCCTGCCCAAGTCCATCAAGGAGGCGGCGGAACGACTCAGCAAGGCCGACGGCACGAGCCTGAATCAATTCGTGACCACCGCCGTGGCCCAGAAGATCGCGGCGCTGGAGACGGCGGCCTTTTTCGAAGAGCGCGCCAGCCGTGCCCGCGCCAGGGCGGCGAGTGGCGAGCCGAGCGCGCTCGATGCCCTCTTGTCGCGCAGCGATGGAGAACCGCCCAGAGAAGGCGACGAGTTGCCTGAAGGCTTTGTGCCCCTGGCGCAGCGCACCGCGCCCGCGCCGCGTCGCAATGCCAAGCTCCAAGCCGCCGCGGTCAAGCCCGCCACCAAGCCGCGCCGCAGCGCCAAGACCAAGACTTGAAGCGGCGGCGCCGCGACAGCCGGAACAACCAGGTCTGGGATCCGGGGTCGGTGCTGGCGCCAGGGCGCTACGCCTGACGGCGCCTCAGCCGTCCGCCACCCCCGCGCAGCCGCTGCGGCCGTCGCGGCGCGGGCCGGTGAGCAGCGGTGCCAGGTGCCACAGGTACAGGCCGTAGGCCAGGCACCACAGGCCGCCGGCGAGCAGCCAGGCCTGAAGCGGGTCGGGCAGCAGCCAGCCGGCGGCGGCGCGCAGGACGGCGGCCAGCGCCAGCGAGATCGCCGCCAGCGGCAGCCAGCCACGGGTGTCGGGGTCGGCGCCGCAGTGGGCGCGGCCGGCGATGCTCATCGCCCCCAGCACCGCCAGCCCGAGCGCGCCCACCCCCATCAGGTGGCGCCCGCCCGAGACCGAGGCCAGCGGGCTCAGCAGGCCGAGGCCGATGAGCGCGTAGCCGCCGGCCATGCAGGCGTAGACCGCGTACAGCATGAGCGGGCGGCGGCGCAGCAGCGGGCGCCCGACGTGCCAGTCGCCCAGCAGATGCAGGACGGCGGCGGCGGCGGCCAGCGCCAGCCAGCCCGACAGGCGGGAGCCGGGGTCGAAGAACTCGGCCAGGGTGTACAGCGCGATGCAGGAGATCGCCAGGTTGCGCCGCGGCGGGCGCGCCAGGTAGTCGGTGCCGCGCCCGGCGTCATGCAGGGCCTGGTTCACGATCTGCATCGAGATCCGGCTCAGGGCGACCACGATCAGCACCTGGTTGGCGCCCAGCGCGGCGTACAGCCAGCGCGTGGCGAGCCCGTTGCCGGCCAGCAGGTCGAGGTGGAATCCGGCCTCGCACAGCGCGAGCGCGAGCAGCACCCACAGGAAGGCGAGGTGGGCGCGCAAGGGGTCGCGCCACAGGCGCGGCGCCAGCAGCAGCGCCAGCGCCAGCGGCAGGCCGACGTTGAGCAGCGCCGACAGCAGCAGCACCGGCGCGCCGCCCGCGCCGCTGGCCCAGAAGGCGATGCGCGCCGCCAGCCACAGCGCCACCATGCGGCGCACGACGGCGGGGCTGAAGTCGGCGCTGCCGCTGAACTCGGGCCCCGCGGTGAGCAGGAATCCGGCCACCGAGGCGAGCGCGAAGCCGGCGAGCAGCTCGTGCGCGTGCCACAAGAAGGGCCCGCCGGCGGCCGCCGGCAGCGGCGTGCCCAGGGCCAGGAAGGCGAGCCAGGGCAGCATCAGCGCCAGCGCAGCGGCGGCGGTGAGGACGAAGAAGGGCCGCATGCCGCACATCCACAGCGGGTGCGCGGCGTCGGTCCAGCGCGTGGTGGTGGCGGCGGTGGCGGGCGGGTTCAGCACGAGAGCTTGCGCTGGCGCTTGGCGCTGGCGAGGTCGACGACGGCGGGCGCCGCGGCCGCGGCTTCGTCGGACGCATCAGGCGCTGCCGGCGGGGTGGCTGGATCGCAGGGGCCGAGCACCGGGTCGCTGGGCGCCATCGGCGGCCGCAGCGCCTGCAGCAGCGCCAGCGGCGGCAGGCCGAAGCACTCGCGCACGCCCGGGGTGTGCAGCAGCTGGGCGGTGGTGTGGTGCACCCAGTCGTCGTCGCGCTGCAGCGCGGGGCGCTTCAGGTCCAGGCGGTGCTCGATGCGGCCGGGCTCGGCGGCCATCACCAGCACCGCGTCGGCCAGCCGCACCGCCTCCATCAGGTCGTGGGTGATGAGCAGCATGGCAAGGCCGCTGCGCGCCTGCTCGTGCAGGATCTGGCCGTGCAGCTGCGCCTTCAGCCCGACGTCCAGGGCCGAGAAAGGCTCGTCCAGCAGCAGCAGGTCGGGTTGCAGGACGAGGGCGCGCGCCAGCGCGACGCGGCTTTGCATGCCGCCCGAGAGCTGGTGCGGGAACATCGCCAGCGCCTCGGCGTCGAGCTCGAGCGCGGCCGCCGCCGAAGTGGCGCGCTGCAGGCGCTCGGCGCGCGCCACGCCGCGGGCCTTCAGGCCGAGGGCGATGTTCTCGCGCGCGGTCTTCCAGGGCAGCAGGCGCGGCTGCTGGAACATCATGGCCGGGCGCTGGAAGCCGTTGTCCAGGCTGCCGGCCTGCAGCGTCAGCAGCCCGGCGCACAGGTGCAGCAGCGTCGTCTTGCCGCAGCCCGAGGGGCCGACCAGGGCCAGGGTGCGGCCGGCCTCCAGGGTCAGCGAGACGTCGGCCAGCACCTCGTGCAAGGCATAGGCGTGCGACACCGACTGCAGCCGCAGCGGGCCGCTGCGCGCATGGCGGGCGGCGTACATGGGGGCGGTCACGGGGCGGTCACGGGGGCGGTCTCGCGCAGACTTTCGGGGGCGTTCACGGCAGCCATCATGCCCCGACCTCGCGCCAGCGCTCGACCTCGCGCTTGATCGGCTCCAGCAGCAGGTATTCCACCGCCAGCAAGGCGAGCACGACCGCGCTCACCCAGGCCAGGGTGGCGGGCATGTCGAGCTGGCTGCGGGTGACCGCGAGCGCAGCGCCGACGCCGTCGTTGGCCGACAGCAGCTCGGCCATCACCGCCACCTTCCACGAGGTGCCCAGGGCGTTGATCCAGGCCGGAAACAGGTAGGACAGGACGTGCGGGCCGTAGAGGTCGGTCATGCGCATGGTCCAGGGCAGGCGGAAGGCGTGCGCCATGTCCTTCAGATGCAGGTCCAGGGTGCGCGCGCCCTGCAGCGCGCCGACGAAGACCACCGGCACGCAGGCGATGAAGGCGGTGAACACCGGCGTGCCGTCGCCGATGCCGAACCACAGCATGGCCAGCACCAGCCAGGCGATGGGCGGCGTGCCCAGCAGCACGGTGACCAGCGGGCGCGCCATCATGGAGGCGGTGGCCGACAGCCCGGCCAGCAGCCCGAGCGCGCTGCCCACCGCCAGCGCCAGCGCGAGCCCGGTCATCGCGCGCCGGCCGGTGATGAGGAGTTCGCGCGCCGCTGCGCCGTCGCCCACCAGCTGCGCCAGGGCGGCGAAGGCCGCCGCCGGATCGGGCAGCACCAGCGGGCCCCAGAAGCGGCTCGCCGCCTCCCAGGCGGCGGTCATCAGGCACAGACTGGCGACCGCGCCCCAGCCGCTCCACAGGTAGGCGGGAATGCCGGTCAGCCAGCGGCGCAGCAGGTCCATGGGGTGACGGTCGGGCCTGGATCGGGGCCGCGCTCAGGCGGGGAGGTAGAAGCCGTCGTCGGGCAGCTTGCCGCCGACCAGCCCGGGCTGCTGCTCCAGCAGCAGGCGGTAGAAGTACTCCAGCTCCGGGCGCGCCTGGGCGGCGGGGACGTACTCGGCGTGGTCCACGCGCACCGAGTCCGCCACGCCTTCGGGGGTCAGCATCTCGACGTTCGCCGCCACCAGCTTGCCGCAGGCCTCGGGCTCGGCCTCGCACCACTGCAGGGCTTGCGCGTAGGCCTGCTGGACGCGCTCGACGAGCTCGCTGCGGCCGAGCAGTTCACCCAGCACCGCCACCCCGGCCTGCGGGATGCGCGGCGGGCGCTGCAGCACGCGGCCCCATTCCTGCTGCAGGTCCACGCTGCGGTAGAGCTCGGGCGCGACCGCGCTGAGCGGGAAGGAATGCGTCTTGCGCAGCGCCACCGAGGCCGCCGGCTCGGCCAGCAGGGCGTGGTCGGCGCGCCGCGTGATGAGCATCTGCATCGCGTCCAGCGGACTCGCCACATAGCGCAGCTGGAAGTCCTTGGCCGGGTCCAGCCCCTGCTTGCGCGCCAGGGTCTGGAAGATGATGTCCGGCATGTCGGCGCGGAAGGGCATCAGGATCTCCTGGCCCTTGAAGTCGGCCAGGGTCTTGAGCCCTGGCGTGCGCGAGACCATGAACAGCACGCCCCAGGTCGAGATGTTGGCCAGCTTCAGGCGCGCACCGCGGTTGTAGAGGTTGGCCGCGACGTTGGACGGCATCGCCACCACCTGGGCCGGCGACTTGGGGTCCAGCACCAGGGCGCGCAACTGGTCCGGGCTCTTCCAGGTACGGACCTCGACCTGGTCGGCGACGTCGGCCAGCGCCTTGGACTCCGCGATCCGGTAGAAGGGGTTGGAGACGGCCGCAAACGGGCCGGCGAGCACCAGGCGGGGCAGCCTGGCGGGGGTTCGGTCCATGGCTGCCCGGCCCAGGCCGGGCAGGGCGAGGGCCGCCGCAGCGGCGGCCGCGGTCTGCAGGAATCGTCGTCGCATCAGAATCTTCCTTGCCAGCTGAGCTGCAGGCTGCGCCCCGGGGCCTGGATCTCGGCCCCGGACACACCCTCGGTCAGGTGTTCGTGGTAGGCCTTGTCGGCCAGGTTGCGCAGCGCCAGACGCAGCGACTGATCCTTGGCCAGCTGCTAGGTGGCCCCCAGGTCCAGGGTGCCGAAGCCGGCGGTCGCGTTCTCGGTGCCGCGCGCGAATTCGGTGGCCACCCGGTCCTGGCGCGCCACCAGGCGCAGCGTGGCGTCGGCGCTCCAGCCCGCGCCCACGCGCCCTTCCCAGCCGAGCGAGACCTCGTCGGCCGGCATCTGGAACAGCGGCTCGTCCAGGTCCTCGTTGGTGCCGCGCAGGCGCGAGAAGGCGGCACTCAGCGTCTGACCCTGGCGCCACTGCCAGCGCAGCCCGGCCTCGACGCCGGAAATCGTCACCTCGCCGAGGTTGACCGTGCGCTTGACCGGCAGCCCGGCCTGGGTGGTGCCGGTGGGCTGGCCGGTGATGTAGTCGGTGATGCGGTTGCGGTACACGGCCAGGTTGTACTGCAGCGCGCCATCGGCGCCTTTCAACCCCAGTTCGAACTGGGTCGCATACTCGGGCCGGATCTGCGGGTTGCCAACGTAGAAATAGCCGTCGCCGCGCGGCGAGGACTCGAAACGCTCGCGCATCTCGCCGGCGCGGAAGGCGCGTGCCAGGCTGGCGTAGGGGCGCAGCAGCGGCGCGGCGTCGAAGCTCAGGCCCAGGCTGCCGGTGCTGGCGCCGTCCGAGCGGCGCAGCCCGCTCGTCACCGCGCCGTTGTTCAGCGAAGCGGCGTCGCCGCTGACCCTGTCGTGGCGCAGCCCGGCCAGCAGGCCGAGCCGCCCGAAGCGCACGTCGTCCTGCAGGAACAGGCCCAGCGAGCGCAGCTCGCCGTCGGCGAAGGGGTCGTTGCGCTGCAGCGGCGACATCGGCGTCGGGCTCGCCAGCCAGCGCTCGGGCGAGGCGCGCATGGTCCAGCCGTTGAAGCCCGCCGAGAGCTGGTGCCCGGCGTCGAGCAGCCAGTCGGCGCGCGCGTCCACGCCGTCGGTGGCGAAGCCGACCAGGGTCTGGCCGATGTCGCGCTGCAGCCTGTCGCTGTACGAATGGATGCGCCGCTGCACCTCCTGCCGGTACACGCGCAGGTCCAGGTTCAGCGGCGCGTCGCCCGCGTCCTGGCGCGACCAGCCGAGCTCGAACAGGCGGCGCCTTTGCAGCGGCGAGTGGACGATGGTCTGGCCCACCAGCGCCGCGTTGGCGTGCGGCTTGCGCGAGCCCGGGTACCAGACGTCCTCGTCGAGCTGCTGCTGCAGCGAGACGCGCAGCTGCTGCTCGCGGTCGATGCGCCACCGGTACTGGCCGATCAGCGCCGCGCTGTCGTAGCCCGACAGCGCCACCGTGCCGGCCGGGGCCTCGTAGTCGTCGACGTCGGCCAGCGCCAGGCCCAGCATCAGCGCATGGTCGCCCTGCGAGCGGTTCAGGACCGCGCTGCCGCGCAGCCCGCTGCTGCCGCTGTCCAGGCCGCCCGCCAGGCTGATCGAGGTGCCGGGGTCGAAGCGCGCCTGCGGCAGCCGGACCTGGATCACGCCGCCGAGCGCGCCGCTGCCGTAGAGCACCGAGGCCGGGCCCTTGACCACCTCCACCCGGTCCGCCAGGGCCAGGCTCATGAAGGAGGCGATCGCCCCCTGGGGCTGGGCCGAGTTCAGGCGCACGCCATCCACCAGCAGGACCAGGCTCTCCTTCTTCAGTCCGCGGATGACCGGGTTGCCGCCGTGCGCACCGTCGCTGGCCACCGACAGACCGGGCTCGCCGCGCAGTGCATCGCCCAGGTTGGCGGCCTGCTTGCGCTGCAAGTCCTCGCGCGTGAGCACGGTCTGCGCCACCGGGGTGTCGACATCCTGCGCCGCATAGCCCTTGGCGGTGACGGCCACCGGCGCCAGCAGCGGGGTCTTGCCGGGATCGGCCGCGGGCGGCGCGGTCTGCGCGCCGGCCGGCAGGCACAGGAAAGCGGCGGCGATGGACGCAGCAAGAAGGCTGGGATGGGGACGTGCGGACATGGGCGGGGCTCGGACAGCGTGCGGATGAAGGTGTGGACCGCGCCCGCGCAGACGCTGCCGGGCCGTGGCGCGCAAAGCCAGGCCCTGCCCGCGGCTTGACCGTATCAAAATGCGACTGATTCGCATTTGATCCAAGACAAATCCTTAAATCCCGTGTCGGGAACGGGGTTGGCCTTGGTGCCGAACCCGCCGGCGCTGGGTGGCGGCAGCCGTCACGCCACCGCAGCCGAGCGCTGGGCGGCGATCCACTGGGTGGCCAAACGGCGGCTAGGTCTTCGGCGGGGCCGGCGGCTTCATGGTCGAGCAGGGGTCGACGCGGTCCAGGCGCGCGATGCGCAGGATGCGGTCGAAAGCCGCGGTGTCGTCCCCGGTTTCAAGGACGCCGATCGCCTCGCAGCGCGCCCGGGTGGCGGCGTCCAGCCAGCGCGGCACCCCGAGGTCGCTGCGCACGTGGCCGTTGCCGGCGATCAGCAGCACGCCGCGGCCGATGTGCGCCTGCACGGCGCGCGCCATCTGCTGGTCGCGCGCCACCTGGGCCAGCACCATGCGGCCGGCCAGCGCCGGATCCACGTGGCCGCAGTGGCTGGCCTCGATGCTGCGCGTCTGGCCGGCGACGATGTCGGCCGCCACCTCGGCATCGAAACCGTGCGCCGCCAGCCCGCTGCGCATCAGCTCGCGCGCCTGCACGCGGCCGACGTTGGCCGCCACCAGCGGCAGGCCCAGGCGCAGCGCACGCTCGACGAAGGGGGTGTAGAAGCGCCAGTCCCACTGGCCGCGCCCGGCCTCGGGCGGCCGGGCGGCGAGCACGGCGTCGACGAAGGCGGCGGCGTCCATGCCCTGGCCGCGCAGGCGCTCGATCGCCGGCTGGTCGCCGTGGTCCAGCATCTCCATCGCCAGCGCCGGGCGCGCGCCCTCGGCCAGCCAGGCGTCGAACAGGGCCAGCCGCAGGGCGTGTCCGGCAGGGTTGTCGTGCACCTCGCCGAGCAGGACGCCCGGGCCGCGCAGGCGCGCGGGCAAGGGGGACGGCATGGCGGCCGGCAGGGGCGCCGGCAGGGGTGTCGGCAATGGGGTGGGCGTGGCGCAGCCACCGCTCACTGCGGCTGCGGCAGCCGCCAGCAGGAAGCGGCGACGGTCGGGGATGGGCATCAGGTTCTCTCAAGGAAACGCCGGGCCGTCCCAAGTTTCCTTGACCCCCACGGGGGGCGGGCTGGGCGCAGCCCGGTCCTGGGGGCCCTCAGAGCCTGTGAAGGTATGAATCATGCCCGCGCCGGGGTGGCCCCGACAGAGGGCCCACTCGTCGTTGCGAAGCTTCGCCGGGGCCCAACC
>CAUJJP010000030.1 GCA_963205525.1 Pseudomonadota bacterium | reverse complement strand
CCCAAGTTTCCTTGACCCCCACGGGGGGCCGAGCCCGGACGAATCACAGTCCACTGCGGACTGTGATTCGCCTGGCGAGGGCCATCGGGCTTGCAAGCCCGATGGCGGGCTGGGCGCAGCCCGGTCCTGGGGGCCCTCAGGGGGCCGCAGACGTGGGCGCTGCGGCGCTGGCCTGCGCCTCGATCTGCCGCCAGAGCTCGGCGTCCGCCGCCGCACCGAGCGCGCTGCAGGCCTGGCGCGCGGCGGCCAGCGCCTGCCGTGCGGCGCTGCTGTCCGCCGCCGTCGCGTGCAGCCGCGCCAGCTGCAGCTGGCTGCGCACGATCTCGGCGCCGTTGGCGCTGGTCTGCGCGTGCACCAGTCCGCGCCGGGCGGCGGCCAGTGCGGCCGGCTGTTCGCCGCTGGCGGCCAGGGCGTCTCCGAGGGCGCGCTCGCACTGCGCCGCCAGCGCGTGCTCGGCCAGACGGGTGGCGAGCAGCGCCGCGTCCTGCAGCGGCCCCACCGCCAGCGCCGGCTGGTCGTCGTTGAGCAGCAGTCCCAGGTTGCAGCCGGCGGTGGCTTCCAGGAGCGCGAAGCCGATGTCGCGCGCGCCATGCAGCGCCTGTTCCAGCGCCGCGCGTGCCGGCTCGCGTTGGCCGGTTTCCAGCAGCAGCAGGCCCAGGTTGCACTGGGCGCTGGCGGCCCAGGCGCGGTCGCCGACTTCGCGCGCGATCTCCAGCGCGCGTTCGTAGTGGTGACGCGCTTCGCCGGTGCGTCCGCTCAGGTGCAGCGCGCTGCCCAGGTTGCCGCGCACACCGCCTTCCCAGCGCCGGTGCTGCGCCTGCTCCGCCAGCGCCAGGGCCTGCGTGAAGTGGTCGATCGCCAGCCCCAGATCGGCGCCGGCCATCGCCACCGCACCCTGGGTGTTGCGCACCGCACAGAGGCGTACCGCGTCGTCCAGGGCCGCGGCGTCGCGGCCGGCCTGCGCCAGCAGGGTCAGCGCCTGCGCCTGGCGTCCGGCGCGCGCCCAGGGCACGGCGATGGCGCAGGCCAGGCGCACGCTGCGCAAGCGGTCGCCGGCCTCGTGCGCGAGCGCCAGCGCCTGTTCGTAGCGCTGCATGCCCTCGGTGTGCCGACCCAGGGCGCGCAGCGCATTGCCCAGGATGCGGCCGGCCTCGGCGCGGTCGCCGATCGCCAGCGCGGGCATGGCGGCCACCGCCTCGGCCAGCGCCAGCAGGCGGCGTACCGGTCCGCGCACCAGCATGACCTCGGCGCACAGGGTGAGTGCCGAGACCGCGAGCGCGCCGGCGCCGCTGGCGCTGGCCCAGGCGCAGGCGCCGGTCAGGTTGTCCAGGTCGGCAAAGCCGCCGTCCAGCACCAGGCGCTCGTCCAGGCCGCAGTAGTGCAGCGCGCGCCGTCGCTGCAGCCCGTCAGCCCTCTCGTCTGGCGCGCCCGACCAACCCGGCACGCTCTCGGCCGCCAGCGCCGCAGCCTCGTCACGCACCGTGCGCAGCAGCGCGTAGCGCGCGCCCGCGGGCTGCTGCAGCAGCGACTTGGCGATCAGCGCCGCCAGCAGCTCGCCGATCCAAGCTGCGCCGGCGTCGACCACCGCCTCGGCGGCGGCGAGGTCGAAGCCGCCGTCGAACACCGTCAGCTGCGCCAGCACCGAGCGCTCGGTCGCGTCCAGCAGCTCCCAGGAGGCGCGGAACACCGCCGCCAGCGTGCCGTGGCGCGCCGGATGGGCGGCGCCGCGCGAGCCGCCCAGCCACTGGCGCCAGCGGTCCATGCGCGCAAGCTGCTGTGCCGGCGCGAGCGCCGCGACGCGCGCGGCGGCGAGCTCCAGCGCCAGCGGCAGCCGGTCCAGCGCCTGCACCAGCGCCGGCAGGGCCAGGCGGTCGGCGGCGCCGAGCACGCTGCCGGCGTCGTCTGCGCGCCGGGCGAACAGCGCACAGGCTTCTTCCTCCTCCAGCGGCGGTACCGGCAGCACCGTTTCCGCCGCCAGCCCGAGCGCGACCCGGCTCGTGCACAGCACGCGCATCGCGCTCGCTTCGTGCTGCCAGCGCTCCAGCAGCGCGGGCAGCACGGCTGCCGCCGTTTCGGCGTTGTCCAGCAGGAGCAGGCAGCGCCCGCGCGCGGCCAGCACCTGGGCCAGGATCTGCGGCCCGTCGCCCGCGGTCAGCGGCACGCCCAGGCCGCGCGCCAGCGCCTGCAGCACGCGGTCGGCGTCGGCCGCTTCGCTGAGCTCGCAGAACCAGACGCCGCCTTCGAAGCAGTGGATGCCGTGGCGCACGAACTGCAAGGCCAGGCGCGTCTTGCCGACCCCGCCCGGCCCGAGCAGGGTGAGCAGCGTGCCCTCGCGGTCCAGCCGGCGTTCGATCTCGGCCAGCAGCGCCGCGCGGCCGACGAACACGCCCCGGGCCTGCGGCAGGCGGGCGCGGCCGACCGCCACCGGCCGCCAGCTGCCCTCCACCCGCTCGACCTGGTAGGCCTTGTCCGCGTCCGGCGGCCGGCGCGGCTGCGTGCCCTCGTACAGCGGCTCCGCCACCTCCAGCGGCTCGGCCACACCCTTGAGCTGCCAGCGCCCGTGCGCGCAGGCCGGGGGATCGCCGGCCGCGTTGAGCAGTGCGCGCGAGACCAGGGTCTGCCCGCCCAGCGCCAGCGCCTGCAGCCGCATCGCCACCGGCAGCACCGGCCCGTCGACCTCGAAGGGCACCGCGCCCTGCGCGATGTCGGCGTCGGCGTTGGCGCGCAGCCGCAGCGGGCCGCCGTGCACGCCGATGCGCGCCAGCAGCGGCGTGGGCAGGTGCGCCAGGGCGGCGTGGTAGTCGTGTGCAAAGCGCAAGGCCTGGGCGGCGCTGTCGAACAGCGCCACCACGCCGTCCGTGCGACCGATCTCGCGCCCGCCGCAGCGGCGGATCAGGTCACGTGCGGCCCGGTCGTGGCCGAGCCAGAAATCTTCGCTGCGCTGCGGGCGCGTGCTCAGCAGCGTGCTGTCCACCACGTCGGTGGCGACGATGGCCTGCCAGTTGCCGGACGCGAGGTCCGTGCGCGCGGTGTCGGGCTGCGACATCTGCCCCTCCCCAGGCACAGCCCGCAGGCTGCGCGTGCGCCGCACTATGCCAGCCGGCGCCGTTTTCGTGCAGGGATCAAGCGCGCGGCGGTGGCCCGTACTGGCGTGTCGGCTTGTCGGCGCGTGCGTACAGCGCGGCCACCTTGGGCAGCTTGGACTCGATCTCGCGGATGCGCTTGTCGCCCGGCGGGTGGGTGGAGATGAACTCCGGCGGCGCGTCCTTGCTCGCCGCCAGCATCTTCTGCCACAGGCCGACCCCGGCAGCGGGGTCGTAGCCGGCGCGTGCGGCGAGGTCCATGCCCACCACGTCGGCCTCGCTCTCGTCGTCGCGGCTGAACTTGAGCGTCAGCAGCTGCGCGCCCATGCCCAGCACCGCATCGCCCGCGCTGCCCAGGCCGAGCAGCGAGCTCAGCAGGTTGGCGCCGATGCGGGTGGCGGCGGTCTTGCCCATGCGCTCGCGTGCGTGCTCGCGCAAGGCGTGCGCCATTTCGTGGCCCATGATGGCGGCGACCTCGGCGTCGCTGAGCTGCAGCTGCTGCAGGATGCCGTAGTAGAAGGCGATCTTGCCCCCCGGCATGCAGAAGGCGTTCAGCTCCTTGCTGCCGATCAGGTTGACCTCCCACTTCCACTGCCGCGCGCGCGGGTTCCAGGGCAGGGTGTAGGGCACCAGGCGCTGGGCGATGGCGCGCAGCCGCACGACCTGCGGGTGATCCGCCGGAGCAAGCGCTCGCTTCTGTGCCGCCTCGCGCTGCATCTGCGCGTACTGGGCGGCGGCGGCCTCCTCCACCTGCTCGGCGGGGACCAGCTTGGCGAACTTGGACGTCTTGCCGACCTCGCCGCGCACGCCTTCGGCGCCGCCTTGCCCCTGGTCTGGTGCGCGGTCCTGCGCCAGCACGGCGCCCGGGGCCAGGGCGCCGGCCGCCAACAGACCCGTGAACAAGCCGCCGAAGTGCCGGCGCCGGTGCAATGCGCAGCCGCAGCCCTGCGCGTGGGCGAGTTCGGGGGCGGTGATGGTGGCGTCGGTGCGCAGTTCGCTCATCGCGGCTCGGACCGGCGCCAGCCGGTGCGGGTTCCTTGGGGGCGGGAGGATTCTAGGCAGCCGTCTGCGGTCCCTGCCCCTGTCGCGGGATCAGGCCTCCGCCTCAGCGCCCCGGTTCGAGGGCGCGGATCGCGGCGCGCTGCCACCACAGCATGGCCAGCGCCGGCAGCGCGAGCACGGTGCTGAGGAGGAAGAAGCTCGGCCAGCCTATGCTCTCGGCGAGCACGCCGGCCAGCGGCCCCACCCAGACCCGGCCCACCGAGGCGAAGGCGCTGAGCAAGGCGAACTGGGTCGCGGTGAAGCGCTGGTTGCACAGACCCATCAGGAAGGCGACGAAGGCGGCCGTGCCCATGCCGCCGCTGAGGTTCTCGGCCGCCACCACCATCAGCAGGCCGCCGTCCACCGCGGTGGGCTGCGCCAGGCGCACGAAGCCCCAGTCGAAGGCCGGCAGGGTGAGCCCCGGCAGCACGCCCGCACCGTGGCGCGCCAGCCACCAGAAGCCCAGATTGCTCGCCGCCTGCAGGACGCCGAACAGCATCAGCGCGCGCCACAGCCCCAGGCGCAGCATGAGCGCGCCGCCCAGCAGGGCGCCGCCTATCGTCAGCCACAGGCCGATGATCTTGTTCACCACCCCGACCTCGGCGGCGGCAAAGCCCATGCTGCCGAGCAGAAAAGGCGTCATCAGGCTGCCGGCGAAGGCGTCGCCGAGTTTGTAGAGCACGATCAGGAGCAGGAAGGCGGCCGCCCCCGGCTGCGCCAGGTAGCTGCGCAGGCCGCCGAGCAGGGTCTCGAAGCGCGCGCGCCGCGCCGCCCAGGCTGCCAGCGGCAGGGTGAAGCCGATGCCGCCGAGCAGCGCCGCGAGGTCGACCCAGCGCTGGCGCAGGCGTGACGGCAGGCTGCTGCCGTCCAGCATCGGCGCGAGCAGGGACTGCGCCAGCGGCTGCGCCCAGCGGTCGGCGAGCACATAGCCCAGCGCCACCGCGGCGAGCACGGCGGCAAAGCCGATCAGGTCCTGGCGCGCCGCCGGCCGCGCGCCCAGCGGCTGCGCCAGCCGCGGCAGCGCGCTCGCCGAAAGCACGGCGGCCGCCACCATCAGCGCGGCCATGAAGCGGTAGACCTCGGGCCAGGTCCAGCCGCCGCCCGGGGCCGCCAGCTGCGCCGGATCGGTCCAGATCAGCGCCACGCCGCCGGAGACGATCATCGCCAGCCGGTAGCCCATGACGTTGAGCGAGGCGCCCAGGCCGCGCTCGGCGGCGGGCAGCAAGTCGGTGCGGTAGGCGTCTATGACCACGTCCTGGCTCGCCGACATGAAGGCCACCGCCACCGCCAGCAGGGCAAACAGGCGGATCGACGCCGTGGGCGAGGTTGACGCCAGCAGCGCCAGCGTGGCCGCCAGCGCGAGCTGGGTCAGCACCAGCCAGCCGCGCCGCCGCCCCAGCCAGGGCAGGTCGAAGCGGTCCATCAGCGGCGCCCACAGGAACTTGAAGGTGTAGGGCAGGCCGACCAGGCTGAGGAAGCCGATGGTGGCGATGTCCACCCCCTCCATCGTCAGCCAGGCCTGCAGCGCCTGCCCGGTGAGCGCCAGCGGCAGCCCGGAGGCGAAGCCGAGCACGGTGACGACGAGCAGCCGGTGCAGGGCGCCGGCGCGCTGGGCCAGCGTGCGCGGGCGCGCGGAGGGGGTGGCGGGGTTCAAGCGAGGCGGCTGGTGGGAGGTGCAGGCAGGGCCGGATTCTGCCCAGTCGCCGCCGCCACCCCGGTCGCCAGCGCAATGTGGCGGCCGGCACGGTCTGTGCGGCCCGTGCGTCCCGACCGCTGCGGCGCCGGGCCGCGGCGCGCTCAATCCTCCAGCAGCGCGCGCAGCATCCAGGCCGTCTTCTCGTGCACGTCCATGCGCTGGGTCAGCAGGTCGGCGCTGGGCTGGTCGTTGGCGGCGTCGGCGAGCGGGAACACCGCGCGTGCGGTGCGCGCCACCGCCTCGTGGCCTTCGGCCAGCAACGCCACCATCGCCAGCGCGCGCGGCGGCTCGGTGGGGGCGTCCTTCAGCGAGCTGAGCTTGGCGAACTGGGCGTAGGAGCCCGGCGCCGGATGGCCGAGGGCGCGGATGCGCTCGGCGATCGGATCGACCGCGTTCCACAGCTCGGTGTACTGCAGCATGAACATGTCGTGCAGCGAGTTGAACATCGGCCCGGTGACGTTCCAGTGGAAGTTGTGCGTCGTCAGGTACAGGGTGTAGGTGTCGGCCAGTACCTTGGCCAGGCCGTCGGCGATCGCCTTGCGGTCCTTGTCGCCGATGCCGATCTGGGGTGCGCTGCGCGGCGCGGATTTCTTGGCCATCTGATTCCTCCGTGTCGGATCCAAGCCCCGCAGTCTAGGCGGGATGGCCTGCGCCGTGCCCGAGGGCGCGGGTCGGTGGCGCACGGCGCGCCGACAATCGCCGCCATGCGAGCCTGCCGCGGCCGCGGGCGCGCATGGGCGTGACCGGCGGATCCCTCACACAGCCCGGCGCGCGCCCGGTGCGGCGCGGCCTGGCGCTGGCCGTCGCGGTGTCCCTGGGCCTGCACGCGGCGCTGCTGGGGCTGCTGCTGGGCGGTGCCGGTGTCGGCCTGCCGGGCCTGGACTGGGCTTCGCGGCGCGTCCGGGCGAACGAGATCTCCGCGCGCGCGCTGCGCGCCGTCCAGCTGGCACCGGAGCCCCAGCGGACCTCCGCGCAGGCGCCGCTGCCTGTGCCGCTGCCTGTGCCGCTGCCGCTGCCGGCGCCGCTGCCGGCGCCGCGGGCGCTGGCGGAACCGGTGCCGACGGACGTTCAGCCCGCCGCAGCTTCCGACCCGCGACCAGCCGGCGAGATTGCGCCGCCCTTGCCGCCCTTGCCACCCTTGGCGGCGCCGCAGCGGCAGACGCAGTCCGAGGCCCAGGCCGAACCGCCGCGGACGGCGGATGCGCCTGCTGCCGAACCCGCACCCGCACCCGCGCCAGAGCCTGTGATCGCCATCGCGCAGCCCGAGGCGCCGACCTGGAGCGTGCCACCGGCCGAGGCCGTGCCACCCGCGCCACCAGCGCCGCCAGCGCCGCCATCGCCGCCATCGCCGCCATCGCCGCCATCGCCAGCCGTGGCGGTCGCCGAGCCGCTCCCCGTCGGCACCGCCGCCGAACCGATATCCGCCAGCAGCGCCGCCTCGGCGGCCAGCGCGCCCTTGGCCGTCGAGCCGCAGGTTCCACGCGCGCGCGAGCCGTTGGAGCAGGCGGAGCTGGCGCGCAGGGAAGCCGAGCGCCTGCAATCGGTGCGCGCCGAGGCGGCTCGCCTGGAAGCCGCGCGTGCCGAGGCCGCTCGCCTGGAAGCTGCCCGCCAGGAGGCGCTGCGCGAGGTCGCGGCGCGGTTGGAAGCCGAGCGCGCGCAGGCGGCCAGGGTGCAGGCCACCCGCCTGCAGGCCGCGCGCGAAGAGGCGGAGCGGGCAGAGGCGGAGCGGGCGGAGGCGGCACGGGCAGAGGCGGCACGGGCGGAGGCCGCGCGTGCACAGGCGGTGCGTGCCGCCGAGGCAGCACGGGCGGAGGCAGCCCGCGCCGAGGCCGCGACTGCACAGGCCGCACCGGCTGCCACCACCAGCGCCGCCACCACCAGCGCCGCCGCAACCGCCGCAACCACCACAGCCGCCGATGAAGCGCAGGCCAGGCGCGAGCGCATCCTGCGCGCCATGGGCCGCCAGCTCAACGCCGAGGCGGCGGCCCGGGAGACCGGCGCCGACGCTCGGTCTGACGGCGCTGCCGCCTCGACCCTGCCGCCGGCCGCGTCCAGCCGGCGCCGCGCGCGTCTGCTCGGCCGCGTGCACGCGAACGCCGAGCTGCTGGCCTATGCCGAGGCCTGGGCGCGCCGCATCCAGCTCGGCCAGACCCTGACGATGGCCGGCGAGGCGGTGCGCCAGCCGCACACGCCGCCCATGGTGACGGTGGCGCTGCGCAGCGACGGCAGCGTCGAGTCGGTGACGGTGGTGCGCAGCAGCGGGCTGCCGGCGGTCGACGCCGCGGTGCAGCGCATCGTCGGCCAGACCGCGCCGCACCTGCCTTTCCCGCCCGCGCTGGCGGCAGAATACGACGTCGTCGAAATCCGCCGAACCTGGGTCTTCGACACCGCCGTGCGCCTGCAATGACCTGCCGCGCCCACGGCCGCAGCGGTCTGTGCGCGTCCCCACCCCGGGCGCCGGGCTGACGCAGCACCCGCGTGCACGACAATGCGAGGCTGGCTGCGCCGTGGCAGTGCCGCTTGTCGCCCGCTCTCCCCGCCGTCCCCGATCCGACCGGAGCATCACCTTGAATCACGCCACCGTGGCCGACTTCCTGCGCGCCGTCCAGGCCCGCGACCCCCACCAGCCCGAGTTCCTGCAGGCCGTCAAAGAGGTCATGAACAGCCTGTGGCCCTTCGTCCAGGCGAACCCGCGCTACGCGGACCAGGGCCTGCTGGAGCGCCTGGTCGAGCCCGAGCGCGTGCTGCAGTTCCGCGTCAGCTGGGTTGACGACCGCGGCCAGGTGCGCGTGAACCGTGCCTGGCGCGTGCAGCACAGCAACGCCATCGGCCCCTTCAAGGGCGGCATGCGCTTCCACCCCACGGTCACGCTGTCGGTGCTCAAGTTCCTGGCCTTCGAGCAGACCTTCAAGAACGCGCTCACCACCTTGCCCATGGGCGGCGGCAAGGGCGGCTCGGACTTCGATCCCAAGGGCAAGAGCGACGGCGAGGTGATGCGCTTCTGCCAGGCGCTGCTGCTGGAACTGTTCCGCCACCTCGGGCCCGACACCGACGTGCCGGCGGGCGACATCGGCGTCGGTGCGCGCGAGGTCGGCTTCATGGCCGGCATGATGAAGAAGCTGGCCAACGACGCCGGCAGCGTCTTCACCGGCAAGGCGCCGGCCTACGGCGGCAGCCTGATGCGGCCCGAGGCGACCGGCTACGGCACCGTCTACTTCGTCGAGAGCATGCTGCACCGCCAGGGGCGCAGCCTGAGCGGGCTGCGGGTGTCGGTCTCCGGCAGCGGCAACGTCGCCCAGTACGCGGCCGAGAAGGCGATGGACCTGGGCGCCCGGGTGGTGACCCTGTCCGACTCCGACGGCAGCCTGGTCGCCGAGCAGGGGCTGGACGAGGAGCAGCTGGCCGCCCTCATGGACTGGAAGAACGTGCAGCGCGGCCGGCTGTCGGCGTTCGCGCAGCAGCACGGGCTGACCTTCGAGGCCGGCCTGCGCCCCTGGCACGTGCCGGTGGACGTGGCCCTGCCCTGCGCGACGCAAAACGAACTCGACGGCGACGACGCGCGCCGCCTGGTCGCCAACGGCGTGCTGTGCGTGGCCGAGGGCGCCAACATGCCCAGCACGCTGGAGGCGGTGGACGTGTTCCAGCACGCCGGCACCCTGTACGCGCCGGGCAAGGCGAGCAACGCCGGCGGGGTGGCGGTGTCGGGGCTGGAGATGGCGCAGAACAGCATGCGCCTGTCGTGGACGCACGCCGAGGTCGACGAGCGCCTGCGCGCCATCATGACCGACATCCACGAAAACTGCGTGCGCCACGGCCGGCGCGACGACGGCCGCATCAACTACGTGGACGGCGCCAACATCGCCGGCTTCGTCAAGGTGGCCGACGCCATGCTGGCGCAGGGCGTGGTCTGATCCGATGCCGGGCGGCGACGCGGCGCACCGGGCCGCCCTTGCGGACCGCGCGCAGGGGCGGCACCCGGACTGTCGGTGCCCCTGACACGGTCTTCGCTGCGCGCGCCCGACCCGGCTGTTTTGCCAGGCAAATCAAGGAGATGACGGCCCTGGCGCGGCATTTGCAAGTGTGATGTTGTCGAGAACGGAATCCTCTTCAGGAGAGCACGCATCATGATCATGTCGCTTCCAGTATCGGGCCAGTGGGCGCTTCGCGCCCTGCAGTCGTCCGCCTTGGCGCTCGCCATCGCATCCAGCGCGCAGGCCGCGATCACCGTGCTGCCGCAAAGCGCGCTGAATGCCTCGCCCGGCGTCTACACCCCCGGCGGCTACTACACCACTGACCTGGGGCCCAATATCGTCACCACCGGCGGTGGCAACGGGGCCAACGTGGGCGGCGCGAATGGCCGCAACGACGACGGTTTCATGGCATTGAGCCTGGGTTTCAACTTCACCTTCTTCGGTACCCAGTACAGCAGCCTGTACATCAACAACAACGGCAACGTAAGCTTTGGCGCCGGAATCTCGGCCTATATCCCCAGCGGCCCGACAGGTGCCGCGCAGCCGGTGATCTCGGTGTTTTTCTCCGACGTGGATACGCGCGATGCGAGTTCGGGCGTGGTCCACTACAAGTTGAGCAGCGATCAGCTCGTCGTTACCTGGGACAACGTGGGGCGGTACAACACGCATGCGGTTCCACCGAGCAACAGCTTCCAGCTCGTGCTGCGTAGCGACGACTATGTGCTGCCCACCGGCGAAGGCCAGCTCGGTTTCTTCTACGAAGAGATGGACTGGGAGATCACCGACACCAGCACCACCGGCGCGGTGGGTTTTGGTGACGGTGCTGGCAACGCCATCGTGATCGACGGCTCGAACACGCCGGGCATGAACGACGTGGTCGAGAACCACTACCTCTGGTTCAACCCGGACCTGACGCCTGTGTGCGGTGTGCCGGGCACGCCGCCTTGCCCGACGGTACCCGAGCCGGGTTCGCTGGCGCTGGTGGCCCTGGCTGGCGGCACCGCGCTGGCGGTGCGCCGCCGCCGCCGCTGCGGCTGACCAGCATCCAGGGTGGAACAACGGCGGCCGACGGCCGCCGTTGTTCATTGCGCGGACGAGCTGGCACCGCTGCGGCTGTGCGGCCTGCACGCGGGGCGGCGGGTGGCGCGCTGTTGCAACCAGATTCTGACCCGTGCCCCGCGCCGCAACGACCTGAGCTTCCATTCGGCTCGACCCGGCCGGAAGCGGACCAGCAATGCCTCAGCGCTTCGTCACGCGCAGGACGAAGTCGGCAATGGCGCTGATGGCCACCCAAACTCCCCCACCTGAGCTGATCTGGGGCGGGTTGTAGAGCTGGCGCCGCCAGCGCCCGTTGGCAGGACGTTGATGGCCTTTCCCGAGCGGGAGGGCCAGGAGTGAACGTCTTGCAGCCGAACAAGCAAGCCACGATTGCTACGCTGCTGGTACAGGGCCGCAGCCAGCGCGAGATCGAACGGGTGACCGGGATCGATCGCAAGACCATTCGGTCGTACGCGTAGCGCCGAGCCTGTCCTGAATTTTGTGTGCGGGGCATAGCATGAGCATCAGGAGAACCTATGCCAAGCAAGACGAAGATGAAGAACGCGGCGATCGCCGCGAGGACAGCGGCACTGCCGCAGATTCCGAAGGAGCTGCTTGACCAGATCGTCACCGGCGCTTCGCCGATGACGTCGGGGCAGATCAACGCCACGACGACGGCGTTGAAGAAGGCGCTGATTGTGAGCGCGCGCTGGCCGGCGAGCTGACGCACCATCTGGGCTACGCGAGCGGCGCGGCCAGGCCCGATGAGCAGGGCAACCATCGCAACGGCGCCAGCGCCAAGACGATCCAGACCGAGGACGGTCCGCTTCGCATCGAGGTGCCGCGCGATCGCGCCGGCAGCTTCGAGCCGCTGCTCATCCCCAAGCACGCGCGGCGCTTCACCGGTTTTGACGACAAGATCGTGGCCATGTACGCGCGCGGCATGACCATGCGCGAGATCCAGGCCTTCCTGGCCGAGCAGTACGGCTCCGAGGTGTCTGCGGAGTTCATCAGCTCGGTCACCGACGCCGTGATGGCCGAGGTGACGGCCTGGCAGAGCCGCCCGCTGGAGCCGCTGTACCCGGTGATCTTCTTCGACGCGCTGCGCGTGAAGATCCGCGAGGACGCGGTGGTGCGCAACAAGGCCGTCTACTTGGCGCTTGGGGTGCTGCCCGACGGCACGCGCGACATCCTGGGGCTGTGGATCGAAGGCACCGAGGGGGCGAAGTTCTGGCTCAAGGTCTTCAACGACCTGAAAACGCGCGGCGTGGCCGACGTACTGATCGCGGTGACCGACGGCCTGAAGGGCATCGGCGAGGCGCTGGGAGCGGTGTTCCCGGCCACCACGCTGCAGACCTGCATCGTGCACCTGATCCGCAACAGCCTGGACTTTGCGTCATGGAAGGATCGCAAGGCGCTGGCCGCGGCGCTCAAGCCGATCTACACGGCGCCCAGCGCCGAGGCGGCAGCGGCCGAGCTGGATGCCTTTGAGCAAGGCGCCTGGGGCACGAAGTTCCCCACCGTCGTAGCGGCCTGGCGCCGCGCCTGGGATCGGGTGATCCCGTTCTTCGCTTTCCCGCCCGAGGTGCGCCGCGTGATCTACACGACCAACGCGATCGAGAGCATCCACGCACGGCTGCGCAAGATCATCAAGACGCGCGGGCACTTCCCCAGCGACGATGCGGCCACCAAGCTGATCTGGCTGGCACTGCGCAACATCACCGCCGACTGGGGGCGCGCGGCCAAGCAGTGGCGCAGCGCGATGAACCAGTTCGCCATCGCCTACGGCGACCGATTCATCAGGACGGCCGCGTAGCATGGCACCACCGACTTGCCCACCGCGCCGGTCGTTCGTCGCAGGCGACGCCCGCCGCCGTGGACAAGTCTCCGAGGCTTCGCACACAGAAATTCAGACGGCCCCGCGCGGCATGCTGGATCATCGCAGCAACGCCTTCGTCGAAGCCATGAACGGGCTGATGCAGCAAGCCACGCGTGCAGCGCGTAGCTTCAGAACAGCAGCCAACTACATCGCCATCGCCTACCTGCGCCTGGGCAAGCTCACACATCTGCCAGCCTCCCCGCTCGTGCCGGCCAAGTCACTGTCAGCCGGCATCACAACATATCGGCTGTGAAGTCAAGTTCCACACGGAACGGCA
>CAUJJP010000029.1 GCA_963205525.1 Pseudomonadota bacterium | reverse complement strand
GGGGGGGTCCCCCGCCCCGGCGCGCCCCCCCGCGCCGCGCGCTGCCGCCCCCGGGCCGCCCATCGCCCCCACGGCCGGGTGGTCGCTATCGATCGCGGCGGTGGGCCGCAGATGTTCGGGGCGGGGGGTGTCTTGCTGCATGCCCGCACCTTACCGCAACATCGGCCCTGGGGAATTTTTCCCCGACAATCGCGGGCAGCGCGATGAAACGCCCGCCAGCGCCCGGGCATCCAATGGCGACAGGCGAGGCACAGGCACCTTGAGGACCGGAACGTATTTCAGTGCGGCCAGGCGGCGGTGGGTGGCCACCGTCTGCACCTGCGCGTGGCTGCTGTACGTCGCGGCGATCGCGTTCGCGCCCCTGCCGTCGCTGGCGCAGTCGGACATTCCGCCGTGGGCCGGCGACGTGTGCTCGCAGAGCCACGCCGCTCCCCAGGCGCCGGCGCCCGACCAACCGTCCTGCCCGCATGCCCTCTGCTGCCTGCTGGGTTGCGCCGCGCACCATGGTGCGCTGGCGCCGCCATGCACGCCAGCGCTGCCCGCTCCGGCGGTGGCGGCGCCCGGGCCCGGGTTCGCGCAGACCGACCCGGCGCGCCTGCCCGGCATCGAACCCTCGCTCCTCGCCAGCCCGCGCGGGCCACCCGCCACCGCCGCCTGACCCGCGAAGCCGCCGCTTCGCCGCGCATCCCGCCGCTCTCGCTCGGCGCCCGGCACCGTGCCGCGGCGCGGGCCCGCCGGCACCCGACACGTTTTCAGGCCACGGCCAAAGGCACCGCCGCATCGGTGCGGCCAGGCCGATCGAGGAGTTTTCATGTTCACCCATCGCATTGCCACCTCCGCGCGCGCCGCGACGCTGGTCGCCGCATCGTGCGGCCTCGGCGCGCACGCGCAGCCATCCACCCCGGCCCCCGCGGCCGCCCAAGCCGCCCCGTTGCCGGTGGTCACGGTCACGGACACCGAGCCGGGGTCGCTCACGGCGCCCGGCATCGGGCAGGAGCGCCAGGCCATCGACCAGACCGCCGGCTCGGTCGGCTTCATCGACAACGCCACCCTGCTGGATCGTTACCAGGCCAACCTGCACGACGTGCTGCAGGGCGCGCCCGGCGTGGTCACGCAAAACCGCTACGGGCAGGAGCTGCGCCTGTCGATCCGCGGCTCGGGCATCGCGCGCGCCTACCACGTGCGCGGCGTCGAGATCCTGCAGGACGGCATTCCCACCAATTTGGCGGACGGCAGCGGAGACCTGTACGAGATCGATCCCATGGGGCTGCGCAGCACCGGGATCTACAAGGGCGGCAACGCCCTGGGCCTGGGTTCGTCCACGCTGGGCGGCGCGGTCAATTTCGTGACGCCGACCGCCTCGACCGCGCTGGCGCCCCACATCCTGCAGGTTTCGGGCGGCAGCTTCGGCACGGTACAGGGGAGCGGCCAGGTCTCGCGCGTGCTCGGCGACCTGGACTTTCTGGCGAACTTCACCGCGTCGCACGCCGACGGCTGGCGCGCGCACGAGACCGGCAACTACGGGCAGTTCAACGCCAACCTCGGCTACCGCCTCGGACCGGCGGCGGAGACCCGCTTCTACCTGGGCGTGTACGCCACCAACCAGCTGCTGCCGGGTACGCTGACCCTGGCCGACGCGCTGGGCGATCCGCGCAAGGCCGGGGCCGGGGTCGTGGCGCAGGACCAGGCGCGCGACATGCGCGTGCAGCGGCTGGCCAACCGCACGAGCTTCGCGCTCGGCGACGGCCGCTTCGAGCTGGACAGCTGGCTGATCCACACCGACATGTTCCATCCGATCTTCCAGGTGCTGACGACCAATGGCAACACCTGGGGCGTGGCGCCGCGCTACACCCGCGCGTGGCAGTGGGGCGGCCGGCGCAACGAGGTGGTGGTCGGCGCGCGCCTGTTTGGCGGCAGCTACGATGCCGCGCGCTTCGTCAACAACGGCGGCGCGGCGGGCGCGCCCACGCTGGATGCGCTGCAAAAGGCCCTGAACTACGAGGCCTATCTGGAGAACCGCATCTTCGTCACGCCGCAGCTGGCCATCGTGGCCGGCCTGAAGGCGCTGCGCCACGAGCGGCGCTACACCGACCGCGGCGGACTGCCCACCGATCCGACCGCCGCGTCGGACAAGGCGGACTACAACGGCCTGAACCCGAAGATCGGGCTGCTGTGGCAGCCGCGCCAGGAGGTCCAGGTCTTCGCCAACATCACCCGCAGCCAGGACGTGCCCGATTTCACCGACCTGACGCAGACCTTCGGCGCCGCCAGCCGCTTCGTCGCGCTGGACTCGCAGCGCGCCTGGACGGCCGAGATCGGAACGCGCGGCCGCAGCGGGCCGCTGCGCTGGGACCTCACCTGGTACCGCTCGCGGGTGCGCGGCGAACTGCTGCAGTACACGGTCGATCCGACGATTCCCGCCGCCACCTTCAACGCCGGCCGGACCCTGCACCAGGGCATCGAGCTGGGGGCTTCCCTGGAGCTCGCGCGCAACGTCTTCGGGCCGGGCTCGGGAGACCGCATCGTGCTCGGCCAGACGTGGAACTGGAGCGATTTCCGCTTCAAGGGCGACCCGCAGCATGGCGACAACGCGATTCCCGGACTGCCCCGCAACGTGCTGCGCACCTCGCTGACCTACTCGCGCCCCGACGGCTTCTACATCACGCCGACGCTGGACTGGGTGCCCGGCGGCGCGTGGATCGACTACGCCAACACCATGAAGACGCCGGGCTACGCCCTGCTCGGCCTGAAGCTGGGCGCGACGCTCAGGGATGGCCTGTCCTTCTACGTGGACCTGCGCAACCTGACCAACCGGCGCTACGTCGCCGACTTCGCTCCGGTGCTCGATGCGCGCGCCGCCCCGGCCAATACCTTCTATCCGGGCGCCGGGCGCAGCATCTACGCCGGAATGCGCTATCAATTCTGAGAATCTTGGCTTTCAAGGAGTTCGTGATGCATGTTTCACCACCAGGCGCGCGGCGGGCCGCCGCCCTCCTGCTCGCGCTCGCCGGCGCCAGCCTGTGCGCCGGCGCGGCGCGCGCGCACGTGACGCTGGAGACCGCGCAGGCGCGGACTGGCTCGGGCTACAAGGCCGTGCTGCGCGTACCGCACGGCTGCAAGGGCGCGGCGACGATCCGGCTCAGCGTGCAGATCCCCGACGGCGTGATCGCGGTCAAGCCGCAGCCCAAGCCCGGCTGGCAGATCGAGGTCACCCACGGCAAATACGCGCAGGCCTACGCGTTCCACGGCACCCGGGTCGAGGAAGGCGTGCGCACCGTCACCTGGTCGGGCGGCAGGCTGCCCGACGCGTACTACGACGAGTTCGCCTTCAGCAGCCAGCTCGCGGCGACGCTCCCACCGGGCACCAGGCTCTATTTCCCGGTGGTGCAGACCTGCGAGCAGGGCGTCGAGCGCTGGATCGAGATCCCGGCGGCCGGCAAGGCCCGGAGCGACTACGAGCAACCCGCGCCGGTGCTGCAACTGCTGGCACCCGAGAGTCCGCGGTGAGCGACGGCCGGGAACGCGCGCGGTGCGGCGCGTGCATCGCGGCGTGCCTGCGCGCCCTGCTGGCCCTGTGGCTCGCGCTGGCGGGCAGCCAGGTGCTGGCGCACGCGGCGCTGCTGCACTCGGAGCCGGCCGACGGCGCCACGCTGGCGCGCGCTCCGGCGGCGGTCACGCTGACCTTCAACGAACCGGTCGCGCCCACCAGCGTCCACGTGGTCGGGCCCGGCCACCCCGACCTCGCGCCGCGCGCCATCCACGTCCGGGGCGCCGCCGTCACCGTGGAGCTGCCCCCGCTGGGCGAAGGGACGCACGCGCTCAGCTGGCGCGTGATTTCCACCGACGGCCATCCGGTCGGCGGCGTGGTCGCCTTCGCGGTGGGTGCGGCGGCGCCGGCGCCCGTGGCAGCCGGCGCTCCGCTCGCGCCCGCCCTGGCGGCCGTCATCTGGGCGGCCAGGGTCGTGCTGTACCTGGGGTTGTTCGCCGGCGTGGGAGGTGCCTTTTTTCGCACCTGGATCGACGCCGCGCAGCCGGCCGCGGCGCGGCGCGCGGTGGACCTCGCGCTGGCGGCCGGTCTGCTCGCCGCGGCGACCTCGCCCGGCCTGCAGGGCGCCGACATGCTGGGCGCGCCCTGGCTGGAGGGCGCCAGCCCGCACGCCTGGCGCATCGGCATGGGCTCGAGCTTCGGCCTCACGCTGGGCATCGCCGCGTGCGCCATGGCGCTGGCGCTGGCGGGCAACCACCTGCGCGCACCGCGGCGGGCGCGCGCGGCCAGCCTGCTGGCGCTGCTGGGCGTGGGCCTGGCGCTGGCGGCCAGCGGCCACGCCGGCACCGCGCCGCCGCAATGGCTGGCGCGGCCGGCGGTGTTCCTGCACACGTTGGGGGCGGCGCTGTGGATCGGCGCGCTGGCGCCGCTGGCGGCCGCGCTGCGCACGGGCGGGCCGGCTGGCCGGTGCACGCTGTCGCGCTTCTCGCGGTGGGTGGTGGCGCCGCTGTGCGTGCTGGTGGCCGCGGGCGTGGTGCTGGCGTCGGTCCAGCTCCGGCAGCCGTCCGACCTGCTCACGACCGGCTATGGCCGGGTGCTGGCGGCCAAGCTGGCGCTGGTGGCCGCGGTGCTCGCGCTGGCGGCGGGCAACCGCTGGCGGCTGACGGAGGGCGTGCTGCGCGAGCGCTCCGGCGCGGCGCGCCGGCTGCGCCGCGCCATCCTGGTGGAGCTGGCGGTCATGGCGGGCGTCCTCGGCGTGGTCGCGCTCTGGCGCTTCACGCCGCCGCCGCGCGCGCTGGCCGCGGCGGCCCACGAGCGGCCCGCCATCCACCTGCAGCTGCACGATGCCAGGGCCATGGTGGATCTGGTGCTCGAGCCGGGGCAGGCGGGGCCGGTGTCGATTGCGGCATCGGTCACCGACCACGCCTTCGCGCCGCTGGCGGCCCGGGAGGTCGCGTTCACCCTGGCCAACCCCGGCGCGGGCATCGAGGCCATCCACGCCCGGGCGACCCATGCGGCGGGTGCGCTGTGGCGCGCCGACCGCGTGCTCCTGCCCGCCGCCGGCCGGTGGACGATCAGCGTCGCCGTCCTGCTCGACGAGTTCACTCAGGCCAGGCTGGAGGGAACGGTCCGGCTCGACCCGTGAAGCCGGGCGGGCCGGTTACCGCCGCCCCGTCAGGGCAGGTACTTCCACTTGCCGTTTTCGATCGTCACCATCACGCGCGCGCGCTGATCCAGGCCGAGGTGGTCGGTCGGCGACATGGTGAAGATGCCGTGTGCGCCGGGCACTTCCTTGAGGCCCTCGATCGCGTCGCGCAGCGCGGCGCGGAACTCGGGCGTGCCGGGCTTGGCCTTCTTGAGCGCCGCGGGCACGGCGGCGGTCATCAATACGCCCGCGTCCCAGCCGTGCGCGCCGAAGGTGGAGACGCTGCCCTTGCCGTAGGCCTTCTCATAGGCGTTCACGTAGGTGAGGGCCGAGGCGCGCACCGGGTTGGACGCGGGCAGCTGGTCGGCCACGAGCACCGGGCCCGCGGGCAGGATGGTGCCTTCCACGTCCTTGCCGCCGACGCGCAGGAAGTCGTTGTTGGCCACGCCGTGCGTCTGGTAGTACTTGCCCTTGTAGCCGATCTTCTTGAGCGCGGTCTGCGGCAGTGCCGCGGGCGTGCCCGAGCCGGCGATCAGCACCGCGTCGGGCTTGGCCGCCATGATCTTGAGCGCCTGACCGGTCACCGAGGTGTCGGTGCGGGCATAGCGCTCGCTGGCCACGATCCTGATCTTCTTCAGGTCGACGGCCTTCTGGAACTCCTGCGCCCAGCCTTCGCCGTAGGCGTCGGCGAAGCCGATGAAGCCCACCGTCTTGACGCCCGCGTTGGCCATGTGCTCGGCGATCGCGAGCGACATCATGATGTCGTTCTGCGGCGTCTTGAAGACCCAGTGGCGCTTGGCGTCCACGGGCTCGACGATCTTGGCCGAGGCGGCCACCGAGATCATCGGTGTCTTGGCTTCGGCGGCGACGTCGATCATCGCCAGCGACACCGGCGTGGTGCTCGAGCCGAGGATGATGTCCACGTTGTTCTCGCTGATCAGCTTGCGCGCGTTGGTCACGCCGGCGGTGGTGTCGGAGCCGTCGTCGAGCACGATGTAGTTGATCTTCTCGCCCGCGATGGTGTGCGGCATCAGCGCGATGGTGTTCTTCTGCGGAATGCCGAGCGAGGCGGCCGGCCCGGTGGTCGAGATGGTGACGCCGACGTTGACGTCGGCCAGCGCCGCGCCGCTGGCGCCCATCAGCCCGGCGGTGGCGAGGGCCACGGTGATCCAGTGTTTTTTCATGGGAAGTCTCCTTCTGTCGAGGTGGTTGAAATGGAATGCGAAGGTTCGCGGGTGGGGGATGGTGCGGCAGGTTGCGGGCGGGCGCCAATCGGGGGCTACCCTGCCTTGGCCTGCCTGGCGCGGCGCGCAGGCTGGCGCGGCGCCTTCCGGGCGGGGGGTGCCTTCACCAGGGGCACGCCGCCACAGAACAGATCGGCGACGATGGGTGCCATGGCCTCGTAATCGAGGCCGCCATCGGGCCGGAACCAGGTGAACATCCAGTTGATCATGCCGAACAGCAGCATGGTCGTGGGCTTGGCCAGCTGCGCCTGGCCGACGTGCGGCCAGAGCTCGGCGATGGTGCCGGCGAAGGCCGCGACCACGGCGCGCTCGGTGCCGAGGATGCGCTCGGCGTCCTCGGGCCGCAGGAACTTCACGTCCTCGGTGAGCACGCGGTGGGCGTAGCGCGCCTGCGCGTACTCGCGCACGAAGCGGCCGATCAGCCCGCGCAGCCGCTCCTCGGGCGCCAGGCCCTGCGCGGCGACCTCCGTCACCAGCGTCCGCAGCCGCACGATGTGGCTCTCGGCGATGTGCACCAGCAGGTCGTACTTGTCGCGGAAGTAGTGGTAGAGCGCGGGCTTGGACAGGCCGCAGGCCTGCGCCACCTCGTTCATCGAGGTGCCGGGGTAGCCGCGTTCGGCGAACAGCCGCGCGGCGTGGCGCAGGATCAGCTCTCGCTGATCCTCGTAGCCTGCGGCGCGGCCTCGTGACATCGGGGTGATTTCCTTGTTTGGCGCTTGCTGGGTGCGCGCCTAGCGCTCGTCGAACGAGAGCACGACGCGCGGCGTGAGCGGGCGGCACTGGCAGGTGAGGACGAAGCCGGCCGCGAGGTCGGCCTTGTCGAGCGCGAAGTTGCGCTCCATGCGCACCTCGCCTTCCAGCCGCTTGGCGCGGCAGGTGCCGCAGACGCCCGAGGTGCAGGAGAACGGCACCTCCAGCCCGGCGGCCGAGGCGGCGTCGAGGATGCTCGCCTGCTCCCGGGAGAAGCCGAACTCGCGCCGCAGCCCGTCGCGCACGATGGTGATGCTGGCGCGCTCGGCGTCGCCTTCGGCGGCGCGGTGCTCCACGGCGCCGACCTTCTCGCCGGCCTGCAGCGCCACGCCGAAGCGCTCGACGTGCACGCGCTCCTCGGGCACGCCCGCGGCCAGCAGCGCGTCCTGCGCCTCGTCGTTCATCTGGAACGGCCCGCAGACGAAGGCCTCGTCGATGCGCGCGGCGGGCACCAGCGCGCGCAGGAATTCACCCACCTTGGCGCGGTCCATCAGGCCCATGTTCAGCGGCACCTCGCTCGGCTCGCCCGAGAACACGTGGTGCAGCACCACGCGCTGCATGTGGCGGTTCTTCAGGTCTTCGAGCTCCTCCTTGAACATGGTCGACTGCAGCGTGCGGTTGGCGTACAGCAGCGTGAAGCGGCTTTGCGGCTCGCGGCCGAGCACGGTCTTCATGATCGACAGGATGGGCGTGATGCCGCTGCCGCCCGCGATGCCCAGGTAGTGGCGGCGCGCGCCGGGGTCGAGCGGCACGTAGAAGCGCCCCTGCGGCGCCATCACCTGCACGCTGTCGCCCACCTTCAGGCGCGTGTTGATCCAGTGCGAGAACGCGCCGCCCTGCACGCGGCGCACGCCGACGCGCAGGTCGCCGTCGTCCACGCCGGCGCAGATCGAGTAGGAGCGGCGCAGGTCCTGCCCGTCGACCTGCGCGCGCAGCGTCAGGTACTGGCCCTGGGTGAAGCCGAAGACCTCGCGCAGCTCGGGCGGCACCTCGAACGAGACGACGACGGCCTCGGCCGTGTCGGGCTCGATCGCGCGCACGCGCAGGGGATGGAAGATGACGCTCATGGAAATCGGTCAGATCGGTTTGAAGTGCTCGAACGGCTCGCGGCAGTCCAGGCACCGGTACAGCGCCTTGCAGGGCGTGGAGCCGAAGGGCGCGATGCGCTCGGTGCGGCGGCTGGCGCAGCGCGGGCAGGGCACGGGCGGCTGCCTGCGGCGCGTGACGCAGATCGGCTGCGCCTGCTCCGGCGGCACCGGCCCCGGCGGGGCGATGCCGTATGCGCGCAGCGCCGCGCGCCCCGCGGGGCTGATCCAGTCGGTGGTCCAGGCCGGGGCGCGCTGCAGCACGGTGGCCGCCGGCCCCAGGCCCGCCGCCTCGACGGCGGTGCGCGCGTCCTGCGCGATCACCTCGGTCGCGGGGCAGCCCGAATACGTCGGGGTGAGCACGATCTCCAGTACGCCGCCGGCCTCGCGCACGTCGCGCACCACGCCCAGGTCGCACAGCGAGATCACCGGGATCTCCGGGTCCTGCACCCGGGCCAGTGCGGCCCAGGCGGCCTGCACGCGGGCGCTGGCAGCTCGCTTTTCGAGAGCGCTCACCACGCGCCTCCGGGGTAGGAGCGCTGCAGGTGCTGCATCTCAGCCAGGATGTAGCCCATGTGCTCGCTGTGCACGCCCAGCTTGCCGGTGGAGCGAAAGCGGATCTCGCCCTCGGGCGCGGCGAGGCCGGCGGCGGCGAGGATCTCGCGCATCTCGGCCTGCCAGTCCGCCTGCAGGTCGGCCCAGCGCGGGCCCAGGCCCGAGGCGCTGGCGGCCTCGTCCACCGCGTCCGGCGTGAACAGCTCGGCGGTGTAGGGCCAGAGCTGCACCAGCGCCTTTTCGATGCGCTGGCGCGATTCGTCCGTGCCGTCGCCCAGGCGCACCACCCAGTCGCCCGCGTGCTGCTGGTGGTAGCGCGCCTCCTTGACGGCCTTGCCGGCGATGGCGGCCAGTTCGCTGTCGCTCGAGGCCGCGAGCCGCTGCCACAGCAGCTTGAGCAGCGTCGCCAGCATGGCGTTGCGCAGGCAGGTGTGGGCGAAGTCGCCGCGCGGCAGCTCGGCCAGGGTGACGTTCAGGAAGTCGCCCTCCGCGCGCAGGAAGGCGAGCTGGTCTTCGTCATGCCCGCGGCCGTCGAGCTCGCCCGCGCGAGCGAGCAGCGCGCGCGCCTGGCCGATGAGGTCGAGCGCCATGTTCGACAGCGCGATGTCTTCCTCGAGGATCGGCGCGTGGCCGCACCACTCGGTGATGCGCTGGCCGAGGATCAGGCAGGTGTCCGCCAGGCGCAGCACGTACTGCACCTGCGGCTCCTTGCCAATGCGAATGCTTTGCACCATGTTGCCCTCACATGTGGTTCACGGCCTGCGGCAGCGTGAAGAAGGTGGGGTGGCGGTAGACCTTGTCCTCGGCGGGGTCGAAGTACATGTCCTTGTCCGCCGGGTCGCTGGCGACGATGTCGGCCGAGCGCACCACCCAGATGCTGGTGCCCTCCTGGCGGCGGGTGTAGACGTCGCGCGCCATCTGGATCGCCATCTTGGCGTCGGCGGCGTGCAGGCTGCCGCAGTGCTTGTGGTCGAGCCCGGCCTTGGAGCGCACGAACACTTCCCAGAGGGGCCATTCGGCGGCGGTGGAGCTTGGCGTTGTCATCGTTTTACTCTCGAAATATGAGCTGCTAGCGCTTGTCCATCAAGCGCTGGAGGCTGTTTTGGATTGAAATCCTTTGGCGGAGGTTCATGCGGCGGCGCGCTCGTGCCGCGCCTGTTTTTCGGCATGCGCCAGCGCTGCCTCGCGCACCCAGGCGCCGTCGTCCCAGGCCTGCACGCGCGCGGCCAGGCGCTCGCGGTTGCACGGGCCGTCGCCGCCCACCACGCGCCAGAACTCGTCCCAGTCGATGGCGCCGTGGTCGTGCGCCTGGCGCTCCTCGTTCCATTTCAGGTCGGGGTCGGGCAGGCCCACGCCCAGCACCCTGGCCTGCTGCACGCAGGCGTCGATGAACTTCTGCCGCAGCTCGTCGTTGGAGATGCGCTTGATGCCCCAGCGCATCGACTGCGCGCTGTTGGGCGACTGGTCGTCCGGCGGGCCGAACATCATCAGCGACGGCCACCACCAGCGGTTGACCGCGTCCTGCACCATGGCGCGCTGCGCGTCGGTGCCCTTCTGCACCATGGTGAGCAGCGCGTCGAAGCCCTGGCGCTGGTGGAAGCTCTCCTCGCGGCAGATGCGCACCATGGCGCGCGCGTACGGCCCGTAGGAGCAGCGGCACAGCGGCACCTGGTTCATGATGGCCGCGCCGTCGACCAGCCAGCCGATCACGCCCACGTCGGCCCAGGTGAGCGTCGGGTAGTTGAAGATCGAGCTGTACTTGGCGCGGCCGCTGTGCAGGGCGGCCAGCATCTGGTCGCGCGAGGTGCCCAGCGTTTCGGCGGCGGAATACAGGTACAGGCCGTGGCCCGCCTCGTCCTGGATCTTGGCCAGCAGGATGGCCTTGCGCTTGAGCGTGGGCGCGCGCGTCACCCAGTTGCCCTCGGGCAGCATGCCGACGATCTCGGAGTGCGCGTGCTGGCTGATCTGGCGCACCAGCGTCTTGCGGTAGTTCTCGGGCAGCCAGTCCTTGGCCTCGATGAACTCGCCCGCGTCGATGCGCGCGTCGAAGCGCTGCTGCAGCGCCTGCTCCTCGGGGCTGGCGACGGCCTGGGGCGCGCCGGCTTCCTTGCCCATCAAATCCATGGCTTGGGTGTACATCGGGGTCTTCTCTCTCTAGAGCTGCTCGAAAAATCCTTCGGTATGGATCAGCGCGTCGGTGGCGCCGAGCGCTTTGGCCGCCGCCACGCAATCATCGACGAAGCCGGGCGTGCCCGCGGCGAACACGCTGTGGCGGCTCAGGTCGGGAAAGTGCTGCCCGAGGATGGCCGGGATGCGCCCCTGCAGCACGCCTTCCTTCTTCTCGCGCGTGAGCGTGGGCAGGTAGCGGAAGTTGGGGTAGCGCGCCTGCCAGTAGCGCATCAGGCCCAGGTCGTACAGGTCGGCCGCCTCGCGCGCCGAGAACATCAGCGTGACCGGCTGGGCATAGCCCCGGCGCAGCGCCGCCTCGGTGAGCGAGAGGATGGGCGCCAGGCCCGAGCCCGCCGCCAGGCACAGCACCGGCGTGTCGACCGACGGGTCGCCGATGAAGGTGCCGTGCGGGCCGGAGAAGCGCAGCTGGTCGCCCAGCTGCACCTCGTCGTGCAGCCAGCGGCTGGTGCGGCCCTCGGGCGAATCGGCGGCCGCGGCATCGACGCGCGTGACCTGCAGGCGCAGTTCGCCGTCGTGCTGCGGCGCGCCGGCGAGCGAGTACGAGCGCAGCGGGATGCCCCTGGAGGTATCGCCCAGCTTGATGAACTGCCCGGGCCAGAAGCGCATCGGCTCGCCCAGCGGGCGCAGCACGAATTCGGTGATGCGCGGCGTGCGCGCGATGCGGTCGACCAGCACCGCGTACTGCCCGTCGCGCGTCGGGAACAGCAGCGGCTTGGCGTCCTCGGTGCCCCACTCGATCTCCAGCACCTCGGAGACCGGCTTGGCCATGCACATCAGGCCGCAGCCGGCCGCGCGCTCTTCCTGCGACAGCGCCATGTCGAGCACGAAGCCCTGGTCGAACTCGCCCGAGCGCACCTTGACCTTGCACTCGCCGCAGGCGCCGGCACGGCAGTTGTTGGGCAGCGCGTAGCCCGTGCGCTCGAGCGCCTCGAGCGCGGTGAGCCCCTCGGCCCAGGGTATTTCCTGGCCCGAGGGGTGGAGCTTGATCTTGTGGTCCATGCGCGCGGGTCGTCAGAACACCGGGATGATGTCTTGCATGTCCACGTCGCTGATCTCCTGCCCGGTGATGTCCACCTCGGGGATCGCCGGGAAGGGGATGCCGTACTTGTCCAGCGCGCCCTTGAGGTTGAGGATGGCCGCGCGCCAGTTGGCCTTCTTGGCCTCGTAGGCGGGGATCGCGAAGCCCGCGGTGCGCGCCACCGCCTCGCCCGCGCGCTGGTTCTCGATGAAATCGTCGGGCAGGTCCCAGAAGTCCATCGGCGGCTCGAACAGCACGGCCGAGAGGAACAGGTAGCCGGCGCGGATCTGCTTGGTGATCAGGGGCTTGTCCGACACGTCGAGCTTGGGATAGTCGCGCTCCATCAGCGCCAGGCAGATGCCCATGTGGCGGCCCTCGTCCTTGCCGATGTTGCGGAAGGCCTCCTTGAACACCGGCTCGGTGCAGCCCGCGGCCATCTGGTGGAAGATGGTGGCGGCGGCGATCTCGCCCATCAGGAAGGAGCTGAACAGCACCGCCAGGCTGTACCTGGGCACGGCGGCCTTGTAGCCCGTCCAGTAGCGTGCGCCGTTGTGGTAGAGCCACTTGGCGTTCTTCTGCAGGCGCTTGCCCAGTTCGGTCTTGGGCGTGTAGGTGAGCGGATCGGGATGCTCGAGCAGCCTGGTGATGGCGCTGCCGCACATCTGCTCGTGGTTCTGCTCGTCCTGCGTGACGCTGAAGAAGCAGCGGCGCACCGCGTCTTCCTCATGCGCTTCGTAGGTCTTGATCATGGCGCTGGCGAACACCGGCGGCGCCGAGGCGTCGAACACCGACAGCAGCGTCCACCAGTAGGCGATGGCCTCGCGCTGCTCCCAGGTGTACTTTTCGACCTTGAAGGTGTCCCAGGGGAGCTTCTTCACGTCCCAGACCTCGCGGCGCGAGGCGTCCCAGATCTCTTCCAGCTTCTTGGTGTGCTGGTGCCACGAGAGCGGATAGATGTTGGGCTGCTCGATGGCGGGCGGGAACTCCATCTTCTGGGCCAGTTTTTCCTTGTGCATGGTGTGCTTCCTCCGATAGGGGGGTGTGGACGGCAAGTCAATGTGGGCGCTTGTCGATCACACGCCGGGCCTTGCCGACAAGCGTGCGTTCTATGGAGCCCGAGGGCAGCACCTCCACGCGCGTGGACACTCCGACGATGGTCTTGATGCGGTGCTGCACCCAGGCCTGCACCGCCTTGACCTCTTCGGCCGGGGCGTTGCTGGTCTCGGGATGCAGTTCACAGCGCACCTGTACCTCGTCGAGGTTTCCGTCGCGCGTGACGGTGATCTGGTATTGACCGGAGAGCTTCTCGTGCTGCAGCACGACCTCTTCGATCTGCGTGGGGAACATGTTGACGCCGCGGATGATGAGCATGTCGTCCGAGCGGCCGACGATCTTGCCCATGCGGCGAAACGACCGCGCCGTGGGCGGCAGCAGGCGCGTCAGGTCGCGCGTGCGGTAGCGCACCACCGGCATGCCTTCCTTGGTCAGCGTGGTGAAGACGAGCTCGCCCTCCTCGCCGTCGGGCAGCACCTCGCCGGTGTCGGGGTGGATGATCTCGGGGTAGAAGTGGTCTTCCCAGATCACCGGGCCGTCCTGCGACTCTATGCATTCGTTGGCGACGCCCGGCCCCATCACCTCCGACAGGCCGTAGATGTCCACCGCCTTGAGGCTGGACGTGGCCTCGACCTCGCGGCGCATCGCCTCGGTCCACGGCTCGGCGCCGAAGATGCCGACCTTGAGCGAGCTCTTCTTCGGGTCCAGCCCCTGGCGCACGAACTCCTCGATGATCACCTGCATGTACGACGGCGTGACCATGATGATGTCGGGCCTGAAGTCGTTGATCAGCTGCACCTGCTTCTCGGTCTGGCCGCCCGACATCGGCACCACGGTGCAGCCCGCGCGCTCGGCGCCGTAGTGCGCCCCCAGGCCCCCGGTGAACAGGCCGTAGCCGTAGGCCACGTGGATGATGTCGCCCGGCCGCCCGCCCGAGGCGCGGATCGAGCGCGCCACCAGATCGGCCCAGGTGCTGATGTCCCCGGCGGTGTAGCCCACCACCGTCGGGCGCCCGGTCGTTCCCGAGGAGGCGTGCACGCGCATGATGTTCTTGCGCGGCACGGCGAACATGCCGAACGGGTAGTTCTCGCGCAGGTCGTGCTTGCTGGTGAAGGGGAACCTGGCCAGGTCCGAGAGCTGCCGGAGGTCGTCCGGGTGCACGCCCTTGGCGTCGAACGCCTTGCGGTAGTGCGGCACGTTGTCGTAGGCGTGCCTGAGCGTCCAGCGCAGGCGCTCGAGCTGCAGCGCGGCGATCTCGTCGCGGCTGGCGGTTTCAATCGGTTCCAAATCCCCCGGTTCCGGGCGCAAGACGGTCATTCAGGTCTCCTGGGTTCAGCTGTCGTTTGGCTGTGCGTTCAGCCCGCCGCCGACGGCACGGCGGGCTTGCCCTTCATGCGGTACGAACGGCCGCGGAATACCGCGATCAGTTCGCCGCGCTGGTTGTGGACGGCGGCGTCGTACACGCCGGTGCGCCCCACCGCATGCACCTCGTGCGCCTCGGCGGTCAGCAGGTCGCCCTCGCGGCCGGGGGCGAGAAAGTCGATCGACAGGCCCGAGGCCACGGTGAGCTCGTTGCCCGTGTTGCAGGCGAACGCGAAGGCCGAATCCGCCAGCGCGGTGATGAAGCCGCCATGGCAGGTGGCATGGCCGTTGAGCATGTCCTGGCGCACCGTCATCGTGACCGTCGCGCGGCCGGGGGCGATGGCGGTCACGCGCATGCCCAGGGACTTGGAGGCGCGGTCGTTGGCATACATGCCCTCGCGCACGTGCTCGGCGAGCTGCTGGGGGGTGAGTTGCGTGGTCATTCCTGGCCTTGGGGCATCAGCGGTCGGTGAAGACGGGCGCGCGCTTCTCGCCGAACGCCTGCACGCCTTCTCGATAATCGTGGGCGAAACCCAGCGTACGCTGTAGTTCGGCCTCGTGCGCCAGCGCGCTCGGCCAGTCCATCAGCGCGGCGGCGTCGAGCGCGCCGCGGATCGTCGCCAGCGCCTGCACCGGCATGGCGGCCAGGCGTGCGGCCAGCGCCTGCGCCGCCCCCGCCAGCTCGGCGTCATCGACGCAGCGCCAGATCAGGCCCATCTGCTGCGCCTCCTCGGCGGGCAGCTTGTCGCCCAGCAGCGCCAGGCCCAGCGCCCGCGCGCGGCCCACCAGGCGCGGCAGCAGCCAGGTGCCGCCGCTGTCGGGCACCAGGCCGATTTTCGAGAACGCCTGGATGAAGCTCGCCGAACGGCCCGCGACCACCAAGTCGCAGGCCAGCGCCACGCTGGCGCCGGCACCCGCCGCCACGCCGTTGACCGCGGCCACCACCGGCACCGGCATGGAGCGCAGGCGCAGGCACAGCGGCCGGTAGAAGCGCGTGACGACCTCGCCCAGATCCTTGGGCGCCGCGCCCGGTGTCGGGTCGGGCGCCACGGCCGGGTCGGACAGATCCTGCCCGGCGCAGAAGCCGCGCCCGGCACCGGTGAGCACCACGGCGCGCACCGCCGCGTCACTGGCCGCGGCCTCGAGCGCGGCGAGCAGTTCGGCATGCAGCCCGCCGGTGAAGCTGTTGAGCTGCGCCGGGCGGTTGAGCGTGAGCGTGCGTACCGCGCCCGCCGTGGACACGAGAACGAGAGGGTCGGACATGGGCAGGTGGAAGTGAAAAACGGAGGGATTGGCCTGGCGTGCGCCGGCACAAATACAATTGACCGATCGGTCGGTAAATAATACACTTTCTCGATAAAACCCTGCAAGCGCTTTCACCCCCGTACAAACCCTAGGAGACCATTCGATGTCGCTGTTCGCCACCCACCGCCCGCTGCTCGACGGTGCCTTGAACGCCCTCGCCACCCGCGGCTTCTGGACGCCGTTTCCCGAGATGCCTTCGCCCAAGGTCTATGGCGAGACCGCGCAGGCCGACGGCATCGCCGCGGTCAATGCGCTGCTGGGCAGGGATTTCGCGCTCGAGCAGCCCGGCGAGGTGGGCCGCATCGCCACCGAGGCGTCGCCCTACGGCGTGGCCATCGGCGTGCGCTACCCCGAGTGCGCGCCCGATGCGCTGATTGCCGCCGCGCAGGCGGCCGAGCCCGGCTGGCAGGCGCTGGGCGCCGAGGGGCGCACCGGCGTGCTGCTGGAGGCGCTCGCGCGCATCCACCGGCGCAGCCACGAGATCGCGCATGCGGTGATGCTGACCACCGGGCAGGGGCCGATGATGGCCTTCCAGGCCGGCGGCCCGCATGCGCAGGACCGCGCGCTCGAAGCCATCGCCTACGCCTGGAAGGCCATGATGGATGTGCCCGCCGAGGCCCATTGGGAAAAGCCCCAGGGCAAGAACCCGCCGCTGGTCATGAAGAAGCACTTCGAGATCGTCGGCCGCGGCGTGGCGCTGGTGATCGGCTGCGCCACCTTCCCCACCTGGAACACCTATCCCGGGCTGTTCGCGGCACTGGCCACCGGCAACCCGGTCATCGTCAAGCCGCACCCCAACGCGGTGCTGCCGGCCGCGCTCACGGTGCGCATCCTGCGCGAGGTGCTGGCCGAGCAGGGGCTGGACCAGAACCTGGTGCTGCTCGCGCTCAGCAACGACCCCGGGCACACCCGGGCCCTGGCCACGAACCCGGCGGTGGCCAGCATCGACTTCACCGGCAGCACCGCGTTCGGCCACTGGCTGCGCGACCATGCGCCGCAGGCGCGGCTGTACGCCGAGATGGCGGGCGTGAACAGCGTGATCGTCGACTCGACCGACCAGTATGCGGCGATGCTGAACAACCTGGCCTTCACGCTCACGCTCTACAGCGGCCAGATGTGCACCACCACGCAGACCATCTACGTGCCCGGGGGCGGCATCGACACCGACCAGGGCCGCAAGAGCTTCGAGCAGGTGGGGCAGGACCTGGCCGCCGCGGTGGACAAGCTGCTGAGCAATCCCAAGGTGGCCGCTGCCGTGCTCGGTGCCGTCTGCGCGCCCGAAACCGTGCAGCGCATCGAGCAGGCAAGCACCAAGGGCACCCTGCTGCTCGCCTCGCGCAAGCTGGACAACCCCGAATACCCGCAGGCGCGCATCCACACCCCGGCCATCGTCGCGCTTGCGCAGGCCGACCGCGCCACCTGGGGCAGCGAGTGCTTCGGCCCGGTCTCCTTCGTCGTCGCGACCGATTCGCGCGAGGCCTCGCTGCAGGCGGCCGAAGCCATCGTGCGCGAGCAGGGCGCGCTCACGCTCGGCGTCTATTCCACCGACCGCGCGACGATCGACCGTACCGTGGCCTTGAGCCTGCGCGCCCGCGTCGCGCTCTCGATCAACCTGACGCAGGGCGTGTACGTCAACCAGTCGGCGGGCTTCTCCGACTACCATGCCACCGGCGGCAACCCGGCGGCCACCACCAGCTACACCACGCTCGCCTTCGTCGCCGACCGCTTCGTCGTGGTGCAGCGGCGCGAGCACGCCTGATCGGGCTTCGCCGCGGCTACACCCGCAGCACGTCCAGCGTACGCAGATCGACGAGCTGCAGCGCTTCGTGCGCCAGCACCAGCGCACGCACCTCGTCCATGACGGTGCTGCCCTCGCTGGGCTTGGCGTGCGTGATGCAGATGGGGAAGCGCGCGGGCGGCTCCAGGTGGGCGAGTTCGCGCGCCAGGTCGGCGGGCGAGAGGTGCCTGCTCTTGCGCGCGAGCAGCTGCTCGCGGTTGCCGAACGCGGTCTCGATGACGAGCGCACCGATGCCGGGAGGCTCGGCCTGCAGCGCGTTGACGCGCTGCCAGAACGCCGGGGTGTTGCCCTCTGTGTCGCCGCTGTAGATCCACCACGCGCCGTCGCCGCGCGCCGCGTAGCCGACGGCGGGCACGCTGTGGCGCGCGGGCAGCACTTCGAGCGTGATGCCCGCCGCCACCAGCACGTCGCCCACGCCCAGCGGGTGCAGCCGCACCATGGGCGCCTCGGGCGAGGGGATGCGGGTGAAATCGGGCCAGATCACGTCGTTGAAGATGTGCGCGCGCAGCGCCTGCAGGGTTTCCGGCAGGGCGTACACGTGCAGCGGCGCCGGGCGGCGCGTGCCCACGGTGTCGAGCAGGAGCGGCAGCGCGGCGAGGTGGTCCAGGTGCGAGTGGCTGAGAAAGACGTGCGTGACGTGGCGCATTTCGGCGACGTCGAGCTCGCCCACGCCGGTGCCGCAATCGACCAGCACCCGCTCCCCCAGCAGGAAGGCGGTGGTGCGGCTGCCCCGCGCGATGGAGCCGCTGCAGCCGAGGATGCGCACGTTCATGGGGCGATCCGGGTGCTGCCGGGGGCGCTCAGCGCAGCACGAATTCCATGTCGACGCCGCCGAGCGCGATGCGGTCGCCGTCGCTCAGGTGGTGCGCATCGAGCATGGTGCTGCCGTTGACCTGCGGCCGCTGCGCGCCCTCGACATGGTTCAGGACGAAGCCGTGCGGGCGGTGCGTGATCGAAGCCACGGCCTCTCCCGGCTTGCCGAGCGTGGTGACTACCTTGACGAGCGTCACCTCGCGGCCCGCGCCAGGGCCCGAGAGCACGCGCACCACGCCGACGCGGCTGGCGCCGGCCGGCGATGCCGGATCGCGGAACCGGATCTGGTATCTGCCGATGCCCAGCAGGTCGCCGTCGCGCAGCGCCTGGCGCGCAACCGGCTCGCCGTTGACGTAGGTGCCATTGGTGCTGTGCAGGTCTTCGATCTCGGCGGCCTGTCCCTTCAGGTGGAGCACGGCGTGGTTGCCGCTGACGGCCGGGTGGTCGATCACCACGTCGTTCGTCGAACGCCGGCCGATCGTGGTGCGCGGGTTCGCGAGTTCGACTTCCTTGACGGTGACTCCATCGAGCATGATGGCCAGACTGGGCATGGGCGGACTTCCTGTTTCACCGGATTATCGGGGAAGCGCATCAGGCGCGGTCGCCGTCGGCCCGGACCAGCAGCACGCTCACGTTGTCGCGCCCGCCCAGGTCGTTGGCCTGGCGCACCAGGCGCTGCGCCAGCGCGGGCAGCGGCGCCGGCTTGCGCAGCAGCGCGGCCAGCGCGGCGGCATCCAGGCGGTCGGTCAGGCCGTCGGTGCAGAACAGGAACAGGTCGCCCGGGCGCACGCCGAATTCGTTGATCTCCACCTGCACCGCCTGGTCCACGCCCAGCGCGCGGGTGAGCAGGCCGCGCAGGCCCGATTGCTCCGCCTGCTCGGTGCTGAGCAGGCCGCTGTCCACCTGTTCGCGCAGCCAGGTGTGGTCGCGCGTGATCTGGCGCATGCCGCCCGCGCGCATCAGGTAGCAGCGCGAGTCGCCGATGTGCCCGAGCACGAGCTGGCTGTCCGTGAATACGCCAACCACCAGGGTGGTGCCCATGCCGGCGCAGGACGGATTGGCCTGCGCCCACTGCAGGATGGCCTGGTTGGCGTGCTCCACGCTGGCCGTGACCGCCGCGCGAACCGCGGCCGCGTCGGCGCCGCGGCCCGCACCCTCGAGCCATGGCCGCAGCTCCTGGCCGATGGCCTGCACCGCCATGCCGCTGGCCACCTCGCCGGCGTTGTAGCCGCCCATGCCGTCGGCCACCAGCACCAGGCCCGCGTCGGCGTGGATCGCCACGGCATCTTCGTTGTTGCTGCGCACGCGTCCGACGTCGCTGAGCGCGCTGAATTCGTAGTGCATGGAATCGGGGTGCGGCGTCCGGCGCCGGCGAAAGGAGCGAACTGTATCGCAAGGCGCCGACAAAAAAGCCAGCCGCGGGGGCTGGCTCGGTGCATGCCGGCTGGGGCCGCCGCGGCCTACAGCAGGCCCTGCAGGATGCGGCCCATCTCCGACGGGTTGCGCGTGATCCTGAAGCCGCACTCTTCCATGATCGCGAGCTTGGCGTCGGCGGTGTCGGCGCCGCCCGAGATCAGCGCGCCGGCGTGGCCCATGCGCTTGCCGGCCGGCGCGGTGACGCCGGCGATGAAGCCGACGATGGGCTTCTTCATGTGGGTCTTGCACCAGCGCGCGGCGTCGGCTTCGTCCGGGCCGCCGATCTCGCCGATCATGATCACGGCGTCGGTGTCGGGGTCGTCGTTGAACGCCTGCATGACGTCGATGTGCTTGAGGCCGTTGATCGGGTCGCCGCCGATGCCGACGGCGCTCGACTGGCCGATGCCCAGCTCGGTGAGCTGCGCCACGGCTTCATAGGTCAGCGTGCCCGAGCGGGAGACGACGCCGACGCGCCCCTTCTTGTGGATGTGGCCGGGCATGATGCCGATCTTGATCTCGTCGGGCGTGATCAGGCCCGGGCAGTTGGGGCCGAGCAGCAGCGTCTTCTTGCCGCCCCTGGCTTCCTTGGCCTTCATCTTGTTGCGCACTTCCAGCATGTCGCGCACGGGGATGCCCTCGGTGATGCAGATCGCCAGGTCCAGGTCGGCTTCCACCGCTTCCCAGATGGCCGCTGCGGCGCCCGCCGGCGGTACGTAGATCACGCTCACCGTGGCGCCGGTCTGCGCCGCCGCTTCCTTGACGGTGCCGTAGATCGGGATGTCGAAAATCTTCTCGCCGGCCTTCTTGGGGTTCACGCCGGCGACGAAGCAGTTCTTGCCGTTGGCGTACTCCTGGCACTTGCTGGTGTGGAACTGCCCGGTCTTGCCGGTGATGCCCTGGGTGATGACTTTGGTGTCTTTGCTGATGTAGATCGACATGGAATGCTCCCGGGCTTACTTGACGGCTTCGACGATCCGGGTGGCCGCTTCGGCCATGGTGTCGGCGCTGATGATGGGCAGGCCGCTCTCGGCCAGCATCTTCTTGCCCAGCTCCTCGTTCGTGCCCTTCATGCGCACGACCAGCGGCACGGAAAGCTGAACCGCCTTGCTGGCGGTGATCACGCCGGTGGCGATGGTGTCGCACTTCATGATGCCGCCGAAGATGTTGACCAGGATGCCCTTGACCTTGGGGTTCTTGAGCATGATCTTGAACGCCTCGGTCACTTTCTCCGGCGTGGCGCCGCCGCCCACGTCCAGGAAGTTGGCCGGCGCGCCGCCGAACAGCTTGATGGTGTCCATGGTGGCCATGGCCAGGCCGGCGCCGTTGACCAGGCAGCCGATGTTGCCGTCCAGGCTGATGTAGGCCAGGTCGAACTTGCTCGCCTGCACCTCGGCCGGGTCTTCCTCGTCCAGGTCGCGCAGCGCGACGATCTCGGGGTGGCGGAACAGCGCGTTGGGGTCGAAGTTGAACTTGGCGTCGAGCGCGATGATCCGGCCCTGGCCGTCGCGGTTGAGCGGGTTGATCTCGACCAGGCTGGCGTCGGTCTCCATGTAGCACTTGTAGAGCTTCTGGCAGACCTCGACGAATTGCGCCACCGAGCCGCCCGGCATGCCGACGCCATGCGCCAGCTCCTGCCCTTGCGCCTCGGTCAGGCCCACGAGCGGATCGACGAACACCTTGATGATTTTCTCGGGCGTCTTGTGCGCCACTTCCTCGATGTCCATGCCGCCTTCGCTGGACGCGATGAAGGCCACCTTCTGCGTCTCGCGGTCGGTCACGACGGAGAGGTAGTACTCCTTCTGGATGTCCGCGCCTTCCTCGATGTACAGGCGCCGCACCTTCTGGCCCTCGGGGCCGGTCTGGTGCGTGACGAGCTGCATGCCGAGGATCTGCCCGGCCAGCGCCTTGACGTCGTCGATGGTCTTGGCCACCTTCACGCCGCCGCCCTTGCCGCGGCCGCCGGCGTGGATCTGGGCCTTCACGACCCACACCGGGCCGCCGAGCTTCTGGGCCGCTTCCACGGCCTCTTGCACCGTGAAGGCCGGAATGCCGCGCGGGACGGGCACGCCAAAACTGCGCAAGATTTCCTTGCCTTGGTATTCGTGAATCTTCATGAGGCCTCTCTCAGGGGAAGGATGGTGTTCTTTACCCGTGCTGCCGAAGAGCGCATGCAGAACCGCAGATTCGGGTCTGGCGCACGACCGGGCCGAAGGCCCAAGGGTGCGCTGGCAGTCGGCGAATGTATCATGTTGCGGCGCACCATTCACGCCGCGGGCACGCTGCCCCGCCCGCGGCATTCTTCCGGCGACAAGGAGTCCCTGCCATGGCCAAGGTTTTCATCGACGGCGAAGCCGGCACCACCGGTTTGCAGATCCGCGAGCGCCTGCAAGCGCTCGCGCAAGTCGAATTGGTGAGCATAGACCCCGCGCTGCGCAAGGACGCGCAGGCCAAAAAGGCCTTGATCGCGGGCGTGGACCTGGTGATCCTGTGCCTGCATGACGACGCGGCGCGCGAGACCGTGGCGATGGTGGACGCCATCACCGCCGAGACCGGCCGGCGCATCAAGGTGATCGACGCCTCGACCGCGCACCGCACCGCCGACGGCTGGGTGTTCGGCTTTCCCGAGCTGGCCGAGGGGCAGCTGCAGGCGATCCGCGCCGCCGACCGCGTGGCCAACCCGGGCTGCTACGCCACCGGCGCGATCGCGCTGCTGCGCCCGCTGGTCGACGCCGGGCTGATCCCCGACGACTACCCGCTGGTGCTGCCCTCGGTCAGCGGCTATTCGGGCGGCGGGCGCACGATGATCGAGGCCTACGAGAAGGGCCAGGCCGCGCCCTTCGAGCTCTATGCGCTCGGGCTGTCGCACAAGCACCTGCCGGAGATCGTGAAGTACACCGGCGTCAAGCGCCGCCCGCTGTTCGTGCCCGCCGTCGGCAATTTCCGCCAGGGCATGCTGGTGGAGCTGCCGCTGCACCTGGAGCTGCTGCGGGGCGCGCCCACGGCGGCCGACCTGCACGAGGTGCTGGCCGCGCACTACGCGCGCACCAGCACGCCCGAGCAGTACGTGAAGGTGCTCGCGCCGACCGAGAACGGCAAGCTCGACGCCGAGGCGCTCAACGACACCAACCGCCTGGAGCTGCGCGTCTTCGGCAACGAGGGCTACCGCCAGGCGGTGCTCGTCGCCCGGCTAGACAACCTCGGCAAGGGCGCGAGCGGCGCGGCGGTGCAGAACCTCAGGATCATGCTGGGGCTGTGAGCAGGTTTTAGAAAGAAATGCCGCTAGCGCTTGACTGACAAGCGCTAGCAGCTATCAAAACAGAAGAATCTACGC
>CAUJJP010000028.1 GCA_963205525.1 Pseudomonadota bacterium | reverse complement strand
CGTGGGCGCACCCTGGGGGGGGGGGGGGGGGGGCCCCCCCCGCCACTCAAGGCTTCATCCCTGCACCGTCTTCAAGGCCTCGTCCAGCGCGTCGCACAGGAGGTCGATCTGCGCGCGCGAGATGGTCAGCGCGGGCGAGAGGATGATGTTGGCACCCGAGGTGCGCACCATGGCGCCGAGCTTGTAGGCCTCACGTGCCACCTGCGCCACCGCGGCGCGCGAGGGTGCGGCCTTGCTCGCCTTGTCCGACACCAGCTCCATGCAGACCATGAGGCCGATGCCGCGCACGTTGCCGACCAGGCGCGAGCGCTCGCCGATCGCGCTCAGGCGCTCGATCAGGTAGGCGCCCTCGCGCGCCGCACCGCCGACGATGTCCTCGCGCTCCAGGATGTCCAGCGTCGCCAGCGCGGCAGCGGCGGCCACCGGGTGGGCGCTGTAGGTGTAGCCGTGCGAGACGGCGCCGAAGGTGGCGTCGCCCTCGCCGATGGCGCGTGCCACCTTGCCCGAGATGGCGGTCGCGCCGAGCGGCACGTAGCCCGAGCTGATGCCCTTGGCCAGGCACCACAGGTCGGCCTGCACGCCCCACAGCCGGGTGCCGAACATGGCGCCGGTGCGGCCGAAGCCGGTGACCACCTCGTCGGCGATCAGTAGCACCTCGTACTTGTCGCACACGGCGCGGATCTTGGGCCAGTAGCTGGCCGGCGGCACGATGACGCCGCCCGCGCCCTGCACCGGCTCGGCGATGAAGGCGGCCACCGTGTCCGGGCCCTGGAACACGATCTCGCGCTCGAGCAGCTCGGCGCAGATGGCGGCCAGTTCTTCCGGGTCCTGGGTGTAGGGGTTGCGGTACAGCCAGGGCGTGTCGACGTGGAAGCAGCCCGGCAGCAGCGGCTCGTAGGCACGGCGGAAGTTGGTGTTGCCGTTCACGCTCATGCCGCCGAAGTGCACGCCGTGGTAGCCCTGGCGCAGGGCGATGAACTTGCTGCGGTCGCGCTGGCCGCGGCACTTCCAGTACTGGCGCGCGATCTTGAGCGCGCTTTCCACCGCGTCCGAGCCGCCGTTGGAGAAGAACGCTGCCTCCACGCCGTCCTGCGCCATGAAGCCGGTCAGGCGCTCGGCAAGCTCGATCGCGCGCGGGTGGGTGGTGCCGCGGAAGATGTTGTAGAAGGCCAGCTCGTCGAGCTGGGCGACGATGGCGTCGCGGATCTCCTGCCGGCCGAAGCCCAGGTTGGCGCTCCACAGGCCGCCCACGCCGTCCACCAGGCGGTGGCCGTCGGTGTCCCAGATCCAGCTACCTTCGCCGCGCTGGATGATGTCGGGCGGCTGGTCGCGCATCGCCGTCGGGTGCGCCATCGGGTGCCACAGGTGGCGTGCGTTGGCGGCCTTCAGTTCGGCCGCGTTCATCGGCTTGTAGCTCATTGCCATGCCTCGCTGGGGATGCCGAGCCGCGCGCCGACGGCGGCGAGGTTGCCCGCCACGTCGCGCAGATCGAAATACTGCACCTGCATGCCGGCGGCCACCGCGCCGGCAATGTTGCGGAACTGGTCGTCGACGAACAGGATGTCGTCTGCCGGCACGCCCAGCGCCTGCACCGCCATCGCGTAGGCGCGCGGGTCGGGCTTGAGGATCAGGGTGTGGGTGCCGTCGACCACGGCGTCCAGCTCGCGCAGCACGTCCATGCGCGACAGGAAGTCCTTGCCGTAGAAGAGTTCGAGCTCGTTGGACAGGATGCCCAGCTTGAGCCCGGCGCGCCGGGTGGCGGCCATCAGGCGCGCGATCGCCGGCCGAACCGTGCGGTTGGGGTCGTTGTGGCGCACCCGGGCCAGCATGTCGGCGGTCACCCAGCCGGACTCGCCGAGCAGCTCGCCCACCTCGCGCGCGCGCGCCGCCCAGTAGTCGCGCTCGCTGATGTCGCCGCGCAGCTGCGCCGCCCAGAGCTCGTCGCCGGTGGGGTCCAGCGGGCCGTACCAGCCGAGCTGGCCTTCGCGCAGGCCGAGCATGCGCTCGGTGTCGCGGTGGCATTCGAACAAGGAGGTGCTGATCACGGACCCGAAATCCAGCAGCAGCGCAGTGGGGCGCCGGGACGCCGTAGGGGTTTTGCTCATCGTCATATGGCCACGCTCACCAGCTTGACCTCGGTATAGCCGAGCAGGCCTTCGAGCCCGCTTTCATGGCCGATGCCGCTGGCCTTGACGCCGCCGAACGGCGTCTCCGGCTGCGAAATCCCGAAGTGGTTGATCCCGACCATGCCGGCCTGCAGGCCGTCGCTCAGGCGCTGCGCCAGGCGCAGGTCGTGCGTGAATCCGTAGGCCGCCAGCCCGTAGGGCAAGGCGTTGGCGCGCGCGATCGCGTCGTCCAGATCGTCGAACACGTCCAGCACCGCGATCGGGCCGAAGGGCTCCTCGCGCTGCACGCGCGCCGCCAGCGGCACCCGCTCGAGCACGGTGGGGGCGTAGAACCAGCCCGCACGGTCCAGCCGCCGGCCGCCGCAGGCGAGCTGCCCGCCGTGCGCCAGCGCGTCGTCGACGAACTCCTGCATCGCCGCCAGCCGGTGCGGCGCCACCAGCGGGCCCATCTGGGTGCCGGCCTCGTGGCCCGCGCCGATGCGCAGTGCCTGCGCGCCGGCCACGAAGGCGTCGCGGAACTCGGCGTAGCGTGAGCGGTGCACCAGAAAGCGGATCGGCGAAGCGCAGATCTGGCCCGCGTTGCGGTACTTGGCGGTGACGGACAGGGCCGCCACGGCGGCCGCGTCGGCGTCGGCGCAGACGATCACCGGCGCGTGGCCGCCGAGCTCGGCGGTATAGCGCTTGCCGTGCGCCGCCGCCAGCGCGCCGAGCTGGCGCCCCACCGTCACCGAGCCTGTGAACGAGACCTTGGCGATGCGCTCGTCCTCGATCAGCGCCTGCGAGATCTGCGCCGGACGTCCGGCGATCAGGCTCAGCACCCCGGCCGGCAGCCCGGCGTCGGCGAAGGCCTGCACCATCGCCAGCGCGGTGCCGGGGGTGCGCTCGTCGGGCTTGAGGATCACGCTGCAGCCGGCGGCCAGGGCGCCGCCGATCTTGCGCGCGGGCAAGTTGGCCGGGAAGTTCCAGGCCGTGAAGGCCGCCGCCGGCCCCAGCGGCACCCGCTGCACGGTCTGGCTGACGACACCCGCGGCGCGCGGCGGCACGCCGCGACTGGCCAGGCGCTTGGCCTCCTCGGCCAGGAAGTCGATGATGTCGGCCGACAGCCTGATCTCGCGCTCGGCCTCGGCCAGCGGCTTGCCCTGCTCGCGCGTGAGGACGGCGGCGATCGCCAGCGCGCGCTCGCGCAGCAGCGCGGTGGCGCGCCCGATGATGCGCTGGCGCTCCAGCGGCAGTACGCCGCGCCAGGCCTCGAAGCCCTGCGCGGCGGCAGCGGCGGCGGCCTCGATCTCGGCCGCGCCGGCCACCGGCAGGCGTGCGATCTCCTCGCCCAGCGCGGGGTCGTAGACCGGCAGCTCGCCTTCGGAGGTGGATTCGACGCGCGCGCCGGCGATGAAAAGCGCCGGTGCAGGATAGGGGGCGGGCGGTGGCGTCGGAACGGCCGCGGACTGTGCAACAACCATGGCCGCTATGGTCGAAGGAGATTGTTTCGTTGTCAACGACTGGTTTTCCATGAGTCGGGCTCTCGGCTGGGTGCTGCGCAAGGCGGCCAAACACGATCTCGGAGCAGGTTCGCGGCCAGCCTCGGGCACCCAAGCCGCAGGTCGGCGACGACCACTGGCCGGCCGCTGCAGCCGCGACACAACCGCTCAACGATCCGGGGCGAACCGGAGGCAGACCCGAGGCAGACCCGGGGCCGACCCGACTGGCGGCAAGGTCTAGTTCGTTTTATCGTCAACGATATTGATCCCCGGACCGACAGACGACGCATGCCCACCCGCCCCAGTCCAGGCAATCCCGGCACCCCCGCCAAGTCCGCCACCGACAAGCCCGCGCCCACCCGGCGCGCGGTCACCCGGCGTCCGTCCATGGGGCCGGTGGGCCGGCTGGAGGACTTCATCCCCTTCAAGCTGGCGGTGGTGGCAAACCGCCTGTCGCAGTCCATCGGCCACATCTTCGACAAGGAGTTCGACCTTCAGGTCCCGGAATGGCGCATCCTGATGGCGCTGTACGCCTACGGCCAGCAACCCTTCTACGAGGTGGTGGAGCGCACCGCGATGGACAAGGCCCGGGTGTCGCGCGCGCAGCGCCGGCTCGCCGACCTGAAGATGATCGAAACCGCGGTCGACCCCAGCGACGGCCGCAAGCTCTTGATGACCATCACCCCGGCCGGCGCCCACATCTGCACCAAGGTGCTGCCGGCCGCCGCCGAGCGCGAGGCCTGGTACCTGGAGGTGCTGAGCGACGAGGAACACCAGCAGCTCGACCTCATCCTCGACAAGCTGATGCAGCGCAGCCGCGAGGAGGAGCCGGAGCGCTGATCGCCAGTGCGCTGCGGCGCCCGGCTGGTGGTCGTCCTGCGCAGCGCAGGCGTCTGCACCTGTGCTCCCCGGCAAGGGCCGGGGGCGCGGTCAACGGTCGGATCTGGGCTCAGTGATCCCGCGCCGGGTCCACCGGCAGCGGCACGGAGGGCGGCACGCGCGGCGGCTTCATCTCCGGCAGGCGCTCCATGCTCAGGCTCTCCAGCAGCGCCACGAGGTCGGTCTTGTCCTGCTCGCTCAGGCCCAGCGGCCGCAGCAGGGGCGACTTGTTGGGCGTGTGGCCGCCGCCACGGTCGAAGAAGTCGACCACCGCGCGCAGCGAGCCGAGCGCGCCGTTGTGCATGTAGGGGCCGGTGTGGCGCAGCTCGCGCAGCGTGGGGGTGAGGAAGCGGCCACGGTCGGCCGGGTCGCGGCTGACGTACTCGCGCCCGTGGTCCTCGTAGCTCACCTCGGGCGCGCTGCCGGGGGCGGCGCGCTGCACGTTGTGCCAGCGGGTGGTGATCTGCAGCAGCATGCTGGACCCGTTCTCGGGCAGGCCGGGCACGCCCAGGGCGTGGAAGCCCTGGTCGCTCAGCAGCGGCCCGCTGTGGCAGCTGGCACAGCCGGCGCGGCCGTTGAAAAGCGCCCAGCCGCGCTGCGCTGCGGCGCTGATGGCGTCCGCCTGGCCCGCCTGCCAGCGGTCGAAGGGCACGCGCGCGGGGTCGCTGACCAGGGTGCGCTCGAAGGCGGCGATGGCGCGCCAGGCGTCGTCCAGCCGCGGCCACTCGGTGCCGAACACGGCGCGGAATCGCTGCACGTACTCGGGCACCAGGCGCAGCCGCATCTCCATCATCGTGCGGTTGCCATTGCCCTCCACCGGCGCCGTGGCGGCACCCGGGGCCTGCGCTTCCAGGCTGGCAGCGCCGCCGTCCCACAGCAGACGCCGGTAGTGGGCGGCGTTCCAGACCGTGCGCGTGTTGCGCCACTGGATGGTGCCGGGGTAGCCGCGCGACAAGGCGCTGCGCTCGCCCAGCCCGAGCGCCGGCTGGTGGCAGGAGACACAGGCGGTGGCGCCGTTGCCCGACAGCCGGGTGTCCCAGAACAGGATGCGGCCGAGCTCGATCTTGGCCGCGCTCATCGGGTTGTCGGGGGGCACCGGTACCGGCGGCAGCAGGCCTGGCAAGCCGGGCAGCCCCGGGCTGGCCGCGTCACGCTCGGATGCGGGCTGCGCGGCGACGGCCGCGGCAGCCAGCGCCAGCGCGGCCAGGAGGGAGAATTTCAGCGCCTGCAGGGGGGTCATCAATGCACTCCGGGCATGGCGGCGTAGCCGCTGGTGGCGGGCACCTCCACCGCCGGCGGCGGGCCGGAGAGCGCGCGCAGCAGCGCTACCAGGGCGGCACGTTCGTCGGCGCCGAGCTTCACCGGCGCCAGTTCGCTGCCGGGTCCGCCGCCGCGGGCGTGGAAGGCGACCACTTCCTCCAGCGTCGCCAGGCTGCCGTTGTGCATATAGGGAGCGCTGTGGACCAGGCCGCGCAGCGAGGGCGTGACGAAGCGCCCGCGGTCGGCCGGCTGCTTGCTGACCGCGTAGGCGCCGAGGTCGCGCCGCTCGCGCATGGCGTCGGGCACGCCCATCGTGCCGTGGTAGCGCAGCAAGGTGATCTGGCGCAGCGGCTCGCTGGCCAGGGCCTTGGCGTCGGCCACCCCCAGGCGGTGTGCGCGGCCGTCGCTGCCCAGCGGGCCGGAATGGCAGCGCGCGCAGCCGGCCTTGCCGTGGAACAGGTCCAGGCCGCGTCGCAGCTGCGGCGCCAGCGCGACCGCTTCGCCCGCGAGCGCACGGTCCAGCGCCGTCGGCGCCGCGTCCAGCGTCTTCAGGTACTCGGCGATGGCGGTCGGCACGCGCGCCGCCTGGGGCTGGCTCTGGGCGCCGAAAGCGGCCTGCCACAGCGCCATCATGCGCGGCAGCTGGCGCACGCGCTCCTGGATCAGGACCAGGTCGGCGTTCATGAAGTGCGCCTCGTTGATCATCTCGCGCACCGCGGCCTCGAGCTCGGTGCCGGCAAGCCTGCCGTCCCAGGTCAGGGAAGCCTTCAGGCGCACCGACAGCAGCGAGGGGGAATTGCGGAAGTGCTCGGTGCCGTTGTAGCCGCGCGAGAGCGCCAGCCCGTCGGCCCAGCCGCGCTGCGGCTCGTGGCAGCTCGCGCAGCTGCGTCCGCCGTCACCCGACAGCCGGGGCTCGAAGAAGAGGTGCCGGCCCAGCTCGGCGAGCGCCGGGTCGACGCGCGCCGGCGCCGGCAGCGGCTGCAGGCGCGGCGCCTCGGCGCCGGGAACGCCGTCCGAAGCGGCAGCCGCGAGCGGAACCAGCGCCGCCGCCAGCGCGACGGCGCGCACGAGGCGCAGGAGCTTCATTTGACGTGGTCGTTGCCGGTGTAGCGCACCGTGGGCGCGTCCTGCAGGATGGCGTGGCAGCTCGCCTTCCAGGTCAGGATCTCCTGGCGCAGCCGGGCGTCCTCGTCGGCGCTCAGGCTGCGGGCGGGCATCTCCATGTAGAACACGCGCCCGGCCTCGATGTGGGCGAACTGGGCGGAGCGCCCCGCGACCGGGGTGAAGCCGGTCGGCCGCGTGTGGCAGCCCATGCAGTTCAGCGCCCACAGCGTGGGAGCGGACTGCTGCGCGAGCGCCGAATCCGCGCCCGCGCCCAGCGCCAGCGCCAGCATGGCGGGGGCGACGAGCGACAGCGGCCGGGGCTTCATCGCCGCCGCTACTTGGCCAGGCCGACGATCACCGACGTCGTGCAATGGAACATGTTGTTGTCCGCGCCCATGCACCAGTTGACGTCGTTGTGCAGCATGATGCGGTAGCCCGGCCGGTCGCCGAGGTTCATGTTGCACAAGCAGCGACCGCAGGCGATCTTGCCGCAGCAGTCGTTGTAGCTGATCAGGTAGTCGCGCCCGTCGGCCGGGTTGCGGCAGGTGCCTATCCAGCCGACCTTGGACGGCTCGGTGCCGGGCGGGCAGCTCGAGGTGGTGCCGCCGCAGCAGCTGCACAGGAAGCCGTCGATCGCGCAGTGGCGCCAGTATTCGCACTGCGAGTCGTCCGGGGCCTTGGCGGCCTTGCCCTTGGCCGGCGCACCGCCACTGCTGGCCTGCGCGCTGCCGACGCGGTCGAAGGGCAGCACCGGCAGCGTCATGGAGCCGGCGAGCAGGCCGCGGCCCACGCGCGCCAGCGCGCTGCGGCGCGAGGTCGTATGCGCGACCCGGCGTGCCGAGCGCTCGAACCAGTCATCGAACCACTTCATCGTCCGTCCTTCAGCTGCGCTGTGTCTGCGTCTGGAGATAGCCCTGCACCGAACCCACGGCGAGGTCCTTGGCGGTGAACAGGCTCTCGAGCTGCTCGCGCGAGTTCACCAGGCCCTTGGCCCGCACCGTGCCGTGCTCGTCGATCAGCACCGCGTAGGGCAGCTTGCCGACCTTGAACGCCATCCCGAGCTCGGTGGAGAGCACATAGGGGTAGTCCTGCAGCGCGGCACGGCCGACGAAGGCACGGTGCTCGGCGACCTCGCCGTCGCTGGCGAACACCAGGCGCAGCCACTTGGATTCGTCGCGCGCGATCGACTTCAGGATGGGCAGCAGCTTCTTGCACACCGGGCAGGTGGGCGAGAGGAAGAACAGGAGCTGGCTTTGCGCGGCCGGCGCACCCACCGCGAGCGCGCTGCCGTCCAGCGCGGTGAGCGCCAGCTGCGGCGCCGCCTCGCCGGGCTTGGGACCGTGGTCCAGCATCAGCGCGCCCATGGGCGCGATGCGCTCGTACAGGATGCCGACCTGGCGCGCGAGCGCGAACACCACCACCAGCAGCGCGAGCACGACGACCCACAGCACGATGGTCGACACCAGCAAGGCTTCGTTCACTGCATCACTCCCTGAATTGCATGAGCCGCGGCGCGTTCGCCAGCAGCTGGTTGGCCGCCGCATAGAGCAGATAGAGGCCGACCGCGCCGGTGGCCACCGTGAGACCGTCCAGCCAGACCAGCTCGCGCGCGCCGTCCTGCGGCTGCGTGGCCAGCAGCGCCAGCGCCATGAGCAGCGCGTTGCGCACCACCAGCCACCACGACAGGTGCTGCCGGCCCTGGGCGCCGCCGCAGCCGCAGTCGATGTGGGCACGCCCGCGCAGCAGATTGACGGCCACCGCAGCAGTCACCACCCCCAGCAGGGCCAGCGCCAGCCAGCCCGCCAGCGGGCGCAGCAGCGGCAGCAGCAGCAGGGCGCCGGCGGCGAGCTCGGTGGCCATCAGCAGCCAGGCGGCGGCGGCACTCAGTGCCCCCGGCAGGAGCCGGTACTGCTCCAGCGCCGCCGTGAAGCCGTCGCGGTCGGCGAGCTTTTGCGCCGCGCCCACCAGCAGCACGATGGCCAGCGCCGCGCTGGCGATGTGCGCCAGCGCGGCGTCGGCGGTCGGCAGCAGCATCAGTGCAGCTCCAGCATGGTGGCCGATTCGGCCACGCCTTCCATGCGGCCGAGCAGGCGCGGCTTGTCGCCGGCGCTGAACTTGACGATCGCCATCTTCATCGCGTCCAGCGCATACAGCGTGGGCTGCGCCGACTGGGTGACGACAAGCGCGATCGCGGCGTTGCCGGGCAGCCGGGCGAGCCGCTTGCGGGTGTTCAGGTCGACGACCCAGATCTCGTCGGCCGGGTTCTTGTGCGTGCCCTCGGCGCCGTTCTTGTGCATCGCGATGTAAAGCCGCTGCTGCTTGCGGTTGACGGCGAACAGCTGGTAGCCGCCCGGGCGCCAGTTCTGCTTGGCGTCGGCGGCGCTGACCAGGCTCCAGGGCTTGTCGGCGCGCGCGGTCGGCTGCGAGAGGTCGGCGACGTAGACCTTGCCGTGGAAGCTGGCCAGCAGGTGACGGTCGCCGCCCAGGTGCTGGGTCTGCACGTAGACCGGGTCCTCGTCGGGCTCGAAGAAGGGGGCGCTGGTCTTGCTCTCCTTCAGCGATCCGTCGTCGTTCAGGATCATGGTCTGCAGCGTGCCGTCGCCGCACAGGGTGGAGAAGCGGTTCGCCGCCGTCTCAGACGGGATCACGATCCAGCAGCCGGGGTTGGGGATCTCGGCGGCGAACTTGCGCGCCTTCAGGTCGACCACCGTGATCGAGGTGGCCGGCGTCACGTTCTGCACGAACAGCCAGCGGCCGTCGATCGAGGTGCGCATGATGCCCTCGTAGGGCAGGGCCTGGGCGCGCCGCGAGGGAATCGGGATCTCGGCGATGAGCGACATCGCCGCCGGGTCGTGGACCTCGATGACGTCGGTGCGCTCGCCGCGCGACAGGCGCGGGTAGTAGGTGGTGCCGACGTACAGCTCCTTGCGGTCGCGCGACAGCGTGGACTGGCCGGCAAACCCGGTGGCGAACTGGCCGAGGTACTTGAAGTGCTCGCCGTCGATCACGTGCAAGCGGTTGTCGACGATGTGCTGGATCGTGATGTCCGAGACGTACAGGCGATGCTCGTTCGGCGCCGGCGCCTTGTTCATCGTCAGCGTCTCGGGCGCCAGCGGTGCCTGCGCGGCCGCGGCCGCGCACCAGGCCGCGGCGGCCAGGACCATGGAATTCAGGATGCGACTCAAGGCGACTTCTCCTGCACGCTGCAACACGGCCGCACGCCGCGCCGGCTGCCCCCTGGCAGCGCGGCGATTGTGGCCGCGGGACGGGCGCAGACGTTAGCCGAAATCGGCAATCCGGGACCCGCCTGGCGCGACCCGACGCCCTCTTGCAGCCCCACCGCTTGACCCACGACAGGGCCGCAGCGAAGAATCCTGCATTCCAGTACCAGATTGATCAGGGATAACCCGATGTCGATTCACGCCGCGCGGCAGGCGCCGACGCGCGATGCGAACCCGCCCGGCGCCGCGCCGCCGCTGCGCAGGCGCCACACCCACGACGCCGACGAACTCGCCGCCTGTCTGGGCGGCTGGAACCAGGTCTACGAGCAACTCGCGCCGGGGCGTTTCGATGGCCGCTTCGTCGAGTGCCGGATCGGCGAACTGCAGGTCTTTCGCGAGCAGACCAACCAGCCGCTGTACGAGGCCGGCGCGGTGCGCGCCGACCAGCACGTGGTCGGGGTGCCGGTGCGCATGCACGGCGTCGGCCGCTACGCCCACCTGGCCTTGGGCCCGCACAGCGTGTTGTCGGTGCGTGGCGGCAGCGAGCTGGACTTCCGTGTCCCGGACGTGTTCGACATCGTCGCCGTCGCGCTGCCGGGCTCGCTGCTGCAGGCGCATGCCGAAGGGCTGGAGGCCCGCCCCTTCGAGCCGGCCGCGAGCCCATCCGTGCTGCAGCCGGCGCAGCCCTCGGTGCAGGCCTTGCGTTGCCTGCTGCTGGCGACCCTGGAGACCGCCAGCCGCCAGCCGGCATCCCTGACACAGGTGCTGCAGAGCAGGCTGCAGCAGGCCTTGCTGGCGGCCACGCTGCGCGTGCTGCTGCCCGCGGCCACCGCCGACGCGCCGCCGCCCGGCCAGCGCCACGCCCTGGTGGCGCGCGCGCGCGCATACATGCGCGAACACGTCGACCAGCCGCTGAGCGTGGAAGACCTGTGCCGCGTGCTGCGCGTGAGCCGGCGCACCCTGCAGTACAGCTTCCAGGACGTACTGCAGACCAACCCGGCGGCCTATCTGCGCACGCTGCGCCTGAACGGCGCGCGGCGCAGCCTGCGCCGGGCCGACCCGGCGACGCTGAACGTGGCCGACGTCGCGGCGCGCTGGGGCTTCTGGCACCTGAGCCGCTTCGCGACCGACTACCGACGCATGTTCGGCGAGCTGCCGTCGCAGACCTTGCACCGCGTCGGCGGGGACTGAAGCCGCCCAAGGGTCGCAGCGGCCGGCAGGCGCGCCCTGCGTGGCGCGGACTTCAGGCCAGGCCGGTCAATGCCAGCTTGAACAGCAGGCCGAGGGCGGCGCAGCCGGCCAGCAGCGGCAGCACGCCGATCCGGAATCGGAACAGGGCCAGCGCGGCGCCCGCGCCTATGAGCGCCGACAAGCACTCGAAGCGCCCGCCCAGGCCCTGTGGCCACAGCACATGCCAGGCGAAGAACAGGGCCAGGTTCAGGACCACCCCGACCACCGCCGCCGTGATCGCCGACAGCGGCGCCGTGAAGCCCAGCCTGCCGTGCGTGGCCTCCACCAGCGGCCCGCCGGCGAGGATGAACACGAACGAGGGCAGGAAGGTGAAGAAGCTGACCACGGATGCGGCCAGCGCGCCGCCGAGGAAGCGCGCATCGGGCCCCAGCACCTCGTTCAGCCAGCCGCCGACGAAACCGACGAAGGCCACCACCATGATCAGCGGCCCGGGCGTGGTCTCGCCCAGCGCCAGGCCGTCGATCATCTGCGGCCCGCTGAGCCAGCCGTGGGTCTCGACCGCGCCCTGGTAGACATAGGGCAGGACGGCGTAGGCACCGCCGAAGGTCAGCAGCGCGGCCTTGGTGAAGAACCAGCCCATCTGCGTCAGCGTCGCGTCCACGCCCTGGCTGGCGACGAGCACCGTCATCACCAGCAGCCACAGGCCCAGGCCGGTGGCCAGCAGCCTGGCCAAGCGCGGGCGCGAGAAGCGCGCGTGCGCCGGTGTCGGCGTGTCGTCGTCGATCAGCGCCGGGCGGTGGCTGGCGCCGCCTGCAGCGTGACCGCCGGCGGGCGCGAACACCTGCGGCCAGCGGCGCGCGCCGAGGTGGCCGATCAGCCCGGCCGCCCCGACGATGGCCGGGAACGGCGCATCGAAAGCGAAGATGGCGATGAACGAGGCCGCCGCGATGCCCCACATCCAGCGGTTCTTCAGCGCCCGCGAGCCGATGCGGTGCGCGGCATGCAGCACCAGCGCCGTCACCGCCGGCTTGAGCCCGAAGAAGATGCCCGCCACCACCGGCACGCTACCGAAGCGCAGGTAGATCCAGCTCAGGCCGATCAGGATGAACAGCGAGGGAAGCACGAACAGCGCCCCGGCGACGATGCCGCCCCAGCTGCGGTGCATCAGCCAGCCGATGTAGGTGGCGAGCTGCTGCGCCTCCGGCCCCGGCAGCAGCATGCAGTAGTTCAGCGCGTGCAGGAAACGCCGCTCGCTGATCCAGCGCCGACGCTCGACCAGCTCGGTGTGCATGATCGCGATCTGCCCGGCCGGGCCGCCGAAGCTGATGAAGCCGAGCATGAACCAGAAGCGCAGGGCCTCGGCGAAGCGCACCGGGTTCGGTGCGGCATCGTGCGCGGCATCGGGCGCGGGATCGGGCGCGGGATCGGGCGCGGAATGTGTCGCGGCGTCGGGCGCGGACCCGGTGGGCGAGATCACGGCGCGACCCCAGGCGCCGCATGGAGCGCGTCGAACACCGCCGCCGCCGCCAGCGCCAGGCTATCGTCGTCGGCGTGCAGCTCGCGCAGGCCGCACAGCACGGCCTCCAGCCCCGCCGCCTCCGGCACCGGAATGCCGCCGATGTCGAGGAAATGCACCGCACGCGCGATGCGCTGCAGCTGCGGGTCCGTGTCCAAGCCAAAGCTGGCCGCCAGCACCTCGAAGCTGACGCGCGCGCCGGCATGGCTGAAGCGCGCGCCCTCGTAGTCGAAGCCGAGCGCGCCACGCGGCGGCGGCGTCGACCGCGCCGGGTCGGCCAGCCAGAGCACGCGCGCTTCGGGGTCGATGAAGCGGCGGATCAGCCAGGCGCACGCCAGGCGATCGACCCAGGGGCGCGCGCGCGTGGCCCAGCAGCGACCCTGGAAGCGGCGCCGGTCCAGGCGGGCGATGGCCTGCGCCGGCCGGGCCAGAGGCTCCCCGGTCGAGAAGCGGGCGTCCAGCGCCTGGCGCAGTGCGTCGAGCTCGAGCTGCGCCTGCGCGCCAGCGGCCCCGGGGTGGTAGTCGATGCGAGCGATGAGCTGCAGCGCCTGCGAGACGGCACGCCAGCGTCGCCAGGCATCGGCCTGCGCGAGCGTGGGCAGCGCAGCCGCCAGCGCCTGCGCGTCCCGCTGCCACCGCGCGTAGTCGGCGCCGCGATCGAACAAGGCCTGGATCGCCGCCTGCTGCGCCTGGTCCGCCGTCGAGAGCTCGAACAGCCCGGCCTGGCCGCCATGGGCGCGCACATCGCCGGCCAGCGGCTCGAACAGCCGCGCCTGCGCCTGCGGCAGCAGGTACACGCCGTCGCGCGGACAGGCGCAGCCCAAGGCCTTGAGCGCGCGCCAGATGCGCAGGCGCACGGCGCTCGGCCGGGTCGGCAGGGTCAGCAGCAGGGCCGTCCACATGGATTTGAATACTACGCTTCTCGTCTCGTAGCAACTGCTTCAAAGCTCGTCGGAAAGCATGAACGCGGCCAGGACCGCGTCCAGCGCGCGCCGCGTACGCCGCGCATGCCGCGCATACCTGGGCACACGCCCCGCGCTCATCCTCAGGACTGCGGATGACCTCGCGAGCGCCGCCCGCCAGCATGCGGCCACGCCCGTCGACCCACGTCGTCGCGGGCGCCAGCCCACCCACTGGCACACAGGAGCATCCCATGCGCATCCCTCCCCTCCCGGCACTTCGTACTCCCCGCTGCGCCACCGCGCTCGGTCTGGCCGCCGGCGCGGCCTTGCTCGCCGGCTGCCTGGGCGGCGGCGGCGACGACGCGCCCGCCAGCGCCGTCACGTTGAGCGGCACGGTCGCCGACGGCCCGCTGCAAGGCGCCACCGTCTGCCTGGATCTGGACGACGACCTCGCCTGCGACAGCGACGAACCCCAGGCCAGCACCGACGCCGACGGCGCCTACCGCATCGAGGTCGCGGCGGCGCAGGCCGGCGCGCACGCCGTCGTGGCGCAGGTGCCAGCGAGCGCAATCGACAAGGACAGTGGCAGCGCGATCGGCACCGCCATGCTGCTGCGGGCGCCGCCCAGCGGCGTCGTCGGCGCGCAGACGGTGTTCATCAGCCCGCTGAGCACGGTGGTGGCCGACACCATGGCCCAGTCCGGCATCGGCGTGGCCGAGGCCGCCGCCTCGGTGCAGGCGCAGCTCGGCCTGGTCGTCTCGCCGCTGGGGGACTTCACCGCCAGCGGCGCCGACACCGCGCTCGGCGATGCGGCACGCGCCGTGGGCCGTGTCATGCGCGACACCGCGCAGCTCGCGGCCGATGCGGGCGTCAGCGCAAGCGCCAGCGCGGCGCTGCTGCGCACCGCCACCGTGCAGCAGCTGCCGGTGCTGGCGGCGGCGCTGGCAGCGGCTCCCGCGCAGGCCAGCGCCGCGCAACGCAGCGCCGCCGCCGCCGCCGCGGTGGCGCAGGCGCTCGGGCTCGACGCCACCAACGTGGCCGCGATCGCCACCGTGCTGACCGCACCCGGCAGCGCGAGCGACACCGCCGGCCCCTTCGTCAGCGTGCGCCGATTCACCTACAGCGACGCCGACAACTACAGCTACCAGTTGTTCAGCGGCGACAGCAGCCAGACCGACGCCAGCGGCGCCTTCGTCGCCAACGAGCCGCGCGCCGAGCGCGTGGGCGGAGTGGACATTCCGTTCAGCCGCAACCAGATGTACTGGAGCGGCAGCGCCTGGATCAACTGCGACAACGGCCACGCCGTCGTCAGCAGCATCGTCGCCAGCGCCGGCGCACCGCAGAGAAGCCTGTACTGCGGCGCCATGCGCACCGAGTCGCGCTCGGTCTGGGAGGACATCGGCGGCCAGACCCTGCGCGCCGTGATCGCCCGCATGCGCGCCTTTCCGCTGCGCGACAACGTCGGCAGCACCACCGACGAGCGCGGCCTGCCGCTGAAGTGGGGCCCCGACCCGGCCCTGCTGCCGGCCGACGCCGTGTTCCCGGCGGGAGCGAAGTACGCCTGGCGCAGCGCCATCTCCAACCTGGGTACGACCGATCGGATAGAGCTTGAGGTCAAGCCCACGGTGCGCCATCCGGACGGCATGTTCCGCCAGGCCGCGACGCTGGATCAGCTCGGGCTGATGGGTGGCAATCTGGCAAATGCCACGGCCGTGGTCGACAACCTCAACTCGCTGTTCGTCGAGGACGTCGCCCTGCCCGCGCCGCCCGACCCCGGCCTGCAGCCCTACAAGCGCTGGCGACTGGCTGTCGACGTGGCGCAGCTCAAGGGCCGCTTCTACCGCTGCGACGTGCTGCAGAGCAACGGCCGCAGCCAGTCCTGCGAGGCGATGGGCGATGCCAACCTGGCACTGCAGACCCAGGGTGGCATCCGGCTGCTGCGGGTGGCCAGCGGCTATCCGCCTGCCCTCCTGGCCAGCGCACAGCGGCAGCGCTTCTGGGCCGAGCAGGTGGGCACCGTGTTCCGCGGCAGCACCGACTTGCCGCGCTCCTACCACGAGCAGCGCCTGAATGGCGTGGCCTGGGACGCGCTGCGCAGCGCACTCGCGCTGCCGGCGCACACCGAGCCCGCGGCCCCGGCCGGCGCCGGGCCCTTCGAGACCCTGCGCAACTTCAGCTTCACCGACGCGCTGAACTACAGCTGGCGCCGCCTCACGGGAGACTCCAGCGTGCTCGACAGCGAGGGCTACTTCAGCGCCGACGAACAGCGCATGACCGTCAGCGCCGGCATCGCGCAGCCGTTCGCACGCCGGCGCGCCTACTGGACCGGCAGCGCCTGGCTGGACTGCCCCTCCAGCGGCCCGGTGTCACGCACGCAGTCGGCGCCGCCCCATCGGTCGGTGTACTGCGAGGCCCAAGTCGACGAGCGCGTCGCCGACCTGCGCATCAGCCTGGACGGCCGCCTCATGGGCGACGTGGTCAACGAGATCCGCAGCTATGCCGGCACCGACAACGGCGCCAGCCACGCCGGCTGGGGCCCGCGCGTGGCCGACCATCCGATCCTGACGCGCAGCCGTTTCCCGGCCGGCTCGACCCTCACCCACCGCGGCATGAAGACGGTGTCGACCGCGGAGGCGATCGCGACCGACCCGGATCGTGACCGCCTGCGCATCGCCCCCAGCGCCACCAGCACCGAGCCCTTTGCCAGCTGGCCGCTGGCCGGCAACCTGGAGCAGGTGATCGCGGGCTACCCGGGCGGCCTCAAGGGCGGGCCGGTGAACGGCAACACCACCCTGTTCGTCTGGTCCCGCACCGAGGCGCCGAGCAACCCGGCCTACACCGACCGCGTGGAGATCCGCGTCGCCTTCGATGCCGAGGGCCGCAAGGCGCGCTTCACCCGCAACAACCGCCTGCTGAGCAACGGCTTCTCGACCAACTACGTCACCTTGCTGGACACCGGCTACCGCATCGAGACGCTGGGCGATGCGAGGATGCTGAAGTTCCACGCCATGCCCGAAGGCTTCGAGGAGAACTTCCGCTTCACCCGCCTATACGCCGAGCGCAACGGCGCGGTCTGGTACGCGTCCAAGGACCGCGTCAACCCGGACCCGAACTGGAGCATCCGCCTGAACGGCCCGGCCTCGCAGGCGCTGCGAACAGCGCTCGGGATCGAGTAGGACGCGCCCGCCACGGCAGGAACGCCCTGAACCACCCCGTGGTTTCGAGGAGGCCTGTCGGCTCGAGTCGGACCGGTAGGTTCTGACGCGGCCGGGCCCCGCTGGCGGCCGGCGAGCGGGTTTCAGCCGCAGAAGCGACAGAGGACGTCGAGCGGCTTCTTGAGCCATTTCCAGCGGAAATCCCCGTCCTGGTGGCGTAGCGGACGGCGGGCGTTCCGGGCATAGAACCACCCGATGGCGGGGTAGCCAGCAGGGTCACCCACGGCGGGCGGATCAAGTCAGTACGCCGCCACCTTCGCGGCGGCTCAGACGGTGGCGTTGAAGGCATCGCTGTAGCGCGCGATGCCTTGCGGCACTGGCCCATGCAGGGCCAGCGCCATGAAGTAGCCGGGCGGCACGCCCGGCAGTTGCAGGCCCGCATGGGCCTGAAAGCCAAAGCGCCCGTAGTACGCGGGATCTCCGAGCAGCACACAGCCTGCGGCCTGCATGGCCCGCAGCTCAGACAGCGCCTGCTCCATCAGGCGCGAGCCGATGCCGTTCCCCTGCCGTCGCGGCAGGACGGAGATCGGCCCCAACCCGTACCAGCCATCGGCCTGGCGTCCCTGGTCATCGGTGATCGTGACGGGGGACAGTGCGACGTGGCCGACGATCTGCCCATGCTCCTCGGCCACGATGGAAAGCGTCAGTTCATGGGCTGCACGCAAGGCACGCACGATGAACTGCTCGGTGTGGCTGGTGTGCGGCGCATCGGCGAAGGCGGCCGTCGTGACGGCTTCGATGGCAGCCATGTCGTCCGAGGTTTCGTGTCGTAGCTGGAGGGTCATGGGCTTGTCCTGGATCCCTACCTGGAACTCCTGTCTTCACAGGCTCTCAGGCCGGCGGCGGCGTTTCGCCGTCCATGCGGCGCACCGCTTCGCGCAGCAGTCCGCGCAGCCAGACGATGCCGGGATCGCGCGCCCGGTAGGCGTGCCATTGCGCGATCTGCTCCATTTCCATCATCGGCGCCGGTGTCGGCAGCAGGGTCAGGGGCCAGGCGCGCGACAGTGCCCGCGCCAGGCGCAGGTGCATGGTCGCGATGTAGTCCGTGCCGACGATCAGCGGCGCCATGCTCGCGAACGCATAGGTCTTGACGGCGACGCGCCGGGCAATCCCGAATCGCCTGAAGAACCAGGTCTCGAACGAGTCCATGGTCGTGCCGGGAGGTTGCATGACGACATGGCCGGCGTCCAGATAGCGCTCCATCGTCAGCTCGCCTTGTGCCAGGGCACTGCCGCTCCACACCGCACAGACAAAGGACTCCTTGAACAGCAGTTCCTCCGGATGGTCGGGGGAGATGAAACCACGCGGAATCACCAGCAGGTCGGCTTCGCCGCGTTCCAGGGAGCGCCGGGGGTCCAGCGCCAGCGGCAGGAACTCGAAACCCGCCCGGCAGTGCTGCGCGCTGGCCAGCGCCAGCAGGTGCGGCATCAGCACGGTCTGGGTGAAGTCGGAGGCGAAGATGGTGAAGGTGCGGTCACTCTGCGAGGGCACGAACTCGGCCTGTGCCGCGACCGTGCCGTCGACGCGGATCAGCAAATCGCGAACACCGTCCTTCAGTCCCAGTGCACGCGGCGTCATCTCGAGCTTGCGGCCGACCTGGACCAGCAACTCGTCGTCGAAATAGTCGCGCAGACGCGCCAGCGCATTGCTGGTCGCCGACTGACTCAGGTGCAGGCGTTCGGCGGCACGGGTGATGCTGCACTCGGCGAGCAGGGCATCCAGGGCGACGAGCAGGTTCAGGTCCAGCCGCTTGTAGCGCATCGGTCTCCAGAGGGTGAGCGCGCGGACAGCGCCGCAACGCCCTCATCCTACCCAGGCACTCGCCGGCGCGGATTGCGTGCGCTCAGGATACTTGCCGCTGGTGCGGGCAGCGCGCCGGTCCGCGCCGCAGTCACCGATCCTGGGCTGCCGACCACAGAGACGCAGCCAAGCCCGGGCGAAGAACCGTCCACCCGGGACCGTTCTTCGCCAGGCAAGGGCCATCGGACAGCGCGTCCCGATGGCAGGCCGGGCACGGCCCGGCCTCCGGGGCGGGCTGGGTGCAGCCCGGCCCTGGGGTGCTCATGGCTACTCGACTTCGAGCCACCCACCGCTGGGCAGCTTGTGGCTGCCGCTCAGCACCACCCCATCCGCAGCGCGTGCCTGGATCGTCACGCCCGCCACGGCATCGATGCGCGCCAGATCGAATGGCGGCGCCAACACGAGCTTGGACGCACCGGTCGCGGTCCAGCGGCTGCGCGCATCCACGCTCAGCGTCACGTTCCTGACCACGCCCTCCAGTGCGCTTGCCACCAGCGCCACGCGCATCGACCTTTCATCGTCGAGCATCAGCAGGTTGCCCTTCAGGCTGCTGTTCTTCAGCGTGGCGTCGATGCCCGGTACCGTCACCCCGGCCGCTGCACGCGAACGGAAACCGTCGTCGTTCACCACCCCGAGCAGGAGATCGCCGTTGCCGGCGCTGATCTGGGCGCGGTCGATGCTGATCTTCGCGTTCGCGCTCTTGACCAGGATCGCCGCATTCGTCGAGCTCAGGCTGCCGCCGCTGATGGCCAGAGTGCCGACCTCGGTGCCGCTGCCCATCACGCTGTGCAGCATCACCGTGTTCCCCTGCGAACGGCTCTTGACATCGTTCAGGCTCAGGCTGGCCTGGCCGGCGATCACGCCGCCGAAAGTGGCCACGTCCATGCTGCCGCGGTTGATGACGATGGACGCGCCGTTGTCGGCGTAGGCGCCGTAGCCGCTGCGCCTGACCACGATCTCGCTGTCGTTGACCTCGAGGTAGGCACCACGCGCGGCGTCGGTCGACAGCGCGCCCCAGCCGTCGGCCTGGATGCGGCTGCGGTAGATGAAGGCCTTGGCCTGCCCCAGCACCAGGGTCGTGCGCGCGGTGCCGACGATGCCCAGCGGGGTCGGTGGCTCCATCATGCCGGGGCCGATGCGGCGCACGTAGCCGCTGGGTGCCCCGCCGCCGTGTGACTCCAGGGTCGAGTCGTAGACCTTGAGCGTGCTGCGGTCAGTGGCCGTGACCGCCGTCGACACGATGCCGGCGGTGCTGATCTTCACCTTGCGCAGGGTGAGCGTCGCATCGTCCTTGGCCAGCGCTGCAGCGGCGATGCCGGCAAAGTCGTTGCGGCCCCTGCCGGCAAGCTCGATCGTCGAGTCGCCGAGGCTGAATTCCGCCCTGCCCTGCACGACCAGTCCGTTCATGCCGTCGACACCGGAACGCAGCCGCAGGCCCTGGCCGGCCGAACCGTCCAGCCGCCTGGCGCTGAACTGGGCACCTCGGCGCACGCCGGCGTCGCCAATCTCGAGCGCGATCTCGGTCAGCGGCTCGGGCGCCATCATCGGCGGCGGACCGCCGGGAGGGCCACCGGCGGGCCCAGCAGATGGGCCCCCGGCAGGGCCACCCGGAGGACTGCCGGGAGGCCCGCCCACCGGCCCAGCCACTGCCCCACCCATGGGCGCGACCCCCGCTGGCGGCGCCGCCGGCGCAGCGGACTGCGGCAGTGGCTGCGCGAAGGCACTCGCACCCAGCAGCAGGCCTGCGCACCAGGCGATGGACTTCCTGTCAAATTCCAGCATGCAATGCTCCTGATGCTCAGTTCGTGCGGCGACGCGAAGGCAGCTTCACCGTCGCTGCACCTTCTTGCCAGATCTTTCCGTCTATGGTCTCCACCCACCACACCAGGTCGACCACGAAGGCGTCGTCGCGCACCGACTTGGCGACCACCTCGGACTTCACGATCGCCACGTCCTGGGTCAGGCCGTGCTCGCTGACATGGCGCCCCCGCATGCCGGACACGCGGTCCAGGAAGCGCTCGGCCCGCGGATTGGCAGGTGCCGGCTTGCCGTAGGCGGCGTTGGCGCGCGGATCCATGATCGACCAGCGGATCTCCTGCAGCCAGCCGCGGTCGCCCATCCAGTTCGACAGGTGGCGGATCGCGAACTCGCGGCCCATGTAGTTGATGAGCGGTGCGCGGCGCGCGCCGTCCTTGTGGATGTCGGTGCTGGCGATCGCGCCGGCGTCGGGCGGTGGCCCACCCGCCGGCGCGCTCATCCCGGCCGGCAAGGGAGGTGCCGCCGGCACCTGGTCCTCCCGCCTGGGCAGCCGCCAGATGCCGTCCTTGGCACCGCGGATCATGGTCGCGAAGGTCTTCGCATCCATGATCTCCCGCTTCAGGGTCCGGCTGCCGCCGGATCCCATGCCCCACGGTGACACCGGCGCCACCGAGGCTTCGACCGGCCCGTCCAGCGTCCACGCCGGCCGGTCGCCGACCTGCACGTCCTCCCAGTACAGCGGCGTCGCGCCCTGGCGCCGCTCCCGGGCCCAGATGTCGCGTATGGTGTTCCAGTCCGCGTCGGTATAGAAGTGCGCCGGGCGCGCCAGCCAGTCGGGCGCCTCCCACATGTCGAAGAACCCGGGATTGCGTGGCGCATCGCCGCGGTCCCGGTAGACCTTGATGCTCTCGGTGACGCGGAAGACGACGTCGTTGACCTTCTCCCCGCGCTGGTTCCAGACGCTGCCACGGGTGTTGATCGCCAGCGTCCGGTAGATCGACCCGGCAGCCGGCGTGAGGTCTATCAGTTCGCGCTCGTCGGCCACCAGGTACAAGGTGTCGCCGGGATAGATCGGGCGATGCACGGTGACGCTGTGGTTCAGGTCGCTGACCAGCAGGGTGTCACGCGCCGCCGGCGGATAGGGCAGCATGAAGCTGTCGTCATGGGCGCCAAAGGTGGGGATCGCCTGAATGTCCGCGAAGCCGGCCTGGCGCGCATAGCCCCGGTCGCTGCGCAAGGGGTTCTCGGGATCCACGCGGGCGTTCTGGTAGCGCACCCAGTCCTCCGTGACCTTGATCACCGGGCCGAGGCCGGGCGTGTCCGGGGGCAGTTCGCCACGTATCAGCTTTTGCACGTCGATCGGACCGCGCGCCTTCAGGGCACGGTTGGCGGCAAGAAAGCCGCGTACCGCTGCGCCCTCGTGCGGTCCGTAGACGCCGGGCAGCAGCAACTCGAACTTCAGGCTCGCGACGACCGGCCTGGGGTCCTGCGCCGCAGCCTGGCCGGGAACGACGGCCAGCCAGGCCGCCAGCGTGGCCACCAGCGCGGCCGCCAGCGCGACCCTGGACGGGGAGAAGGAAGTCGGCTTGCGCATCACAAAGGCCTCAGGACGATCTGCCCGCGGTATTCGCCCTCGCGCAGCTCGGTGGCCCGGCCGTCGACGGTCATGGACACGCCGCGGCCGTCAGGCCCCAGGACCTGCGACCCCGGTCCCACGCTCAGGCGGTTCAGGTAGGAGGGACCGGTCACCGTCCAGCGCGAACGTCGCAGCTCGACGATCACGCCGTTGTTCACCGCCGGTGCCGGCGTGTTGCTCACCCGGCCCAGCCACTGGTAGTCGTCCGCGGCGATCGTCTGCTTGAGGTGGTGCGCGTTCGCCGAGCTCACCACGCCGCTGAGCTGGGCCTCGTCGAGCGTCAGAACCAGGTTGGCGCCGGTCAGCCTGGGCGGTCCCGGGTTCGGTCCCGGAGTTGGTCCGGGGCTCGGTCCATCGGGGCCGAACATGCCGCCCACCCGCATCGAGCGCATCGCGTTGTAGAAGTCGCCCTTCAGAGCGATCTTGGCGAAGCGCAGCTTCATGTCGCTGGCGTGGGCGGCACCGAGGTCGAAGCCCGCCAGCTTGTCGGGAGGCCCGGCCGGCTCCCGGTAGACGCCGGTGTTGGCCATCAAGCCGGCCGTCATCACCGGCCCCGGGTCGTCGTTGTCGATGGCCTGGAAGATCACGCCGTTGCGCGAGTTCAGCTTCGCGCCGCCGCCGCCGTCGACCTCGATCGCGACCGTCGCCCCCTTGTTCAGGAACACCGCCTCGCCGGTGTTGAACTCGGTCGCGTCGGCGATCTTCACCGTCGCGTCACCCCAGCTCATGACGCCGTAGCGCTGCGAGTTGACGATGGTCTGCGCCGGCCTCATGGCCGCCAGTTCCTGCGCGCCCAGGCCCAGCTTGAGCTCGCTGTTCAGGCGCTGCAGGGTGTCCGCGCGGCTGGCGGCAAAGACGGCGTGGCCACCGGTGATGATCACCCCGTGGGTGGGCACGTCGATGACGCTGCCGTAGAAGGCGTTCGTCGAGTTGCCGATCGCGTACGAGCCATAGCCGCTCTCGCCGCTGACCTCGATCCTGCTGTTGATCGCCGTCAGCCGGGTGTTGCGACTGGCGTCGACCGAGAGCACACCCCAGCTGTCGGCAGCCAGCCGCGAGCCGATGTAGGTGCAGGTCGTGCCCTCGCCCAGCACGTTGGTGGTGCGCACATTGCCGCGGATGCCCAGCATCCAGGGCGCGTCCTTCATCTCGCCCGGGGTGACGTTGGAGACGAAGTCCGCCGCCAGCCTGCCCTGCCGCGATGCGAGATCGGAGTTCTTCACGACCAGATTGCTGCCGCCATTGCAGACCGCTGCCGTGCGCACCGCGCCGTGGGTGCGCAGCCTGGCGCCGTCGACCACCAGCGTGGTGTCCGGCCCGTCGGACAGGATGGCTGCGCCATAGCCGGCGAAGTCGTTACCGCCGTTGCCCACGAAATCGATGTCCGCGTCCTTCAGCGTCCAGCGCCCGCCGGCGACGACGATGCCGTTGAAGTTGTCGCCCACCGAGCGCAGGCGCAGGCCGCTGATCACCCCGTCCGCCACCCGCACCGGGCCGGCCGCGGCGAGGACCGACTTGCCGGCCACCACGCCCTGTGCGTCGATGAACAAGGCTTGACGGAAGCGGTGCCGGTGCAGCTTGTCGAACTCGACGACATGGGGCTCGGTCACCGTGAGCACGACCTCGCCGCGGTACAGACCCGGCTTGATCCCGGTCTCGACGCCATCGACCGTCATCGTCAGGCTGCGGCCCGCCGGTGCTGCGACGGCGGCGCCAGGCTCGATGCGCAGACTCTGCAGCGCGGTGGTCTGCTCGACGATCCATGCCTCGCCGGCAACCACCACCGGATTGCGCGCCGCCGCCGCCAGCGCCTGCGCAGACACCGGTGGCGGCATCTGCGCCCAGGCAGGCGTACCCAGCCAGAGTGCGGCGGCCACCACCGTGAGGGCTGCCCGATGGGGTCGACTGTCGCCGCGCAGCCGCCGTTGCGCGCTTCCTGGCTGCCGTCTCGGGAGCCAGCGAACAAGGTGGGCTTGGGGAATCATCTCAGACATCCGCTCAGAACCGGGTGGTGAAGACGACGCCGAAGCTGCGCGGTACGCCGACGATCGTGTAGCCGCTGAAGTTGGCGATCTTGGGCACGTAGTCGGTCGCGTTCTTCAGGTACAGGTTCAGCCCCCAGCTGTCGTCCGGGCTGCGGTACTGGGCCGACAGGTCGACCTGGCCGTAGGCCGGCTGCAAGGTGTCGGCGTTCTCGTTCAGCGACACGTACTGCTTGGCGGTGTGGCGCGCGTCGGCACGCAGGGTGATCAGGTCGCCGCGCGCCAGCGGCACCGTCTGTTCGATGCCGAACTTGACCGATGTGCGCGGGGCGTGCGGCAGCGGCAGGCCCTTCAGCGAGCTCGTGCTGTTGTCGAAGTTGGTGATCAGCAGATCGCCGAGCTTGGCGTCGACGAAGTTGAACGCCAGCCGCAAGGAGGTGTTCTCGCCCACCCGCGCCCGCGTATCCACCTCGAAGCCCTGGATGGTCTGCTTGGGCACGTTGCGGAAGTTGGCCACGAGTCCGGTGGCGGTCATCGCGAAGTCGATCGCCTGGTAGTCGCGGTAGTCGTAGCGGAACAGCGCGCCGTTGACCTGCAGCGTGTCGTCCAGCCAGCGGCTCTTCAGACCCAGCTCCAGCGAGCCGAGCTTCTCCGCATCGAAGGTGCCGCTCGCGCCAGGCAGCGAGTTGAAGCCGCCCGGACGGTAGGCGGTGGCATAGGTGAGGTAGCCCATCGCGCTCGGCGAGAGGTCGAACTCCGCGCCCAGCTTGCCGTCGGTGCTGGTCCAGTGACCGTCGCTGCCGCCCGCGTTGGTCTTGTGGTCACGCGTGTGGCGCAGGCCGGCGATCGCGCGCAGGCCGGCCGACAGGGGCGCGATGACCTGGCCGAACAGGGCCCTCGACTCGGTGGTGTCGCTGGTGCCGGCACCGTTGCAGCTGATGTCGGCCAGGCAGTGCTGGACGTTGAGCATGTCGTACCAGTAGACGCCGGCCACCCACTCGAACGGGGAATGCGGCTTCGACGCCAGGCGCAGCTCCACGCTCTTCTGGCGCGCGACCTCGGGGTCGGCGTTGTACTGCTCCTCGTTGCCCGGCGGCCGCGACGCGTCGTACTTGCGGTAGACGATGCCGGAGGCCTTCTGGTGCGCCGGGATCAGGGTCAGGCGAGCAAAGCCCAGGTCCTGGTCGAACTGCAGCGAGGTCTTGGTCGCCACGTAGTCCTGGTAGCCGATCTTCTCCAGTCCCGGCGAACTGGGGTGGACTGCGGCCTGCAAGCGCGTATCGGCATCGTTCCAGTTTGCCTGCGGGATGAAGCCGCGTCCCCTGCCGCCGAGCTTGATGCGCTCGAAGCTGGCCACCAGCCGGGTCGCGCTGGAAGGCTGGAACAAGGTCTTCACGCGCACCCCCGAGGCATCGGCGTCATCGAAGCCGTCGCTCAGGAAGCCGTCGCGGCTGATTGATGCACCCGACACGCGCAGGGCGAACTGGTCGCCCAGCGGCGCGTTGACGCCGAACTCGCCGCGGAACAGGCTGTGGTTGCCGATCTCCAGCGAGGCGTTGCCCGAGATGCGCTTGTCGATCTGCGGGTCGCGCGTCAGGTAGTTGACGGCACCGGCCGCCGCATTGCGCCCGTACAGCGTGCCCTGCGGCCCGCGCAGCACCTCCACCCGGTCGAGGTCGAAGAAGCCCAGCGTCCCCATCTCGGCGCGGAAGTTGTAGACGCCGTCGTAGTTGGTCGAGACCGCGGACTCGCCCATGCCCGGCGGCAGGTCCGAACCGACGCCGCGGATGGCGATCACGTTGCCGCGCGCCGCCCCCTGCACCTCGACGTTGGCGACGTTCTTCAGGATCTCCGGCGCACTGCTCAGGCCCTGTTCGGCGATCTCGGCACCGCTCACCGCCTCGACCGCGATCGCCGTCTTCTGGATGCTTTTGACCTTGCGTTCTGCGGTGACGGTGATCGTCTGCAGCTTTCCTGCCTGGTCGGTCTCGTGCGCAGCAGGCGCGGCTGCCTGGCCCATGCTCGGGGCGTGCGCGAACAGCGCCGCGAGTGCGGCTGCGCTTGCCGCCAGGCGCATCGGGGGACGCCGGGCTGCGGTTCTTCCTACACGGTTCATGTCGGTCTCCTCGTCTTCGGACAAAGCTGCGCCATCGGCGTGCCTTGGCACGTCAGGCGCGGTTTCGGTCAGCGGATTCAGTCGCGTGCAGCCGCGCACTCGGCGCCAGCCTGCGCGCCGGCCTCAGGGGACGGATGGGCAGTTCGGCCTGTCGCTCGTCATGAACGGAATGATCGAATCGCGTGCGACCAACGTCAGCCGGGTTAGCACGGTCGCATGCGTTAAATCCAGTTAAGGCGTCGCCGCCAGAGGAAGGCTCAGCGTCATCAGCAAGCCGCCGCCTTCGCGTGCGCGGGCGACGATCGACCCGCCATGCACCTGCACGGCACGCTGTGCGATCGCCAGTCCAAGACCGAATCCCGGCATGGGCTGCGCGCTGTGGTGGCGGACGAAGGGCTCGAAGATCCGGTCCAGCGCGACGGCCGGAAGTCCGGGGCCACGGTCCGCCACCTGCACCTCCAACCGGCCCGCAACGACCGCCGCGTCCACCTGCACACAGGTGCCTGCGGCGGTGTACTTGACCGCATTGCGCAGCACGTTCTCGAACGCGCGCTGCAGCAGCTCGCCGTGTGCGAGCAGAAGCAGGATCTGCGGGCTGGCGACGAGCGAAAGCTCGCGCTGCCGCGCGCGCGCCTCGTAGCTCGCGTCTTCGGCCACCGCGGCGAGCAGGCCCATCACGTCCACCTCGCACATGGCACCCGCCAGCACGCCGGACTCCAGCCGCGCCAGCGCGAGCACCTCACCGACCAGATGGTCCAGCCGCGCCACCTCCTGGTCTATGCGCGCCACTGCCGCATTCACGTCGTCCGGCGCGCGGCGCAGCAAGCCGGTGGCCAGCTGCAGGCGCGCGAGCGGCGAACGCAGCTCGTGCGACACGTCGTGCAGCAATCGCCGCTGGGCTCCGAGCAGGTCCTGCAACTGCTGCGCCATGCGGTCGTACTCGCGTCCGAGGTCGGCCAGCTCGTCGCGCCTGCGCCCCATGCGCGGCGCCACGCGGCGATCGAGATCACCGCCGGCCGCGGCAGCGAAGGCCTGGCGCAGGAGCCGGATCGGGCTCGACAGCGACCAGGCGAGAGCAGCACTGACGAGGGCGGCGAACAGGGCACCGACGAGCATGGGCATGAGCACCGATTGCTGTGCGCTCGGCGGCACCGGCGGCAGGTCGACCCAGGCCGGGAAGGCCCGTGCCACCAGATGGATGCCCAGGCCGGTGCACAGCGCGCTGGCCCAGCAGACGGCGAAGATCTTCCAGAACAGGCCGCCCGGGCCGCGGCGGGCTGCCGCCATCAGTGCAGCTCGCGCACCAGCTGGTAACCCATGCCGCGGATGGCGCGAATGCGCGAGCGGCCGTCCGCGGTCTGGCCCAGCTTGGCGCGGATGGCACAGACATGGACGTCGATGCTGCGATCGTAGGGCCCGATCTCGCGCCCGAGCGCGCGCCGCGACAGCTGCTCCTTGGGGACGATGCGGCCGTACTCACCGGCCAGCACCTCGAGCAGGTTGAACTCGGTGGGCGTCAGCGCAAGCGCCGCGCCTGCCCACTCGGCGCGCCGGTGCTCTGGCCACAGCACCAGCGCACCGGCGCGCAGCACGTTCATCGGCTCCAGCGCCGCCGAATCGGGCTGCGTGCGGCGAAGGATGGAGCGCACGCGCGCGGTCAGTTCGCGCGGCGTGCAGGGCTTGGCCACGTAGTCGTCGGCGCCGGCCTCCAGCCCGGTGATGCGGTCGGCGTCATCGCCTCGCGCGCTCAGCATGAGGACCGGGATCCGGCTGCGCAGGCGGATCCGGCGCAGCACCTCCTCGCCGTCGACGCGCGGCAGCATGGAGTCGAGCACCACCAGCTCGTAGCCACCGTCCAGCGCGCTCTTCACGCCGGCCGATCCGTCGTGCACCGCGTCGACACGGAAGCCCTCCTGACCGAGGTAGTCGGACAGCATCGCGGTCAGCGCGACGTCGTCGTCGACCAGCAGCAGGCGGCTCATGGCGCGGCTTCGCGTGGGAAGGTGTGGCGAGGGCTTGCGATGGGTGGCGAGGGCTGGCTGGCGGCGCGCTCGATGCGCCGATCGCGCCGTGCTCAGCCGATGTGCAGGTAGCGCGCCTCGCGCCCCCGGCCCTGCACGCTGAGGTCGGTGAAGGGGTTGCGCCGAGTGTCGGTGACGACCTGGTAAAGCTTGTACAGCGCTGGCAGGAAGCGCTCCCAGTTGCCGATCTCCTGCGCCGCGTGCGCCGCCCAGACCTTGCCGGCGGCCGCGTCCTCCTTCTTGCGCCGGCCGATCCCGGAGCTGCGCCCGACCACGCCGCGGTCGCTCGCCGACCACTGATGCACCCGGTAGCCCAGCGGCTCGCCGGCACGCATCTCCTCCTCGGTCAGGCCGAGGCCGGCGACGATCATCACGTGCCCATGCACGATGGTGTCGCGGATCTCGGGCGGCACTTCGGCCAGCTTCTCGAAGCGGATGTAGAGGTTCTGCCGCCGGCCGTCGCTCCAGGTCTGGGGCGCGTTGTGGATCGCGCCCAGCGGGTCACCATGGCGCGGCGGCAGCGGCCACTCCAGCGGCTCATGCTGCTCGGGATGCCAGAGGATGAAGCCCTTCTCCATGTTCGACCAGAACCAGTCGATCATGCGCGGCGTCACGCCGTCGAGCTCCCAGTCGAAGTGGGTGCCCAGGGCGTCGTGTTCGATCTCGATGTCCATGTCTGGCTCTCCCTTCTTCTTACAGCGGCCTGGGGACGTTCCAGCCGCTCAGCCCCTGGGCGTAGATCTGCCCCTCGAGCGTCGCCGGGTCGAGCACCGCCGCCCGCGGGCTGCTGCGCTCGCCGCGCGTGTAGTCGTAGACCACGCGCTCGGTGGTCACCATCGAGAAGCTCTCGGTCGGGTCGACGAAATGCGACTCGCTGGTCTGCAGGGTGTCACGCCAGGCCGGGTCGCGCGCGAGCTGCGCCATGTCGTCCAGGCTGCGGAACCAGAACTCCTCCACCCCGGCATAGCCTTCGGTGTCGCCCTGGGCAAACAAGGAGCCCCCGAAGTTGTCGGCCGGCACCGCCAGCTTGCGGTTCTGGGCATAGCGACGGATCAGCGGCTGGCGATGATTCAGCGCCTGCATGGCCAGCGCGTGGCGACCCGTCCATTCGCTCTCGAACTGCTCCTGCGTCAGGTCGGCACGCCGCTTGAGGAAGTGGACCAGCTTGACGCCGCCCTGCCCGCGCTCGAAGCCGGGTTCCTCGAACACCACCTGCGGCTGCGTCAGGACCAGCACGAAGTTGGAGTCGCCGAACTTGTGCGGCTGCATGCGCGTCACGTAGTCGGGGATGCGCGTGCTGGCGACGAAATCGTCGAAGCTGTCGATGATGTGCTCGGCCATGTTGTCCCAGGCCATGGGCGACAGCGGGTGGCGCAGCATGCCGGCTTCGACGCCGCCGACCGAGTAGTGCTGGACGTAGCGGCGGAAGATCTGCATCACCTGCGGCGTGCTGATCATCAGCGCGACGTGGATGATCCCCCACTCGTAGAAATAGCGTTCCTGGCTGTCCTGCGGTTTGCGGCGCGCTGCGATGATGAAGTTGATCATGGTCTTGATGCGGCTTTCAGGCCGTGGTGGCGTGCAGAGGATTCATGGGCGCGGCGCCGGTGGCGACGGTCTGGGGCGGGGTCGGGCGCAGCATCCAGTGCGCCAGTGCCGGCAGCAGCAGCAGTGCGCCAAGCATGTTCCACAGGAACATGAATCCCAGCAGCAGCCCCATGTCGGCCTGGAACTTGATCGGTGAGAACACCCAGGTCGTGACCCCGACCGCCAGCGTCAACCCGGTGAGCAGGACGACCCGGCCCGTGAAATGCAGCGCCTTGAGGTAGGCCTGCTGCAGCGTCTTGCCGGCGCGCAGCCCGGCCAGCGTCACGCTCAGGATGTACAGCGCATAGTCGACGCCGATGCCCACCCCGAGCGCGATCACCGGCAGCGTGGCCACCTTCACCCCCATGCCCAGGACGACCATCAGCGCCTCGGCGAGCACCGAGGTCAGCGCCAGCGGCAGCACCGCGACGACGACCGCGCGCCAGGAGCGGAAGGTGATGAAGGCCAGCGCAACCACCGCCGCGTAGACCCAGCCGAGCATGCGCCACCAGGCCTCGCGCACGACGATGTTGGTCGCCGCCTCGACGCCGGCACTGCCGGCGGCAAGCAGGAAGCTGGCCCTGACGCTGTCGTTGTCGCGCGCGAAGCTCGACACCGCGTCCACCACCGAACTCAGGGTTGCGGCCTTGTGGTCCTGCAGGAACGCGCTCAGCACCAGCAGGCTGCAGCTGTCGTTGTACAGGCCGCGCGGCGCGCTGGCCGTCACGCTGTTGAGCATGCCCTGGTTGTGGACCAGCTCAAACCACTTGGGCTGGCCCTCGTTCAGGCCGCTGAGCACGAGCCGGTTGAGCCCGGCGAGCGACTGCGTGGACTCCACCCCGGGCAGCTGGCGCAGTTGCCACTCCAGGGCATCGACGCGCATCAGGGTGTCGTAGTCGGCGCAGCCGCCGTCGGGCGTGCGCACCATCACCGCAAAGACATCGCTGCTCGCGCCGTAGTGGGCGTTGATGAAGGCGACGTCGCGGTTGTAGCGACTGTCCGGGCGCAGTTCGGGCGCACCGGGGTCGAGGTCGCCGATCGCCAGGCGCTGGCTGAGCACGATGCCCACCGCCGCCAGCAGCAGCGACAGCAGCACCGTGGCGACCGCCCAGCGGCGCTCGGTGAAGCGCACCAACAGCGTCCAGGCATCGCGGCCGCCGGCCACCGCCTCCTCGCCGCGCAGGCTGCGCGCCGCCGCCTTCGCCCCCACCCCGGTGTAGCTCAGCAGGATGGGCAGGACGATCAGGTTGGTGAAGATCAGCGCCGCGACACCGATGCTGGCGGCCAGCGCCAGTTCCTGGATGACCCGGATGTCGATCGCCAGCAGGACGGCGAAGCCGACCGCGTCCGCGAGCAGCGCGGTCAGTCCGGCGAGGAAGAGACGGCGGAAGGTGTAGCGTGCCGCGACCCACTTCGGGATGCCGCGCCCGATGTCCTGCATGATGCCGTTCATCTTCTGCGCGCCATGGCTCATGCCGATCGCGAACACGAGGAAGGGCACCAGCATCGAGTAGGGGTCGAGCGCCAGCCCCAGGATGGGCAGCAGACCGAGCTGCCAGACGACGGCGATGAGCGAGCTGGCGACGACGAGGGCGGTCGAGCGCCAGCAGCGCGTGTACCAGTACACCATCGCCGCCGCGATCGCGATGGCCACCGCGAAGAAGACCAGCACCTCGCGCAGACCGGCGATCAGGTCACCGACGATCTTGGCAAAGCCGGTGATGTGGATCTGCACCCCCTCGGCCTCGAACTGGGCGCGCAGGGCTTCCAGGTCCTGCGACAGCCGGTCGTAGTCGAGCGCCTGTCCCTGCGCATCGCGTGCCAGCAGCGGCACGAAGATGACGCTGGAACGCGCGTCCAGGGCCACGATCTGGCCGATCTCGCCAGAGCGCTGGACGTTGGCGCGCAGCTGCTGCAGGCTGGCTGGCGAGCCGTCGTAGGCGTCGGGAATCACCGGGCCGCCTTCCAGGCCCTCCTCGGTGACCCCGGTCCAGCGCATGGTCGGTGTCCACAGCGACTTCATCGCCGCCCGGTCCACCCCCGGCAGCAGAAAGACCTTGTCGCTCAGGCGGCGCAGGATGTCGAGATGGCCCGCATCGTAGATCTCGCCCTGCGGGTTCGCCACCGCGATGCGCACCGCGTTGCCCAGACCGCGCAGGTCCGACTGGTGGGCCAAGGCGTTGGCGATGTAGGGATGGCCCTGGGGAATCGTCTTCTCGTAGCTGGCGTTGAACTGCAGCTTCGTCGCCTGCCATCCCAGCAGCGCGGTGACGAAGGCGCACACCGCCAGCACCCAGATGCGATGGTTGAACAGCAGCCGTTCGAGCGCGTTGCCCGAGCGCGGGTCGAAATCGCTCATCGTGCGGCCTCCGTGCGCGCGCTGGCAGCGACGCGCGTCAAGCCGTTCCAGCCCGCCAGCAGCCAGTCGCCGCCGGCCAGACGCAGCATCGCAGCCGGCTGCATGGCGGAACTCCTCGCGTGCAGCCTCAACGTGCCGGCGGCGCGGTCCACCGCCCACACCTGGCCGGCCTGATTGGCCAGCCAGGTCGCCCCCTGCTCGTCACGCCCCAGCGCCGTCAGGCTCACCGGCGCCGGGCTGAGCAGCGGCGCCCAGTGCGTGCCGCCATCCGTGCTGCGCATCGTGTTCCCGCGCAGGCCCGCCAGCAGCCAGGATCCGTCGGCGAGGAAGGCAGCCGCAAACCAGCTTCCGCCATAGGGCGTGGCCAGGCGGCGGAAGCTGCGCCCGCCGTCCGCCGAATGCAGCACCAGACCCTGTTCGCCGGCGATCAGGATCTGCTCGCCGCGCTGGTCGACCGCGTAGAGGTGGGCCGCGCGTGGGTTGTCCAGCCGGTCGGCGACACTCATCCAGCTCGCACCGCCGTCTTCGGTGCTCAGCATCAGGTTGTAGGCGCCGATCACCCGGCCGCGCTGCGGATCGTCGAAGTGCAGCGCGAACAGGGGCTTGTCGGCGCCCTCCTGCACCAGGCGGCGGGCGTCGGCCAGCGCCGCATCGACGGCCGCACCGCTGCTGCCGGCGGCACGCTGCTCGGCGGCCTGGAGCACGCGCGCCGCAAGCGCGATGCCGTCGAGCTGACGCGTCCAGCGCTCGCCGCCATCGTCGCTCCTGAGCACCACACCGTGGTGGCCGATCGCCCAGCCGCTGCGCGCGTCGACGAACTGGACCGCTGTCAGCGTCACGCTGACCGGCACGCTGGCGGCCTGTCGCCAGTGCCCGCCCTCGTCATCCGACAGCAGCACGACGCCGCGTGCGCCCACCGCCACCAGCCGCTGACCGGCGCGCGCCAGGCCGAGCAGAACACCTTGCTCGGCGCGGCGCACCGCCAGCGCCGGCCGCTGCAGCGGATCGGCCACCGGGGCGGCGGCAAGCCCGGGCACGCCGAGCACGGCCGCCGCCCCCGCCAGCAGGCGACGCAGGCCGCTGCGGCGGGCGGCGATCGAAGTTGCGTCCATCGCTTCGGCCTGGCTCGCGGGCCGCGCTCAGCGCACAGCCATGCCGGTCATCGCTTCCGGCGTGAAGGTCTCGCCAGGGTAGCGGGGCATCAGCTTGTACTGTTCGTCCGCGTCGCCGAGCGAGGTGTCGAAGTACCAGGCGCCCGAGATCAGGTCGTAGAAGCCGAACTGGCCGGGCGAGGTGGTGCCGGGCAGGTCGGGCATCACCACCGGGTTCGAGAAGCCCATCTGCCAGAGCTGACCGTTGGCGTCCCAGTGGTCGGCCAGCACCGCGATCCAGGTGTCCTCGTCCAGGTAGTACCGGCGCTTGGTCGCCAGGTGGCGCTTGCCGGCCGCGAGCGTGGCTTCGACGACCCATACGCGGTGCAGCTCCCAGCGCATCGCCGACGGGTTCAGGTGATGCCTGGCGAGCGTGTCGGCCTCGGGCGTGGCCAGCAGCTTGTTGCCGTTGTAGGGGATCAGCATCTCCTTCTTGCCGACGATCTTCCAGTCGAAGCGGTCGAGGCGGCCGTTGAAGACGTCGGTCTCGTCGAACATCGAGACCCCTGCGCTGGCCGGCGTCGGGGTGTCGCAGCAGGCGTTCGGGATCTTGCGCACGCGGCGCTGGCCGGGGATGTAGACCCAGACCTGGGTCTTGTCGCCGTCGATGTGCTCGCGCCCGACGATGCCCTCGCCGGCACGCAGCGCGGGGCCGGAGTTGAGCATGCGGATCGACCAGAACTGGCCGTCGAACTTGTCCGCGCTGCCGTCCTTGAAGTAGTAGGGCATGTGGAAGCTGCCCTGCGCGACCGCGGTGACCACATGCTTGCCGTCACCGGTGCCCTGGATGCCCTTGATCGCGAGCTGCCAGGATTCGCCGCGCCAGCGCAGGACGTGGTTCCACATCGCCTCCATGCCGTTCTTAGGGATCGGGAACGGGATGCCACCGTAGGCACCGGCCACCAGCGTGCCGTCGAGCTTGGCGTTGACCGCGTTCTTCGCCGTGTTGTCGTACACCCACTGCGGCGCCGCGGCCGTGCGCCGGGTCGGGTAGACATCGACCCGGAAGCTGTCGGGGTACTTCTTGAGCATCGCCTTCACGCCTTCGGTCAGGCGTTCGGCGTACTGGTCCATGTTCTTCGGCGTCACGCTGTACAGCGGCTTGTCGGCGGCAAACGGATCCGGGCGCTTGCCGCCGTTCTTGAAGCCCGGGATGGGCGTGGTGTAGCCGCCGTTCCAGGCCGGAATGCTGCCGTCCTTGTTGCCGGCACGTTCGGCGCCCAAGGGCGTCAGGTCCGAGTTCAGACGCGCCGCCTCCTGGGCGGAGACGGCAGCCTGCGCGTGGCCGGCCAGCACGGTCGCGGCGATTGCAGCCGCGGACCACAGGTGTTTCGGGGTCATGGGTGTATCTCCGTCGGTCGGGTCGGGTCAGAACGTACGCCGCAGCACGAACGACACGAAGTTGCGGTCGGCAGTCGCCTGCTTGAAGGTGCGGTGGCCGTTCTCGATGAACGGCCCGGCTTCGCCCAGGTAGTGCGTGTAGTTCAGGCCGAAGCGCCAGACGTCGAGGTAGGAGCCGTTGAGGCCGATGCTCAGGTCGCCTGTGCCTTTGCCTAGGAAAGCGCCGACCACCGACGAGTTGCCATCCAGCCCCCAGCCCAGCCCGATCGGCACCGAGAGGTCGACCCCCGCCATCACCTGGCGGTACTTGGGCTCGAACACCATGCGGATGTTGGTCGAGTCGCGGGTCGCGTTCGGGTTCATCGCAGCCGGGTTCTTGGTCACCGACAGCCGGCGATTCCACCCGATCTCGCCGACGAAATCGGCCTCGCGCGAGAGCCAGCTCGGCCCCAGGGCGGCGATCCACGAGACCTGGGCATGCGCCGACTTGCCGACCGCGTACAGCGGGTGGTCGCTGTTGTCGGCGCCCGGCTGGTAGACCTGGGCATCGCTGTCCAGCGGCGTGTTGCTGCGCAACGAGACCTCGCCCGCCAGGTTGACGCTGCCCACCGTGGTGCTGAAGCTGGCGCCGAAGGCACGGATGCCCTCGTGGAACGCCCACTGGTACTCGCCGACCTGCATCCCGCTCGCGCTCACCACGGGTGCACCGGCAAACGGCCGCAGGTAGAGCTGCGAGCCATGGTCGTTCCACTGCACGGCGTACAGGCCGTAGTCGACCTCGTCGTGGTGGAAGCGCAGCTGCAGGCCGCCCTGCCCGCTCTTCTTCGCCTTCATGTTGCCGATGCGGCCGAAGAACACGTTGCCCGGTGGCGCGTGGCCGACGATCAGGCGCTCGCCACCATCGGCGATGGCGTCCATCATCGAGAAGTAGCTGCCCGAACCCGGCAGGCGGTCGCTCTCCCAGTCGAGCTTGTAGTAGGCACCGAGCATCAGCTCGGGCGAGAGCTGGATCTGGCCCGAAACCTGGTTGATCGGGCGCATGAACTCCTTGAACTGCGAGTTCGGCACCGTGGCCGCCTTCACCACGTCGATCGCTGCCTGCGCCGCGGCGATGCCGTTGGCGCCGAGCATGAAGCTCTCGCCGTACAGCAAGGTGTGCTTGCCCAGGCGCAGCGTGGTCGGCATGCCGCCGACCTGCAAGCGCCCGAAGACGAAGGCGTCGAGGATCTCCGCATCACCGCCGTGCAGCTTGCGGGTGGCGTCGGTGAACACGTTGTAGGGCACCGACCAGGTGTTGGAGGTCCCCGGCGAGTCGTTGGCGTTGTGGTCGCGGCGGTAGACGCTGTCGAACCACGCAGCCGCCGAGACACGGGCACCGAAGCCCTTGTAGACGACGTCCAGCTCGCTCAGCAGGTCGAATCGGCTGGAGATCAGCCCGCGGCCGAAGTTGCGGCTGCCGTCGTCGGTGTTCGGGAAGTAGGTCGCCGCACCCGGGTCGTAGTTCTGTCCCGAGACGATCGCCTGCGAAGGCTTGCTGAGGCGAAACGCGTTGCTGTACTTGACCGTCGTGTCCCACAGAACCTTCAGTTCCGGGTCGCCGGTCTGCACTTCGAACGCTGCCGCCGGCCCGGCGCACACCGCCAGCATCGCTGCGCTGGCGATGGCGGCACGCCGGGGCCACACGAATGGCTCCATTCCTGTCTCCTTGTCCTTGTCTGAGTGGATGGCCTCCAGGGCCGAGCCGCATTCGGCCCGCCATCGGGCGCACGAGGCCCGATGGTCCCTGCAAGGCGGGAGGCGGTCGGCGATCGCCTGACCCTGGTCCCGGTCGACCCACCCGAGGGGGTCTTGGCGGACAGCCCGGCGTTTCCTTGTGAGAACGCAGCGGCATCCTAGGAAGACAGCCGTCCGCAGACGAATGGGAAATTCCGATGCGGTGCATCGGCACAACCGATTCGCGCGCCGCCCCGCGCGCCGCCACCCCTTCCCCGGCTGCGAGTTCGTGTCCACCTTGCTGCTCGGGCGGGCCGACCAGGACTCGCTGCGCGACGGCGAACATCGCGTGTTCCGATGCGCCGCATCGCGATAAAGGATTTCAGCCTTGCAGCGCCCCTGGCTAAGCTGCGCAGCCCATGCAGGAGCCCCCCCGATGGACAGACCACGCTACGACGCCTACATCCGGCGCTTCAATGCCGAGGACACGGCTGCGTTCGACGAGTACCTGCTGCCCGACGTCCGCGTCCTCAACGGCGGCCTCGTGCTGACCGGCACCGATGCGATGAAGGCGCACTACGCCAGGATCTGGTCCACCTTCTTCGAGGTCATCCACGTCGAGCGCTTCGTGAGCGACGCACAGAGTCTGGCGGTGCAGATGTGGACCCATTTCAGCGCCCGGCGGGACGACGCCGATTCGGTCTTCGGCGCCGTGCGCCGCGGCGACCGCTTCGACTTCCGCGGCATCGTGATGTACCGCCTGACGCAGGGCCGGTTTGCCGAGATCCGCGTCGCCTACAACAGCTTGACGCACAGCAGCACCGACGGCCAGGTGCGGCAGCTGGGCATTCCGCACTGAGCGTCGCACCGTCGATCGAACTGGAGATAAGACATGACAAACGAGTACGACATCGTCGCCATGGGCGCCGGCCACAACGGCCTGGTGGCCGCGGCCTACCTCGCCAAGGCGGGCAAGAAGGTGCTCGTGCTGGAGCGCAAGGCCTGGCCGGGCGGCGGTGTGTCCACGCGCGAGCTCAACACGCCCGGCTACTGGCACGACGAGCACTCCAGCGTGCACATCATGATCCAGGGCAACCCCATGCTGCGCGCCGACGAGCTGGGCCTTCTCTCGAAGCACGGGCTGCAGTACCGCTACTCGCCGGTGCCGCACGCGACCATCTTCCCCGACCAGACGGTGCTCTACACCTACAAGGACCTGGACCGCACCTGCGAATCCTTCGCCACCGTGTCGGCCAGGGACGCCGAGACCTACCGCCGCTTCGTGCGCACCAGCACGCAGATGCTGCAGGTCTTCATGCCGGGGCTGTACTCGCCGCCACCACCGCTGGGCGAGCTGGTGGCCATGCTCGACCGCAGCGACGAAGGCCGGCTCATGCTCGACTACATGAGCCGCGACTGCCTGGACCTGGTCAATCAGCTCTACGAGAGCGACAAGGTCAAGATCCACCTGCTGCGGCTGGTGAGCGAGAACCTGCAGACGCCGAACGAACTGGGCACCGGCATGGGCGTGCTCCTGATGCCGGGCATCATCCACAACCACGGCGTGTCGCAGCCGATCGGCGGCAGCGGCAAGCTCACCGAAGCCCTGGTGCGCTGCATCGAGAGCGAGGGCGGCGAGCTGCGCTGCAACGCCGAGGTGCGACGCATCGTGGTCCAGCAGGGGCGCGCCACCGGCGTCGAGCTCAGCGACGGCGAGCGCATCGACGCCCGCGACGCCGTGATCGGAGCCATCCACCCGCACGTCGTGCGCCGCTTCGTGCAGGGGGTCGCCGAACCTGTGCTGCAGCGCGCCGAACGCGCCAAGCTGGCGCCATTCTCGATCATGGTCAGCCACTACGACCTGAAGGAGAAGTGCCGCTTTCACGCCGGCGACGAGGTCGCGCAGGCCACCATGCTCGAGTTCATGGCGACCGACCGCCTGGACGAGATGCTGGCCGACTTCGACGACCTCAAGCGCGGCCTGATCACCGGGCGTCGCCTGTGCGCCGGCGGCGACGAGAGCATTGGCGATCCGACCCGCGCGCCCGCGGGACGCGGCATGTTCCACGGCATCACCTTCGCGCCCTACGAGCTGCGGGATGCGCGCTACCGCGATCGCGGCTGGGACGAGGTGAAGGAGGAGATCGGCGATCTCTCGCTCGCCCACTACCGCCGCTTCGTCTCCAACCTGACGGCGGACAACATCGTGGCCCGCTCCATCGTCAGCCCGCTGGACCTCGAACGATCGAGCCCGAACAGCATGGTGCGCGGCGACCTGCACGGGGTGGCGCCCTACTTCTACCAGAGCGCCGGCCACCGGCCGACACCCGACCTCGGGCAGTTCACCGTCCCCGGCGTCGACCGCCTGTACCTGGCGGGCCCGTTCCAGCACCCGGGCGGCGGGGTCTACGGTGCCGGCCGGGCCACCGCCATGAAGATGTTCGAGCAGCTCGGCATGGACTTCGCCGCCGTTACCGGCGGCGCGCGCCAGGATCTGGGCGTGCCTGCCAGCGCGGCGCGCCGCGACGATGGCGGCGTGGTGCTGCGCGGCCCTGCCGACGAGGAGTTGATGCGCGTCGAATCGCTCGAACGCGACGGCAACGAATTGGTGATCAAGGGCCGCAGCTTCGGCACCATGCCGGTCCATGCGCGGCTCGATGCCGGCGCCGCCCGTGCCGGCCTGAAGATGCTGGGCCTCGGCAAGCTGGCCTTCCTCGCCAGCCTGCCGCTGCGCGGCAGGGGCAAGCCCGGAGCGGAGCAATGAACGAACACCCCGGGCAGCGCGTGGCCCTGGTCACCGGGGCCGCGCGCGGTCTCGGTCGCTCCTTTGCCGAGCGGCTGGCGCAGGATGGATGCCACCTCGTGCTGGTGGACCTGCTGGACTGCGCAGACACCTTGGCGCTGGTGCGCCGCGCCGGCGCCAGCGGCCGCTCCGCACGCTGCGACCTCGGCGACGAGGCGCAGATCGCGGCCCTGGTGCGCGACGTGCTGGCGCGCGAGGGCGGCATCGACATCCTGGTCAACAACGCGGCCTACCAGCCGCCCATGCCCTGGGATCGGCTCGACGCCGCGACCCTGCGCCGCATGCTGGCGGTGAACACCGAGGCCTCGTTCCTGCTCGCCCAGGCGTTCGCGCACGGCATGGTCGAGCGCGGTTGGGGGCGCATCGTCAACCTGGCATCGAGCTCGGCCTGGTCGCCGCCGCCCGGCTTTGCCGGCTACATCACGAGCAAGATGGCCAACATCGGACTCACGCGCGCGCTCGCGCGCGAGCTCGGCGAGCACGGCATCACGGTGAATGCAATCGCCCCCGGCCTGACGCGCACCGACGCGGCGGCAGCCGATCTGCCGGCCTGGATCTGGGACCGGGTGCGCGAGCAGCAGCTCATTCCGCGCAACGGCGAACCGCGCGATCTGGTCGGTGCGCTGTCCTTCCTGTGCTCCGACGACGCCGGCTTCATCACCGGCCAGACTTACCATGTCGACGGCGGTGCCGTCCTGTAGCGCCGCCGCGAAGTTTCACGTCGCACTGGAGTTGGAATGACAGACAGAATGACCGGCGGCGAAGCCATCGTCGACGCCCTGCAGCGCCACGGTGTGCAGCACCTGTTCGGGATCCCCGGCGTGCAGACCTATGGCCTGTTCGACGCCCTGCAGCGCGCAGAAGGACGCATCCAGACCATAGGCGCGCGCCACGAGCAGACCGCGGCCTACATGGCCTTCGGCTACGCCAAGTCCTCAGGCCGCGAAGGCGTGTACAGCGTCGTGCCGGGGCCGGGCGTGCTGAACACCGCCGCTGCCCTGTGCTCGGCCTACGGCGCCAGCGCGCCGGTGCTGTGCGTCACCGGCCAGGTGCCGTCGGAGTTCATCGGCTCCGGCAAGGGCCACCTGCACGAACTGCCCGACCAGCTCGGCACGCTGCGCAGCCTCGTCAAGTGGGCGGCGCGCATCGCCCACCCGGCCGAGGCTCCGCGTCTGGTGGCCGAGGCATTCACCCAGATGCGCGTGGGTCGGCCGCAGCCGGTGGCGCTGGAGATGCCGTGGGAGATGTTCGCCACCGCCGCGCCGGTGCAAGCCATCGATCCGCCCCCCGCCTACCCCAGGCCGCAGGCGGATGCGGCGGTCCTCGCGCGTGCGGCCGATCTGCTGGCCGGCGCGCGCCACCCGATGATCATGACCGGCAGCGGCGCCCAGCATGCCGCCGCCGAGGTGCGCGCACTGGCCGAGCTGCTGCAGGCGCCGGCCGTGCCCTGGCGTGGCGGCCGGGGGGTGGTCGCGGAGGACACGCCGCTGGGCCTGAACTGCGCCAGCGGCTACCAGCGCTGGGGCGAGACCGACGTCGTGATCGGCATCGGCTCACGCATGGAACTGCAGTGGTTCCGCTGGCCCAAGCCGGCGGCCGGCATGCCCAGGATCGTGCTGATCGACATCGACCCGGCGCAGATGGCACGCCTGCGGCCCGAGGTGGGCATCGTCGCCGACGCGCGCGAGGCCACCGCCGAGCTGGTGGCCGAGCTGCAGCGGCGTGGCCACCGTGCAGCCTCCCGGCACGCGGAGTTCGAAGCCCTCAAGCAGCGCAGCGCCGAGGCCACGCGCGAGGTGCAGCCGCACCTGGACCACCTGGCCGCGATCCGCAGCGCGCTGCCGCGCGACGGCTTCTTCGTCGAGGAGATCTGCCAGACCGGCTTCAGCTCCTACTTCGGATTCCCGATCTACGAGCCGCGCAGCTTCATGACCTGCGGCTACCAGGGCACGCTGGGTTTCGGCTATCCGACCGCGCTCGGCGTCAAGGTCGCCAACCCCGACAAGCCGGTGGTGTCGATCGCCGGCGACGGCGGTTTCATGTTCGGCGTGCAGGAGCTGGCCACCGCCGTGCAGTACGGCATCAACGTGGTCGCCGTCGTGTTCGACAACGGCGCCTTTGGCAACGTGATGCGCGACCAGGAGCAGCGCTTCGGCGGCCGCGTGATCGGATCGACGCTGCGCAACCCCGACTTCGTCGCCCTGGCGGAGAGCTTCGGCGTCACCGGCTTGCGGGCCGGTTCGCCCGCGCAGCTGGGCCAGCTCGTCAGAAAGGCGATCGACCTCGACCGGCCGGTGCTGATCCACGTCCCGGTCGATCGCCAGGCCGAGGTCTCGCCCTGGAAGTACCTGATGCCGGCGCCGTATTGAGCACGACCGCAGGACCCGACGCAGCCCGCTGCCTCAGCGCGCCGTCAAGCCCAGGCGCTGGCTCTCGCTGAAGAACGCGTGGCCCTCGTCGCCGTGCGAGGCGACGGCGCAGGCGCGGCCCTGGCGCTTGGCTTCGTAGAGGGCGCGGTCGGCGCGTTGCAGCACCTCCTCCAGCGCCTCGCGTGCGGACCACTGGACGAGGCCGAAGCTCAGGGTCAGCAGCGGCAAGCGCTGGCCGGGGGCCTGCGCCTGCACCGCGTGCACCACGCGGTCGGCCACGCGCAGCGCCTGCTCCAGGGTGGTGGCCTGCAGCACGAGCGCGAACTCGTCGCCGCCCAGACGCACGGCGTGGTCGCCATCGCGCAAGGCGTCGCGGATGCAGCGCCCCACGAGTTGCAGCGCACGGTCGCCTGCGGCGTGGCCCAGACGGTCGTTGATGAGCTTGAAGAGGTCGATGTCCAGCAGCAGCAGCACCGAGGGGCCCCGCTGGGGCTGCGCCGCCAGCTCCTCGAACTGGCGCCGGTTGGACAGGCCGGTGAGCGGGTCGGTGCCGGCGAGCACCCGCAGCCGGCGCCGCGAGGCTCGCAGGTCGCGTTCGGTGCGCTCGCCCATCGCCGCCAGAGCCGCGAAGCTGCACAGCCACAGCGCCGGTGCCGCCGCCAGTGCCTGCAGCGTGGGCGCCGGCAGCGGCAGTCCGCCGGCCAGCGGCAGCACGGCAAAGGCGATCGCCAGCGCGCCGACGCGCAGCATGCCGGAGTCCTCGGCCGGCGGCGCGCTCCAGGCCAGGGTCGCCACGTACAGGTGCACCCCCAGCGCCGCCGGCACCGGCATCCAGGGCATGACGAGCAAGGCCGCGCCGAACACGGCGAGGTCGATCAGCGGCTGCCCGGCAAACCCCTGGCGGGCGTGAAAGCGTCGCCAGCCGGCCAGCCACAGCATGGGCCAGGCGAGCAGCAGTGCACTGCCCAGCTCATGGCCGGCGGGCGCCGCCAGCACCTCGCCGGCCTGCAGCGCCAGCGCCAGCGCGGTCAGCGCCAGCGCCGCCAGCCACCACGGCCAGCCGCGCTGCCGCGGCCTGCGCCCGCCCATGCGCCAGAACGCCAGCGCGGCGCCGAACAGGCTCGCCGCGCCCATCGCGAGTGCACCATTGGCTGCATCCATGCACCGATTCTGGGCAGCTCCGGCGCCAGCCCTGCAACCGCTTGCTACCGGCTTTTTGTACCATCCGCGCCGCAGAGACTGGAACCTCAGGAGCACACGATGGCGATGGATGTGGTGGACTACGAGATCAAGGGCAACGAGATGCAGTTCGTCGAGGTCGAGCTCGACCCCGGCGAAGCCGCGGTGGGCGAGGCCGGCAGCCTGATGTTCATGGACGCCGGCATCGGCATGGACACCGTGTTCGGCGACGGCTCGGCGAACCAGGGCGGACTGTTCGGCAAGCTGCTGGGCGCCGGCAAGCGGCTGATCACCGGCGAATCGCTGTTCACCACCGTTTACACCAACAACGCGCACGCCAAGCAGCGGGTGGCGTTTGCCGCGCCCTATCCCGGCAAGATCGTGGCGATGGACTTGCAGCGCCTGGGCGGCACCCTGATCTGCCAGAAGGACAGCTTCCTGTGCGCGGCGCGCGGGGTGTCGCTGGGGATCGCGCTGCAGCGCAAGCTGGGGGTGGGCTTCTTCGGCGGCGAGGGCTTCATCATGCAAAAGCTCGACGGCAACGGGCTGGCCTTCGTGCACGCCGGCGGCACCCTGCTCGAGCGCGAGCTGCAGCCCGGGCAGACGCTGATGGTGGACACCGGCTGCGTCGTCGCCTACACGCCGAACGTCGATTTCGAGATCCAGTACGTGGGCAAGATCAAGACCGCGCTGTTCGGCGGCGAAGGCCTGTTCTTCGCCCGCCTGACCGGCCCCGGCCACGTCTGGCTGCAAAGCCTGCCCTTCTCGCGCCTGGCCTCGCGCGTGTTCGCCGCTGCGCCGCAGACCGGCGGGCGCAGCGTGGGTGAGGGCTCGGTGCTGGGCGGCTTCGGCGCCGGCGGGCTGCTCGGCAGCGTGCTCGGCGGCGACGACGAGTGAGCGCCCCCTGTGCCGGGCTGCGCCCAGCCCGCCCCCCGCGGGGGTCAAGGAAACTTGGGACGGCCCGGCGTTTCCTTGTGAGGCTGCACGGGCGCCGCCCATGAACGGCCTGTTCGACGCCTTCTGGCGCGCAGCGGCCTACTGCCTGCACCCGCGCATCATCGCCCTGTCGCTGGCACCCGTGCTGCTGTCCGGCGGCGGGGTGCTCGGGCTGGCCTGGCTGTACTGGACGCCGGCGGTCGACGCCCTGCGCGCGGCGCTGGCCCAGTGGACGCTCGTCGGCGGCGCGCTGCAGTGGCTGGATGCGGCCGGCTTCGGCGGCCTGCGCGCGCTCGTCGCGCCGCTGCTGCTGGTGCTCGTCGCGGTGCCGCTGGTGGTGCTGCTGTCGCTGCTGCTGGTGGCCTTGCTGATGACACCGGCCATCGTCTCGCTGGTGGCGCGGCGGCGCTTTCCGGCGCTCGAGCAGCGCCACGGCGCGGGCGGCTTCGCCACCGCCGCCTGGTCGCTGTGGATCACCTTGCTGGCGCTGCTGGCACTGGTGCTGACGCTGCCGCTGTGGCTGCTGCCCTTGTTCGGTCTGCTGCTGCCGCCGCTGATCTGGGGCTGGGCCACGAGCCGGGTGTTCGCCTTCGAGGTGTTGGCCGCGCACGCAGACGCGCAGGAGCGGCGCGCCCTGCTGCAGCGCCACCGCGGCAGCCTGCTGGCGATCGGCGTCATCGCCGGCTTCATGGGCGCCGCGCCGACCCTGGTCTGGACCTTCGGCGCCCTCACCCTGGTGTTCGCGCCGCTGCTGCTGGTGCTCTCGCTGTGGCTGTACACCCTGGTGTTCGCCTTCGCC
>CAUJJP010000027.1 GCA_963205525.1 Pseudomonadota bacterium | reverse complement strand
GAGGAGGTGAGCAACAACGCGATCGAGGTCTACATCCACCGCCTGCGCAAGAAGATCGAGCATGGGCCGGTGCGCATCGCCACCGTGCGCGGGCTGGGCTACTGTCTGGAGAAGATCGCGGCCTGAGCCGCGCAGCTCATCGCGGCTCATCGCACCGTGCGCATGTCCTCCCGCCCGCCCGAGCAGCGCTCGCTGTTCGGCGAGATCCTGGACTGGATGCTCGCGCCGCTGCTGCTGCTGTGGCCGATGAGCGTGGGCCTGACCTATGCGGTGGCTCAGGGCATCGCCAACGTGCCCTACGACCGCGACCTCGCGGAGCTGGCGCAGTCGCTGGCGCGCCAGGTGCAGGTGCAGGCGCCGGCCGCGCCCGGCGCGCCGCCACAGGTGTCGATCCAGCTGCCGGAGGCGGCGGCGGCCATCCTGCGCCGTGACGACGTCGACACCATCTACTACCAGGTGCTGGGCCTGCGCGGCGAGATCCTGGTCGGCGACCCCGACCTGCCGGTGCCCGACGAGAGCATCGTTCCCGACACCGCGCTGCGCTACCGCGACGCCGCGGTGAAGAGCGAACCCGTGCGCGTGGCCTATCTGTGGCTGCCCGGACCGCACGGCGAGCCGCGCCACACCGCGCTGGTGCAGGTGGCCTCCACGCTGGACAAGCGTTCGCAGCTCGCCACCGAGATCGTCAAGGGCGTGATCCTGCCGCAGTTCGTCATCCTGCCGATCGCGGTCGTGCTGGTGTGGTTCGCGCTCTCGCGCGGCATCCGGCCGCTGTCGGAGCTGCAGCGGCGCATCCGGCTGCGCGAGAGCACCGACCTGAGCCCGATCGCCGAGCGCGACGTGCCCGACGAAGTGGTGCCGCTGGTGCGCGCGATCAACGAGCTGCTGCGTCGGCTGGACGAGTCCATGGGGCGCCAGAAGCGCTTTTTGGCCGACGCCGCGCACCAGCTCAAGACCCCGCTCGCGGGCCTGCGCATGCAGGCCGAGCTGGGCGAGCGCCAGCTCGACCGCGGCGAGGGCGATGCGCAGACCATGAAGCACACGCTGCAGCAGATCGCGTTGTCCAGCGAGCGCGCCGCGCACACGGTGAACCAGCTGCTGGCGCTGGCGCGCGCCGAAGGGCCGGGGCAGGGCTGGCAGCCGGTGGACCTGGCGGCGACCACCGCCGAGGTGGTGCGCGAGCTCGTGCCGCAGGCGCTGGAGCGGCGCATCGACCTCGGCTACGAAGGCCCGCCGCAGGCCGGCAGCGCGATGCTGCACGGCCACCCGGTGCTGCTGGCCGAGATGGTGCGCAACCTGGTCGACAACGCCTTGCACTACACGCCGCCGGGCGGCGTGGTGACGGCGCGGGTGGCGCTCGACACGGTTGACGGCGGTGCGCTGCTGCTGCAGGTGGAGGACGACGGCCCCGGCATCCCGGCGGCGCAGCGCGAGGAGGTGTTCCGGGCCTTCTACCGCGTGCTGGGCACGGGGGTCGAGGGCAGCGGGCTGGGCCTGTCCATCGTGCAGCGCATCGCGCAGCAGCACGGCGCGCAGGTGCTGCTGGAGGACACCCACGCCGACCCGCCGCCCGGGCGCACGCCGGGCGCGCGCTTCACGATCCGCTGGCCGGGGCGGCCGGCGCCGGCGACGCCGGGGTCCCCGCTCAGGAAGGCATGAGGCGGCGCGCGCGCGCGACCGACATCAGGATGCCCAGCCCCAGCCCCAGCGTCACCATCGCGGTGCCGCCGTAGCTGATGAAGGGCAGCGGCACGCCCACCACCGGCAGGATGCCGCTGACCATGCCCATGTTGACGAAGGCGTAGGTGAACAGGCTGAGCGTGATCGCGCCCGCCAGCAGGCGCGCGAACAGGGTCGGCCCGACGCCCGCGATCCACAGCCCGCGCCCGATCAGGAAGAGGTAGCCGAGCACCAGCGCCAGCACCCCCGCGAGGCCGAATTCCTCGGACAGGGCGGCGAACACGAAGTCGGTGGTGCGCTCGGGAATGAACTCCAGGTGCGTCTGCGTGCCCTGCATGAAGCCCTTGCCGGTGATGCCGCCCGACCCGATCGCGATCTGCCCCTGCAGGATGTGGAAGCCCTCGCCGAGCGGGTCGCGCGTCGGGTCCAGCAGCGTGCAGACACGGGTCTTCTGGTAGTCGCGCAGGCCCGGCCAGGCCACGCCGTCCTGGCAGATCGTGTCGCCCCAGACGACGATGGCGGCGGCGCCGAGCACCGCGGCCGCCAGCGCGGGCACGATCAGGCGCCAGGACAGGCCGGCGAAGAAGATCACGAACACGCCCGCCGCCGCCACCAGCAGCGCGGTGCCGAGGTCGGGCTGCTTGGCGATCAGCGCCACCGGCAGGCCGAGGATGAGTGCCGCGAGCGCGAAGTCCGCCACCCGCAGCTGGCCCTCGCGCTTCTGGAACCACCCCGCCAGCATGAGCGGCATCGCGATCTTCATCATCTCCGAGGGCTGGATCACGACCAGCCCCAGGTCCAGCCAGCGCGTGGCGCCCTTCTTGGTGACGCCGAACAGCGCCACCGCCAGCAGCAGCGCCACGCCGAGCGCGTACATCGGCAGCGCGATCCGCATCAGACGCTGCGGCGAGGCCTGGGCGACGAGGAACATCACCGCCAGCGCGAGCGCGAAGTTGCGTGCGTGGTCGACGAAGCGCGTGCCGTGGTCGAAACCGGCCGAGTACATCACCACCAGCCCGAGCGCGCCCAGCCACGCGATGGCCAGCATGAGCGGCCCGTCGAAGCCCTGGAACACGCGCAGCAGCCGCGCTGCCAGCGGCGGGCGCTCGAAGACGGTGTTCATCATGGCCAGGTGGCGGCGTTCAGGGCGCGGCCTCGGGCGGCGCGTCGGCGACGCCGGGCAGCGGGTACTCGGACGCCGGACGCGGCGTGCCCATGGGCGCGCCGGCCTCGCCGCGCTGCACGGCGGCGATGTCCTCCACGCTGGGCACCACGCCGCTGAGCAGGTAGTCCAGCGCGCGGCGTGCGATCGGTGCCGCGGCGGCGGCGCCGAAGCCGGCGTTCTCCACGATCACCGCCAGCGCCACCGTCGGCGCCTCGATCGGCGCCACCGCGATGTACAGCGAGTGGTCGCGCTGGTACTCGGCGAGCTTGCGCGCGTCGTACTTCTCGTTCTGGCGCATCGACACCGCCTGCGCGGTGCCGGTCTTGCCGCCGCTGCGGTAGGGCGCGCCGGCGAACACGCGCGCCGAGGTGCCTTCCACCGTCACCCCCTGCAGGGCGTCGAGCACCAGGCGCACGTGCTCGGGCTGCAGGGCCAGGGCCGGCAGCGCCGCGTCGACGGCGGGCTGGCGGGCGCCGCTCACCGCGTCCTCGACCTCGCGCACCAGGTGCGGGCGGTGGCGCTGGCCGCCGCTGGCCAGGGTGGCGGTGGCGTTCGCCAGCTGCAGCATGGTGAAGTGGTTGTAGCCCTGGCCTATGCCCAGCGAGATCGTCTCGCCGGCGTACCAGCGCTGCTGCTCGGGCCGCTTGTAGGCCTGGCGCTTCCAGGCCGTGGAGGGCAGCACGCCGGTGAGCTCGCCTTCGAGGTCGATGCCGGTGCGCTGGCCGAAGCCGAAGGGGGCGAGCTGCTCGTGCATCAGGTCCACCCCCATCTCGCTGGCCAGCGAGTAGTAGTAGACGTTGCTCGACTTGACGATCGAGCGTCGCATGTCCACCGCGCCCAGCCCGTGGTCGCCGTGGCTGCGGAAGACGTGGCCGCCGAACACGAAGCTGCCGCCGTCGTTGATCACGGTGTCGGCGCGCCGCTTGCCGGAGTTCAGCGCCGCGATCGCCATGAAGGGCTTGAAGGTCGAACCCGGCGGGTAGGTGCCGCGCAGCGCGCGGTTGAGCAGCGGCTTGTCCAGGCTCTCGTTGAGCGCCTTCCAGCTCTCGCGGTCTATGCCGTCGACGAACAGGTTGGGGTCGAAGGTGGGCTTGCTCACCAGCGCCAGCACCTCGCCGTTGCGCGGATCGATCGCCACCAGGGCGCCGCGGCGCTGGCCGAACAACTCCTCCACCAGCGCCTGCAGCCGGATGTCCACCGCCAGCACCAGCTTGTCGCCGGGGGTCGGCGGGTGGCTCTTGAGGCGGCGCACGGCGCGCCCGCCGGCGGTCTGCTCGACCTCCTCGAAGCCGGTCGTGCCGTGCAGCCGGTCCTCGTAGTGCTGTTCCAGGCCGAGCTTGCCGATCACCCCGGTGCCGCGGTAGTTGGCCTGCTGGGCGTCGGGCCAGTCCTCGATGCGCTGCTTCTCCGCGGCATTGATGCGGCCGATGTAGCCCAGCAGGTGGCTCGCCGTCTCGCCCAGCGGGTAGTGGCGGAACAGGCGCGCGTTCACGTCCACCCCGGGGAAGCGGAAGCGCTGCGCCATGAAGCGCGCCACCTCCTCGTCGCTGAGCCGGCTGCGCAGCGGGATGGACTCGAAGCGCTTGCCGTCCTCCAGCAGGCGGCGAAAGCGCCTGCGGTCGGCGGCGTCGATCGGCAGCACCTGCGCCAGCTCGTCGATCAGCGCCTGCAGCGCCGCGTCGTCGCCGACCTTGGACGGCGTGATCTCCAGCGTGTAGGCCGAGTAGTTGTTCGCCAGCACGACGCCGTTGCGGTCGACGATCAGGCCACGGTTGGGCACCACCGGCAGCACCGCGATCCGGTTCGCCTCCGCCTGCGTCGCCAGCTCGTCGTGGCGGATGACCTGCAGCCAGACCAGGCGCGCCACCACGAGCGCAAAGCACACCAGCACCAGCAGGGCGGCGGCGAGCAGGCGGTCGCGGAAGCGGTCGAGCTCGCTGCCGACGTCCTTCAGTGCCGGGGCGCGTGCGAAGGCGGCCATCACAGGGGGCGATTCTGGTCCGGATCGGGCGCGCGGCGCTGCGGTGCCAGCAGCGTCAGCGTCGCCAGCGGCCACAGCAGGGTCTGCGCCAGCGGCGCCAGCCACAGGGTCCAGCCCGGGAACAGGCCGCCCGCCGCGAGCCCGACCAGCAGCATGACGAGCTGGCCGAGCAGGAACAGCGGCAGCACGTGCAGCACCTGGCCCGGCAGCTCGAACCAGCGCAGGCGCCGGTGCAGCGCCACCGCGCCGAAGGACAGCAGCGCGTAGGCCAGTGCGTGCTGGCCGAGCAGCGCCGCCTGCTGCACGTCCATCACGAGGCCGAGCACGAAGGCGGTGAAGACGCCGACCCGGCGCGGCTGGTGCACCGACCAGAACACCAGCACCAGCGCCAGCCAGTCCGGCATCCAGGGCGTGCGGCCCAGCGGCAGCAGGCTGGCCAGCAGCGCCAGCAGCAGCGACAGGGCGATGAACCAGGGCCGTGCCGGCAGCAGCAAGGCCTCGCCGCGGCGCATGATCATGGGCGCGCTCCGGAAGCGGCTGCTTTTGCCGAGGCCGCCGAGGCCGCCGAGGCCGCCGATGACGGCATGCCGGGTGCCGCCGAGGCCGGCAGCTGCGGCTGCAGCGGGTCCAGCACCAGCACCTGGCGCACGCCGTCGCCGGGGGCGGCAGGCGCCAGCAGCACGCGCGCGAAGCCGCCCTCGGCGCGGCGCTCCACCTGGCGCACCACCGCCACCGGCAGCCCCGGCGGGTAGATGCCGTCCAGGCCGCTGGTCTGGTAGGTGTCGCCGACCGCGATGTCGACGTTGGCGGCCACGAAGCGCAGCTCCATGGTCGCGCCTTCGGCCGCGCGCACGCCGCCGAAGGCCGCCGCTCGCTGGCCGGTGCGCAGGTTCAGCACCGGGATCGCGGCGTCGCGGTCGGACAGCAGGGTGACCTCGGCGCTCAGCGGATACACGCGCGTGACCTGGCCCAGGACGCCGGCGGGAACGATCACCGGCGACGCCAGCTTGATGCCCTGCGCCAGACCGCGGTCGATGACGAGCTTGCGGCTGTAGGGGTCGGCGGCTTCGAGCAGCACCTCGGCCGCGTGCTGCGCCGCGCTGCGTGCCGGCGCCAGGCCCAGCAGGGCGCGCAGCGACTCGTTCTCGCGCGCCAGCACCTCGGCCTGCGCCGCGCGCTGCGCCAGCAGCGCCTGCGCCGCGCGCGCCTGTGCGGCGTCGCTCTGCGCCTGCTGCAAGCCTTGCAGGTAGCCGCTGCCGCCGCGCAGCAGCTCCAGCGGCACCATCAGCGCCCGCTGCACGGGGGCGAGCGCGGTGGCGATCGCGCTGCGCAGTGGCGCGACGACGGCAAAGCGTGCGTCGGCGACCATCAGGAACAGCGCCAGCGCGGTGCACACGGCAAGCTTGGTGACCGCCGACGGGCCCTGGCGGAAGAAGGGTGGCGGCGTGCGGTCCAGGGTGCCCAGGGGCACGGCGCGCCGCCTCTTACTCGGAGGTGAAGATCGAGCCCAGGCGCTCCATGCGTTCGAGCGCCATGCCGCAGCCGCGCACGACGCAGGTCAGCGGATCCTCGGCCACCAGCACCGGCAGCCCGGTTTCCTCGGCCAGCAGGCGTTCGAGGTCGCGCAGCAGGGCGCCGCCGCCGGTGAGCATCATGCCGCGCTCGGCGATGTCGGCGCCGAGTTCGGGCGGCGTCTGCTCGAGCGCGTTCTTCACCGCGCTCACCATCTGGTTGAGCGGGTCGGTGAGGGCTTCCAGGATCTCGTTGGAGCTGACCGTGAAGCTGCGCGGCACGCCCTCGGAGAGGTTGCGGCCCTTGACCTCCATCTCCTTGACCTCGGAGCCGGGGAAGGCGCTGCCGATGTTCTTCTTGATCGCCTCGGCGGTGGGCTCGCCGATCAGCATGCCGTAGTTGCGGCGGATGTAGTTGATGATGGACTCGTCGAACTTGTCGCCGCCGACCCGGATGCTGCCCTTGTAGACCATGCCGCCGAGGCTGATGACGCCGACCTCGGTGGTGCCGCCGCCGATGTCCACCACCATCGAACCGGAGGCCTCCGACACCGGCAGGCCGGCGCCGATGGCGGCGGCCATCGGCTCCTCGATCAGGAACACGGCGGAAGCGCCGGCGCCGAGCGCGGACTCGCGGATCGCGCGCCGCTCGACCAGCGTGCTGCCGCAGGGCACGCAGATGATGATGCGCGGGCTGGGCTTGAGCACCGAGCGCGGATGCACCATCTTGATGAACTGCTTGAGCATCTGCTCGGTGACGGTGAAGTCGGCGATCACGCCGTCCTTCATCGGCCGGATGGCCTCGATGTTGCCCGGCACCTTGCCGAGCATGGCCTTGGCCTCGCGGCCCACGGCCTGGATCGTCTTCTTGCCGTTGGGCCCGCCCTCGTGGCGGATCGCGACCACCGAGGGCTCGTCCAGGACGATGCCCTTGCCGCGGACGTAGATCAGGGTGTTGGCGGTGCCGAGGTCGATGGCGAGGTCGGTCGAGAAGTACCGGCGCAGGGAAGCGAACATGGATGCCTTGGCTAGGGGCCGCAGTGGCGCGAGAGTGCGGGTAGGGCGGGGTCGCAGGGAGAGCGCTCGGGGCATGCGCCGACGCTAGCGCGCGAAAACGGCTTCGCGGGGCACGGCCGGGGCCATCGAGTAACCGGAGATAATACCGTATCGCCCCTGCAAAATGCCCGCCAATGGCCTGCTTTGCGCGCATCTGGCGGCTGTGCAGGCTGCCGAACCCCGTTTCCCGACAGGCTCCATCATGGCCCTCACCGCTGCGGACGTGAGCCGCATCGCCAGCCTGGCGCGGCTCGATCTCTCCCCCGCCGAACAGGCCGGGATGCAGGCCCAGCTGAACGCCTTCTTCGCCATCGTCGAGCGCATGAGCGCGGTCGACACCGCCGGCGTGGAGCCGCTGTACACGCCGCTGTCGGCGCTGCAGACGGTGGCCCTGCGGCTGCGCGAGGACGTGGTGAGCGAGACCGACGACCGCGTCGCCAACCAGCGCAGTGCGCCCGCGGTCGAGGACGGCCTGTTCCTGGTGCCCAAGGTGATCGAATGAGCGCCTCCTCGAACCCCCCGCTGCACGAACTCGGGGTCGCCGAGGCAGCGCGCGCGATGGCCGCCGGTGCCGTCTCCAGCCGTGAGCTGACGCAACATCTGCTTGCCAGAATTGCCGCCGACTGCGACCTGGGCGCCTTCCTCGCGCTGGACGCCGATGGCGCGCTGGCGCAGGCCGATGCCGCCGACGCCTGCCGCGCGCGCGGTGCGGCCGGGCCGCTGACCGGCGTTCCGCTGGCGCACAAGGACATCTTCGTCACCCGCGACCTGCCCTCGACCGCGGGCTCGAAGATGCTGGCCGGCTACGCCAGCCCCTTCGACGCCACCGTGATCGGCCGGCTCGCCGAGGCCGGCACCGTCACCCTGGGCAAGCTCAACTGCGACGAGTTCGCGATGGGTTCGGCGAACGAGAACTCTGCCTTCGGTCCGGTGCTCAACCCCTGGGACCGCACGCGCGTGCCGGGCGGATCATCGGGCGGCTCGGCGGCGGCGGTGGCGGCGCGGTTGCTGCCGGCGGCCACCGGCACCGACACCGGCGGCTCGATCCGTCAGCCCGCGAGCTTCAGCGGCGTCACCGGCATCAAGCCCACCTACGGCGTCTGCAGCCGCTACGGCATGATCGCCTTCGCCTCCAGCCTGGACCAGGCCGGGGTGCTGGCGCGCAGCGCCGAGGACTGCGCGCTGTTGCTGTCGGCGATGAGCGGCTTCGACGCGCGCGACGCCACCAGCGCCGAGCGCCCGCCGCAGGACTTCCACGCCCAGATGCTGGTGCCGCACGCGGGGGCGAGCGCGGCCGCGCCACTGCAAGGCCTGCGCATCGGCCTGCCGCGCGAGTTCTTCCCGCCCGCGCTCGCGGCCGAGGTCCGCGACACCGTGCACGCCGCGCTCGCCGAGCTGGTCCGGCTGGGCGCGACCCTGGTCGACGTCAGCCTGCCGCGCACCGAGCTGTCCATTCCCGTCTACTACATCATCGCCCCGGCGGAGGCGAGCTCCAACCTGAGCCGTTTCGACGGCGTCAAGTTCGGCCACCGCGCCGCCCAGTACAGCGACCTCGCCGACATGTACCGCAAGACGCGCGCCGAGGGCTTCGGTGCCGAGGTCAAGCGCCGCGTCATGATCGGCACCTATGTGCTCAGCCACGGCTACTACGACGCCTACTACCTGCAGGCGCAGAAGCTGCGCCGCATGATCGCCGACGACTTCCGGGCCTGCTTCGAGCACTGCGACCTGATCGCCGGGCCGGTGGCGCCGAGCGTCGCGCCGCGCCTGGGCGAGCAGGCCGACGACCCGGTGAAGGCCTACCTGGCCGACATCTTCACCCTGCCCGCCAGTCTCGCCGGGCTGCCCTGCATGAGCGTGCCGGCCGGTTTCGCGAGCCCGGCGCCGCAGGCGGCCGCGCAGCCGGCAGGGCTGCCGGTCGGCCTGCAGCTGATCGGCAACTACTTCTGCGAGGGCCGGCTGCTGCACGCGGCGCACGCCCTGCAGCAGGTGAGCGACTTCCACCGCCGCAGCCCGGCGCCCGCCCCATGAACAGCGCCCCCCTGATACGCGGCTACGAGGTCGTGATCGGCTTCGAAACCCACGCCCAGCTCTCCACCGCGAGCAAGATCTTCAGCGGAGCGGCCACCGCCTTCGGCGCCGCCCCCAACAGCCAGGCCTGCGCGGTGGATCTGGCTTTGCCGGGCACGCTGCCGGTGCTTAACCGCGGCGCCGTCGAGCGCGCGATCCGCTTCGGCCTGGCGGTCGGCGCGCGCATCGCGCCGCTGTCCATCTTCGCGCGCAAGAACTACTTCTACCCCGACCTGCCCAAGGGCTACCAGATCAGCCAGTACGAGATCCCGGTCGTGCAGGGCGGCGCGGTGGCGTTCGAGCATGCGGGCCAGGAGCAGCGGCTGCGCCTGGTGCGCGCCCACCTGGAGGAGGACGCCGGCAAGAGCCTGCACGAGGACTACCACGGCCAAAGCGGGATCGACCTCAACCGCGCCGGCACGCCGCTGCTGGAGATCGTGACCGAGCCCGAGCTGCGCAGCAGCGCGCAGGCCGTGGAGTACGCGCGCGCCTTGCATCGGCTGGTGGTGTGGCTGGGCATCTGCGACGGCAACATGCAGGAAGGCAGCTTCCGCTGCGACGCCAACGTCTCGGTGCGCCGTCCCGGCGCGGCGCTGGGCACCCGGCGCGAGATCAAGAACCTGAACAGTTTTCGCTTCCTGCAGCAGGCGATCGACTTCGAGGTCCGGTGGCAGATCGACCGCCTGGAGGATGGCCTCGCGATCGAGCAGGCGACCGTGCTCTTCGACCCTGCCAGCGGCGAGACGCGCGCCATGCGCAGCAAGGAAGACGCGCAGGACTACCGCTACTTCCCCGACCCCGACCTGCCGCCGCTGGTGATCGACCCCGACTGGGTGGAGCGCGAGCGCGCCGCGATGCCCGAACTGCCCGACGCGATGGCGCAGCGCCTGCAGCGCGACGACGGCCTGCCGGCCTACGACGCGCGCATGATGACGCAGAGCCTGCCCTTCGCGCGCTACTACGAGGCGCTGCGCGATGCCGGCGCGCCGCCCAAGCTGGCCGCCAACTGGCTGATGGGCGAGGTTTCCAAGCGCCTGAACGCGGCCGACGCCGACATCAGCGCCTGCCCGCTGGCGCCGCCGCTGCTTGCGGCGCTGATCCGGCGCGTGGACGACGGCACGGTCTCGCACAACGCCGCGCGCCAGGTCTTCGACGCCCTGTGGGCGGGCGAGGCGAGCGAGGTCGACGCCGTGATCGCGGCCAAGGGCCTCAAGCAGATGAGCGACGCGGGTGCCCTGGAGGCGATCGCCGCCGAGGTGCTGGCGAAGAACCCGAAGTCGGTGGAGGAGTTCCGCGCCGGCAAGGACAAGGCCTTCAACGCCCTCGTCGGCCAGGTCATGAAGGCGACCCAGGGCAAGGCCAATCCGGGCCAGGCCTCGGAAATCCTGCGCCGGCTGCTGGCGGGCTGAGGGCTCTGGAGGGCCCCCTCGGGGTCCGGCGGTTCCGGCCGGCGGCCTGTCTACGCCGCCTGCGCCGCCAGCGCGGGCCCGGGGCGTACCTGGGTGCGCCTACTCGCGCGGGCGCCCGCCGCGCCCGGGTGCCGCCACCACGCTGCCGATAGACCCCGCCGGGGCGCCGGCCCAGAGCTTTTGCAGGTGCTCCAGCTCGGCGTCGTAGAGCTTGCCGATGCGGTCGAGCTCGGCCTGCTGGGTGCGCATCGCGCTGCGCTGGGCGGCCACGGCGGCGTCGTTGGCGTCGAGCTGGCTCTTCAGCGCCGCCGGCAAGGCCTTGCCCTTGTAGAACTCCGATTCGTCCAGCAGCGGCTTGCGGTCCAGCGCCAGCGCTTCCAGCCGCAGCTCGGACGCCCGCACCGCCAGCTGCACCGTGTCCAGCGCCGCGTTGCGCGCCCTGTCGTGCGCGGCGCGGTCGGGAAAGCGGTTCACCAGGTTGCGGTCGCGCCGCACCGCGTCGGCCTGCGCCGCGCGCGCCTCAGCCGCCGCGCGCTCGCGCGCCTCCTGGGCACTGCTCTCGTCGGCGGTGAGGGTGGGCGGCAGCACGCCCTTGAGCGAGCCGTCGCGGTTGAGGATGCGCTGCTCCTTGTGCGTGCAGGCCGGGATCGGGCGGTCCGAGGTCAGGCGCCGGCCCTGGTCGTCGGTGCAGGTGTAGATGCCGGGGCCCGAGGTCGAGGGCTGGCTCTGCGCGCCGGCGGGCAGCGCGGCAGCGCTCAGCAGCAGGAGGGCGAGAAGCGGTCTGCGGTCGATCATGAAACGGTAGGTGGCCGGCCGTCAGCGGCCCCGCGCACCATAGCGTGCGCGGTAGGCCTGTACCGGACCGAGGGCGTTCTGCAGCCTGGCATCCTGCCCCGACTGCAGATACTGGAGCAGGTCATCAAGGGTGGCAATCGCCGCTACTTCCAGTTGCAAGCGTTCGCGCACGTCCTGCACCGCCGACCAGGGCACGTCGGCACCGTTCTCGGTCGCCATCTCCTGCCGGTCCAGCGCGATCGCCACCCCGCAGGGGCTGGCGCCGGCGGCGGCGATGATGGCGATCGACTCGCGCACCGAGGTGCCGGCGGAGATCACGTCGTCCACGATCAGCACCCGGCCGGCCACCGGCGCGCCGACCAGCACGCCGCCTTCGCCGTGGTCCTTGGCTTCCTTGCGGTTGTAGGCGAACGGCACGTTGCGGCCCAGCCGCGCGAGCTCGATCGCCACCGCCGCCGCCAGCGTGATGCCTTTGTAGGCGGGCCCGAACAGCATGTCGAAGGCGATCCCCGAGGCGAGCAGGCGGCGTGCATAGAATTCCGCCAGCCGGCCCAGCTTGGCGCCGTCGTCGAACAGTCCGGCGTTGAAGAAATAGGGCGAGAGGCGGCCGGCCTTGGTCCTGAACTCGCCGAAGCGCAGCACCTGCGCCTGTACCGCAAAGCGCACGAATTCCTGGGCCAGCGGGTCCACCGGCCCGTCGGCGTGCGTCGTCGTCATGGAGGCATCCCTTGTTCCGACTGCTCACGCTCAACCTGAACGGCATCCGCTCGGCCGCCGACAAGGGCTTCGTCGAGTGGGCGCTGCAATCGGGCGCGGATTGTATGGGCGTGCAGGAGCTCAAGGCGCAGGCCGACGTGCTGGACGGCCGCTTCGACCGCCTGGGCGACTACGGCGGGCACTTCCACTGCGCGCACAAGAAGGGCTATTCCGGCGTCGGGATGTACACCCGCAAGGCGCCGAGCGCCGTCGTCACCGGCTTCGACGGCGGCGAGTTCGACACCGAGGGCCGCTGGGTGGAGACGCGCTTCGACACGGCCCGACGCAAGCTCAGCATCATCAGCTGCTACTTTCCCAGCGGCTCCAGCGGCGAGGACAGGCAGGCCGCCAAGTACCGCTTCCTGGACCTGATCTACCCGCATCTGATGCGGCTGAAGACCGAGCGCGAGTTCATCCTGGTCGGCGACATCAACATCGCGCACAAGGAGATCGACCTCAAGAACTGGCGCTCCAACCAGAAGAACAGCGGCTTCCTGCCCGCGGAGCGCGCCTGGCTGACCCGGCTGCTGAGCGAGGGCGGGCTGGTGGACGTGTTTCGCCGCCTCAACAGCCAGGCCGAGCAATACACCTGGTGGAGCAACCGCGGCCAGGCCTGGGCGAAGAACGTGGGCTGGCGGCTGGACTACCACCTGGCCACGCCGGCGCTGGCGGCGACGGCGCGGCGCGAGTCGATCTACCTCGCGCAGCGTTTCAGCGACCACGCGCCGCTGACCATCGACTACGACTTCAAGCTCTGATCGCGGCGGAAACGGCTGCAAACGGCCGCAAACCGCCGCAAACCGCCGCAAACCGCCGCAAACCGCCGCAAAGGGCTGCAACCGGGGCGCAGCCGGGTCGCCCCGGGCCCTGGCCGGGCGGTGTCAGGCGCGCAGGGCGAGACCCGGGACCCAGGCCTGTGGCGGCGCAGCGGTCACCTCGCGGACGATGCCGCGCCCCTTGCGCAGGGCGTAGGCCATGGCCTCGTCGGCGGTCGCCCAGCGGTGGCCGCAGGCGAGCCGGTCGTCGCTGAACAGCTCGCGTCCGCCCTGGCGCGGTGCGACCACCAGGGCCGCGGTGTAGCCGTCGCCCACCGGCGACTCGAGCGCACCAACGAAGATCCTGTACGCGCCCTCGGTGATGTCCTGGAAATGCATGGTGCAACCTCTTTGCCTGCCGCCCGTCGAGTCGCCGCTCGATTGCAGGGCGCAGGCGCATGGTGGGCGCACACTTGCACCTTGTGAATCCACCTCCAGGGGGCCCCCCGACGGGGGGTGACGCAGCCCCTGCGCGAGGGGCACTGGCGCCTAAGCTCGCGTCACCCGCCACCGTTGGACCCCGGCCCGTATCCATGCTGCCCGCCTACCTGCGCATGCCGACCATCGCCGGCGCCACGCTGGCCTTCGTCTGCGACGACGACCTCTGGACCGCGCCCGCCGAAGGGGGCGTCGCCCGCCGCGTGTCGGCCGGGCTGGGCGAGCCGGGCTGGCCCAGCCTGTCGCCGGACGGTCGCTGGCTGGCCTACACCGGGCGCGACGAAGCGCACGCCGAGGTCTGGGTGATGCCGGCCGCGGGCGGCCCGGCGCGCCGGCTGAGCTGGTTCGGCGCCGACAGCCAGGTGCGCGGCTGGCTGCCCGACGGCCGCATCCTCTTCGTCAGCACCTGGGGCCAGCCCTTCGTGCGCAACCTGCAGGCCTGGGCGGTCGACGCCGAGGGCGGCGCGCCGGTGCCGCTGGAGCTGGGCCAGGTGAACCACCTGTCCTTCGGTCCCGGCGGCGCGCGCGTGATCGGCCGCAACACCGCCGACCCGGCGCGCTGGAAGCGCTACCGCGGCGGCACCGCCGGCCGCCTGTGGGTGGACGCGCAGGGCAGCGGCGACTTCCGCGCCCTGCAACTGCCCGGCAACCCGACCTGTCCGATGTGGCTGGGCGAGCGGCTGTGGTTCCTCGGCGACCACGAGGGGGTGGGCAACCTCTACAGCTGCGCACCGGACGGCAGCGGCTTGCAGCGCCACACCGACCATGCCCAGCACTACGCGCGCCACGCCGCCAGCGACGGCAAGCGCATCGTCTACCAGTGCGCGGCCGAGCTGTGGTTGTTCGACCCCGCTTTGGGGGACGCGCGGCTGGTGGCGCTGGAGGTGCCGGCGGCACGCAGCCAGTGCGCGCCGCGCGCGATCGACGCCGCCGCCCATCTGGGAGCGATGCACCTGCACCCGCAGGGCCACTCGGTGGCGCTGGAGGTGCGCGGCAAGCTGGTCAGCTTCGCGCTCTGGGAGGGGGCGGTGCAGCAGCACGGGCAGGTCGACGGCGCGCGCCTGCGCCACGGCCAGTGGCTGGCCGACGGGCGCAGCCTGGTGCTGGTGTCCGACGCCGGCGAGGAGCGCGAGGAGCGGGTCGAGCTGCAGCGCCCGGACGGCGTCAGCGTCCTGCCCTGGCCGAGTGCATCGCTCGGCCGGGTGACGGAGCTGGCGGCGGCGCCGCGTGGCGACCACGTCGCGCTCGCCAACCACCGCAACGAGCTGTGGGTGGGCGACAGCGGCAACGGCAGGTTCGAGCGCGCCGACCACAGCGACGCCGGCCCCATCGACCACCTGGCCTGGTCGCCCTGCGGGGGCTGGCTGGCCTATGCCTGCCGGACCCACCCGCGCCGGCGCGCGATCCGGCTGCTGGAGCTGGCCAGCGGCCGCGTCAGCGCCGCCAGCAGCGGCGAGTTCGAGGACTGGGCGCCCGCCTTCGACCCCGAGGGGCGCTGGCTGTACTTCCTCTCCAACCGAACCTTCGACCCGGTCTACGACAGCCTGCAGTTCGCGCTCGGATTCCCGCGCGGGGCGCGGCCCTATGTGCTGTTGCTGCGCGCCGACAGCGCGTCGCCCTTCGACCCCGCGCCACGCGGCATGGGCACGTCGCCCGCCAGCCCTGCCGCGGCCAGCGGCCTGACGCGCATAGACACCGAGGGCCTGGCGCGCCGTGTGCTGCCTTTTCCGGTGCCGGAGGGCCGCTTCGGCGCCATCGCCGGTGTGGCCGGCGGCAAGCTGCTGTGGACGCGGCTGCCGCTGGCCGGTGCGCACGGGCGCGGCGGCCACAAGGAGGGGCCCGGAACGCTGGAGCGCTTCGACTTCAGGCGCGGCGAGGCCGAGGTGCTGCACGAGGCCGACGCCTTTTGCGTCGCCGCCGACGCCAGCACCGTGCTCCTGCGCCAGGGCCAGCGGCTGCGCGTGCTGGCCGCCGACGTCGACCCGAAGTCGATCGAGAAGGACGACAACCCCTCGCGCCGCAGCGGCTGGCTGGCGCTGGACCGGGTGCGCCTGCTGCTGGAGCCGCGCGTCGAGTGGGCGCAGATGCTGCGCGAGGTTTGGCGCCTGCAGCGCGACCAGTTCTGGACCGCCGACCTCTCGGGCGTGGACTGGGAGGGGGTCTGGGACCGCTACGCCCCGCTGCTGCCGCGGGTGGCCACGCGCGCCGAGCTGTCGGACCTGATCTGGGAGCTGCAGGGCGAGCTCGGCACCTCGCACGCCTACGAGATGGGCGGCGACCACCGCCAGCCGCCGGCCCTGGGACTGGGGCAGCTCGCGGCCGATCTGCAGTGGGACGGTCGCGGCTGGGCGATCGCGGCCCTGGCCGACGGCGACCCCTGGGATCCGCTGGCCTGCTCGCCGCTGGCGCTGGCCGGGGTGCAGGCGCGGGTGGGCGAGCGCATCGTCGCCGTCAACGGCCAGCCGCTGTCGGCCGACCGGCCACCGCAGGCGCTGCTGCGGCGCCAGGCCGGCGTGGCCGTGCGCCTGGAGCTGGAAGACGGGCAGGCACGGCGCGAGGTGCTGCTGCGCCCGCTGGCCGACGAGACACCGGCGCGCTACCGCGCCTGGGTCGAACGCCAGCGCAACTGGGTGCACCAGGCCAGCGGCGGCACGGTGGGCTATCTGCACCTGCCGGACATGATGGGCGCCGG
>CAUJJP010000026.1 GCA_963205525.1 Pseudomonadota bacterium | reverse complement strand
AGGAGCAACACCGCCAGCGCGCCGCAGCGTGGCTCGATCGGGTGCGTAGCGGGTTCACCCATGAGGTGATCGGCGTCGACGCCACAAGTGCTTGAAAACACTGGGGAATCCTGCCCAGAAGAGCGGTCAACTGCCGGATCTAGGCTCAGTTCCGGTCCGCCGGCATCGGCTGCGCCGCGCCTCCCGGCTGCGCTGCGCCCTGTGGCGCGGGGTAAGGCGTGTCCTGCGGCGCCGGCTGCGGCTTGTCGCGCACCAGGTAGCTGTAGAGCACCGGCACCACCACCAGCGTGAGCAGGGTGCTGGTGAGCAGGCCGCCGATGATGGCGCGCCCCATCGGGGCCTGGATCTCGCCGCCGTCGTTGAGCGCCAGCGCCAGCGGCAGCATGCCGAAGATCATCGCCGCGGTGGTCATGATGATGGGCCGCATGCGGATCTGCCCGGCCTGCAGCAAGGCCTCGGGCACGCTGGCGCCGCCGCGCCGCGCCTGGTTGGCGAAGTCCACCAGCAGGATCGCATTCTTGGTCACCAGCCCCATCAGCATCACGAGGCCGATCATGGAGAACACGTTGAGCGTGCTGCGCGAGACCAGCAGCGCCAGCATGACGCCGATCAGCGCCAGCGGCAGGCTGGCCATGATGGCCAGCGGCTGCACGAAGCTGCCGAACTGGCTGGCGAGCACGATGTAGATGAAGATCGCCGCCAGCGCCATCGCCGACAGCAGGGACGCGAAGGCGTCGGACTGTTCCTGCATCTGGCCGCCGATGTCGAAGCTGTAGCCCGGCGGCAGCCGGGTCTGCTTGATCAGCGCCTGGACGTCGGCGCTGACGTCGCCTGCGCTGCGGTCCTTCACGCCGGCGAACACCGCTTCGCGGCGCTGCAGGTTCTGGCGCCGGATGTTCTGCGGGTTGAACACGCGCTCCACCTCGGCCACGCTGGCCAGGCTGATCGGCGTGCCGCCGGCGGCAAAGGCCACCGGCAGCGCGCGCAGCTGCTCCACGCGCTCGCGGTCGGCCTCGTTCAGGCGCAGCACGACGTCGACCTGGTCGCCCTCCGGCGTGGTCCAGGTGGTGGCGTCGTCGCCGTTGACGTAGGTGCGCAGGCTGGCCGCCAGCTGCGCCGGGGTCAGGCCGAGCTCGCGCACCGCGTCCGGCTTCAGGCGCACCGCGTAGGCCGGCACGCCGTCCTGGACCGAGGTCTCGACGTCCACCGCGCCCGGGATCTGACGCAGCTTGGCCGCGAACTCGGTCGCCACCTTGGCCAGACCCTCGCTGTCCTGGCCCAGGATGGCGACGTAGATCGGACGGTCGAAGCCGAGCGCGGCGTCGAGTCCCGGGATGCCGGCCACGGCGTCGCGGATCGCCGCCTCGACCTGCTTTTGCGTGCGTTCGCGCGTGCGGCGATCGGTCAGCCGGATGTTCAGCCAGGCCTGGTGGCGCTGGCCGGGGCCGCCCATCCAGGTCGCCACGTGCTGCACCTCGGGCAGGGCGAGCACGCGCTGCTCGACCTGCTGCACCTTGTCAGAGGTGCGCTGCAGGCTGCTGCCCACCGGCAGCTTGAGCGCGAGCTGGGTGAAGCCCTGGTCGACCTGCGGCACGAACTCGCTGCCCACCAGCGGCGCCAGTGCGAGCGCGAGCACGAAGCTGGCACCGCCACCGGCCAGCACCAGGGCGCGCGGGGTGAGGGTGGCGCTGCGCCAGCGGCGCGCGCTCGCCGGGTCCGGCCGGCCGTCGGCGCCGAAGCCGCGCCCCCACACCGGCAGCCCGATGCGCCAGCGCCGGGCGCTGAAGATCCAGCCTATGGTGGCGCCGTAGACGCGGTGCAGCAGCGCCATCAGCGCGTCGCTGCCGCGGATGGCGTGGCCGATCAGGGGCAGCCGCTGCAGGCGCTGCGTCGACGGCTCGTGCCAGACCGAGCTCAGCATGGGGTCCAGGGTGAAGCTGACGAACAGGCTGATCAGCACCGCGACCACCACCGTGATCCCGAAGGGGTGGAAGAACTTGCCGACGATGCCACCCATGAAGGCCACCGGCGCAAACACGGCGACGATGGCGAAGGTGGTGGCCATCACCGCGAGCCCGATCTCGTCCGTGCCCTCGCCGGCCGCGCGCACGTGGTCCTTGCCCATGTGAAGGTGGCGCACGATGTTCTCGCGCACCACGATGGCGTCGTCGATCAGGAGGCCGATGCACAGGCTCAGCGCCATCATGGTCATGAAGTTCAGCGTGAAGCCGAACAGGTAGACGGCGATGAAGCTGGAGATCACCGCGATCGGCAGCGTCAGGCCGGTGATCACGGTGCTGCGCCAGCTGTGCAGGAACAGGAAGACGATCGCCACCGTCAGCAGCGCGCCCTCGACGAGGGTGCTGCGCAGGCCGTCCAGGCTGCCCTTGACCCAGTCGCTGCTGGCGTTCACGAGTTCAAGCTTCACGTCCGCCGGCAGCGTGCGGCGCAGTTCCTCCAGCGCCGCCTTCACCGCCTCGCCGGTGGCGACGACGTTGGCGTCCTGCTGGCGGAAGATGTTGAAGTTGACCGCCGGGTGGCCGTCCAGCCGCGCCAGCGACTCGGGGTCGCGCTCGCGCTCGACCAGGGTTCCCAGGTCGGCCAGCCGCAGCGGCAGCCCGTTGCGGTGGGCGACGATGACCTCGGCAAAGGCGCGCGGGTCGCGAATGCGGCCCTCCACCCGCAGCAAGGTGTCCTGGCGCGGGTCGGACAATCGCCCCACCGGCTGGTCGGCATTGGCCGCACGCAGCGCCTCGGCGATCTGCGCCGGCGTCACCGCGTAGGCGCGTAGGCGCAGCGGGTCGAGGTCGATGCGCAGCTCGCGCTCGGTCAGGCCCTGGATCTCCACCCGCGCCACCCCGGGCACGCGCTGCAGCCGCTTGCCGACCTCGTTCTCGCCGATCACCGACAGTTCGCGCATGCCGCGGCTGTCGCTCACCAGCGCCAGCACCACCACCGGCTCGGCGTTGTCGTTGTTCCAGCGCGCCAGCATGGGCGGGCGCACGTCGCGCGGGAAGCGGCCCTGGACCGAGGCGATGCGGTCGCGCACCTCGTTCATGGCACGGTCCATGTCGGTGTCGAGGCTGAACTCCACGCTCATGTCGGCGCGGCCCTCGAAGGCGCGCGAGGTGATGCGCTTGACGCCGGCGATGCTGTTCACCGCCTCCTCCAGCGGCTTGAGCACCTCGCGCTCGACCGCCTCCGGCGTCGCCCCGGGGTATTGCAGCTCCATCCAGGCGCCGGGCGGCTGGATGTCGGGCAGCTGCTCCACGCCCAGCTTGCCGTAGCTGAACAGCCCCAGCACGCACAGCGCCACCATCACCATGGTGGCGAACACCGGGTGCCGGATCGCGACGCGCGTCATCCACATGGCGGCTTCCTCACTGCAGGCGCTGCGCCGCCGAGGCGGCCGACGACGCCGCCACCGTCTGCGCCGGTGCGATGCGCGCCGCGCGACCCTCGCTCAGACCGTCGAAGCGCGCCGCCACCACCTGCGCCGCGGGCGTCAGGCCGGCGCTCACCTCGACCTGGCCGCTGCGCGCATCGCGCCGTCCGAGCTTGACCGCGCGGCGCGCGAGCTTGCCGTCCTCGATCAGCCAGACCTGGTCCTGCCCGGAGACGGTGCTGATCGCCGTCTGCGGCACCGCCAGGCGCTCACGGTCGTCGGCCAGGGTGGCGGTGGCGACCGCGTACTGGCCGGCGCGCAGCCGCTCGCCCGGGTTGGCGAGGGCGATGGTGACGCCGATCACCCGCGTCCCCGGCTCGGCGGCGGGCGCGATGCGCGCGATCTGCCCGGCGAGCGCCTGGTCCACGCCTTCCACCTGCAGCTGCACCGGCATGCCGGGGGCCAGGCGCGCGACCTCGTGGGTGCCGACGCTGGCGGCAAGCTCGAGCCGGCGCAGGTCGACGATGCTCAGCACCGGCTGCTCGACCGCCAGCTTCTCGCCCGGCAAGGCCAGGCGCTTGGCGACGATGCCGGCGATCGGCGCCACCAGCGTCGCCTCGCGCAGCGCGACCCGGCTCGCCGCGGTGGCGGCCAGGGCCGCGTCCAGCTGCGCCTGCGCGGTCTGCAGGCCGGCGCGCGAGGCGTCCAGCGCCGCGGTGGAGATGAACTGCTGGCCCGCCAGGCGCTCGTTCTGCGCCTGCGTGCGCTGCGCCTGCGCCAGTGCGGCGCGCGCCGCGGCGACGTTGGCCTCGCGCTCGGCGACCCGGCTCGCCACCTCGGCGAGGTCGACGTGGCCGAGCACCTGGCCGGCGCGCACGCGCTCGCCCTCGGCCACCGAGAGCGTGGTCAGGGTGCCGGCGGCGCGCGCGCGCAGCACCGCGCTGCCGGGCGCCACCAGCGGGCCGGAGAAGACGAGCTCGGTCGGCATGGACATGAGCCGGGGCTGCGCCACCTCGCTGGCGCTGAAGCTCAGCGGCGGCAGCACCTCGGTCTTCTCCTGCGCCGGGCCGTCCTGACCAGCCAGCCGGCTGCCGAAGACGGTGAAGCCGCCCGCCACGGCCAGCGCCAGGCCGGCGCCGATGAGCCAGATCTTTCTCATGGATGTCTCGTGCGCCGTCCTGCCTGCAGCGGCCAGCGCCTGTAATCGATGTGGGCGCCAGTGTAGGAAGGGTGCCGCCACCGCGCGACGGGCAGGCGACGAACGGCGCTCTGCCCATGACCGGCTGCAGCCGGCGCCGACGGCACCCGGCGCTGCGGCCCGGTTCGCCGCTCTGGCCCTCGGCCGCTCGGCCGCTCAGCCGCTCGGCCGCTCAGCCGCTCGGTCGCTCAGCCTGCGGCCACCGGCTGCACGCCGGCCCAGCGCTGCTGCCACTGGTCGGCCTCCAGCCAGGGTCCGCAGACTTCGCCGACGCCCAGATCGCAGCCCATCACCGCCAGCGCCAGCACCTGGCTGTCCTGGTTCAGGCCTTCCGCGAGCGTGCTCATGCCCAGCGAACGCGCCAGCCTGGCGGTCGACTCGACCACCCAGCGCTGCGGCGTCGTCGGGCCGGCGCGCTCGACGAAGGACGGCGCCAGACACACGGTGCGCACCGGCAGCCGGTCCAGGTGGGTCAGCGAGACACCGCCGGCACCGAAGGCGTCGACCGCGATCGTCACCCCCAGCGCCTGCAGGGCCGGCACCACGGGCGGCAGTTCGGCGCGCCGCCCCGACACCTGCAGCGGCACCCGCAACACGATCAGCTGTGGGTCCAGCGCCTGCGCCGCCAGGGCCTTGGTCAGGCGCGGCACGAGGTCGTCCAGCGCCAGCAGGGGCGCCGGCAGGCGCAGCCACAGGCTGGCTCCGCCACGCGCCTGCAGCAGCGGCAGCCAGCGCGCGAACTGAGCGAACGCGGCGGCGAGCCAGCGTTCGAGCAGGATGGCGGCCAGCGTCGGCGCCAGCGGCTGCGGCCAGTCGGGCGCGGCCAGCATCCCCTGCGCCGGGTGGCGCCAGCGCAGTTCGGCCTCCATGCCGCGCAACTGCAGCTCGGGCAGGCTGCGCAGCGGGCGGAAGACGATCACGGTGTCGTCCGCGGCCGGCATCACGAACGCGGGTGATGGCGGGTTTGCTGGCGTCGCTGGTCCGGGCCGGGTGGCCTGATCCTGACCGGGCGCGGCGCCGCTGGCTGGCAGCTCACCGGCTGCGGCGGCGCTGGACTGCGCGGGCAGCGCGGCAGGGATCCGGCGGCGACCGGCCCGGGCGCTGACGGCGAGCACGGCGCTTGCCAGCAGCGCGGCGGCGCCGGCGGCGATCGGCCCATCCCACAGCGCCGCGCCCGCCACCGCCGCCTGGCCGGCCACAGCCTGCCACCAGGGCAGGACCCAGGGCCGGGGGCGAACATCGGTTTCTGGCGCATCCATCGACGGCATATCGGCCGTGCCGGCCGCGGCTGAAGGGCGTGGCGAGCCGCGGTCGGCTGCGCCGTCGCGGAACGCGGGCGCTATCCCGGCTCGGCGGCCAGATGCTCGGCGGCCAGATGGCGCGCCGCCCGGCGCAGCACCGCGAAGGACAGCAGCCCGATCGCCGCCGCGACCCAGAACACGGCCGCAAAGCCGGCGCGCTCGCCCAGCCAGCCGCCCGCCACCCCGCCCAGCACCCCCGGCAGCCCGTAGCCGAGCACCGAGTACAAGGCCTGGCCGCGCGCGCGCAGCCGGCCCGGGAAGAAATGATCGACCATCGCGATGCAGGCGGCGTGCTGGGCCGCGAAGCTGACCGCGTGCAGCGCCTGCACCAGCAGCAGCACGGCGAGCCAGGCGCCGAAGGCGGCGGTGAGGCCGAAGCGCAGCGCCGTCACCAGCGCCGCCAGCTGCAGCCAGACGATGGGCGCCAGGCGGCCGAAGACCCGGCCCTGGGCCCAGAAGAAGGCAACCTCGAAGCTCACCGCCACCCCCCAGGCGAGGCCGACCATGCCCTCGCCGTGCCCCATCTCGCTGAGATAGAGCGAGAAGAAGGTGTAGAGCGCGGTGTGCGCCAGCACCGTGAGCGCGACGCCGGCAAAGAACCAGGCCACCGCCGGACGCCGCAGCACGCGGTGGACGGCGGGCACCGCATGCCCGTCGGTGCTGGCGGCCACGCCCTCGGGCAGGCGCAGCGTGGCCAGCCACAGCAGGCCGAAGCCGGCGGTGACCAGCCAGGCGAAGTGGCCGATGCCTATCCACTCGAAGACCAGGCCGCAGGACGCCACCGAGACCACGAAGCCGAGCGAGCCCCACAGCCGCACCCGGCCGTAGCGCGCGAAGTCCAGCCTGCCGCCGCTGCGGATCTGCTGCGCCAGCGCCGCCTCCGACAGTGGCACCACGCCACCGTTGGCGAGGAAGAGCAGGACCGCGAACACCGCCACCGTGGCCGGCGAGGGCCACAGCCAGAGCCCGGCGGCGGCCAGCGCCGACAGCCCCGCGGCCCAGCGCACGACTTGGCTGCGCCGGCCGCTGCGGTCGCCCCACCAGCCCCAGCCGTAGGGCGCGATGACGCGCGTCCAGGCGATCGCCGACGCCAGGCCGCCGATCGCCAGCGTCGACCAGCCGAGCTCCTTGAACCACAGCGGCGCATAGGGGTTGTACAGCCCGATGGCGGCGAAGTAGCAGAACCAGACGGCCGCGAAGCGGCCCAGCGGGGCGCTTTCCGGCCGACCGAGCGGGGCGCTCGTCTGCCGGCCCGGCGGGGCGCTGGCGTGCCGGTCCGGCGGGGTCGCGTTCACCGGCCGAGGCCCGGGCCCGCCCGCAAGGTGCTCATGAAGCGGGGTCTGCGGCCTGGGCGGGGATCGGCGGCAGCGGCAGCCGCACGTCGGCGCACTGCGCGCGCAGGCGCAGCGCGTGGTCGATCAGCACCAGCGCCAGCATGGCCTCGGCGATCGGGGTGGCGCGGATGCCGACGCAGGGGTCGTGGCGGCCCAGGGTCTGGATCACGGTCGGCTGGCCGGCGCGGTCTATCGAGGGTTTGGGCAGGCGGATCGAGCTCGTCGGCTTGACCGCCATGCGCACGACCAGGTCCTGGCCGCTGCTGATGCCGCCGAGCACCCCCCCGGCATGGTTGCTGGCGAATCCCTGGGGCGTCAGCGCATCGCCGTGGTAGCTGCCGCGCTGGGCGACGACGCCGAAGCCGTCGCCGATCTCCACCGCCTTCACCGCGTTGATGCCCATCATGGCGTAGGCGATGTCGGCGTCGAGCTTGTCGTACAGCGGCTCGCCCAGGCCCACCGGCACGCCGCGCGCGCGCAGCTCGATGCGCGCGCCGCAACTGTCGCCGGCCCGGCGCAGCGCGTCCATGTGCGCCTCCAGCGCCGGCACGATCGCCGCGCTGGGGGCGAAGAAGGGGTTCAGCGGGATCTGCGCCTCGTCCTCGAAGGGAATCTCGATCTCGCCGAGCGCGCTCATCCAGCCCAGCACGGTGGTGCCGTGCGTCTGCCGCAACCACTTCTTGGCCACCGCGCCGGCAGCGACCATGGGCGCGGTCAGGCGCGCGCTGCTGCGGCCGCCGCCACGCGGGTCGCGATGGCCGTAGCGGCGCCAGTAGGTGTAGTCGGCGTGGCCGGGGCGGAAGGTGTCCAGCAGGTTGCCGTAGTCGCCGCTGCGCTGGTCCTGGTTGCGTATCAGCAGCGCGATCGGGGTGCCGGTGCTCAGGCCCTCGTAGACGCCGGAGAGGATCTCCACCGTGTCGGCCTCGTTGCGCTGCGTCACGTGGCGGCTGGTGCCGGGGCGGCGGCGGTCGAGGTCGGGCTGGATGTCGGACTCGGCCAAGGCCAGCCCGGGCGGGCAGCCGTCGATCACGCAACCGATCGCCGGGCCGTGGCTTTCGCCGAAATTGGTGACGCGAAACAGTTCGCCGAAGGTCGATCCCGCCATCCTCGGATTGTAGGAGCCGGCTGTGCCGGCGGCGCCCGCAGCAGCCGAGCGCGGGCCGTGGCGCGCATGCTCTGTCAGACTGCGCGCCGGGTCGTCCGTCCCCGGGCGGCCTGCAGCGCCGCCGTCGCTGCCATCGCCACCATCGCCGCCATCGCCGCCGTGCGAGCGGCACAGACCCTCGAGGAGGAGAGCGCAGATGTCCAAGATCGAAGCCCGCTTGCGCGCCATGGGCCTGAGCCTGCCGGCCCCGGTGCAGCAGCCACCTGGCGTCAAGCTGCCCTTCCCCTGGGTGCGCGTGGTGGGCCAGCGGGCGCTGATCTCCGGCCATGGCCCGACGCTGGCCGACGGCAGCCTGGCGCAGCCCCTGGGCAAGCTCGGACGCGAGCTGAGCCTGGAGCAAGGCCAGGCGGCGGCACGCCTGACCGCCCTGGCCATGCTCGGCAGCCTGGCGCGCGCGCTCGGCTCGCTGGACCGCATCGAGTGCTGGGTGCGCGTGTTCGGCATGGTCAACTCCGCACCCGGCTTCAACCGCCAGCCGCTGGTGATCAACGGCTTCTCGGAGCTGATCGTCGAGCTCTGGGGCCCGCAGCGCGGGGCGCACGCACGCAGCGCGGTGGGGATGGCCGAGCTGCCGTTCGACATCCCGGTGGAGATCGAGGGCGAGGTCGAGATCAACCGCGGCTGAGCCTCGCACCGCGGCCGCGCCGGCCACGCTGGCGGCCAGGGCCGGGGACGAAGCGCCTTCTACCAAGCGCCTTCTATGATCGCGCGATGCCCTTGCGCATCGCCTTGTCCATCGCCGCACTGTGCCTGCTGCCCGCCGCCTGCAGCACGCCCGCCAGCGCGAAGAAGACCGCTGCCCCGGCCGCTGCCCCTTCCGCCTCCATGCGCTACGACCAGCGCCCCGAGGTGCGCAGCTACGCCGCCGCGCTGGCCGAGCGCCAGGACTGGGACGTCCAGTGGGTGCTGGGGCAGTTGCGCGAGGCCAGGCTGCAGCCTGCCGCGCGCAAGCTGGTGATGCCGCCGCCCGCCGGCCAGGCCAAGAACTGGAACGCCTACCGCGACCGTTTCGTCGAGCCGCAGCGCATCGCCGCCGGGGTCGCGTTCTGGCGCGCCCACAGCGACGCCCTGGCGCGCGCCGAGCAGCGCTTCGGCGTGCCGGCCGAGATCGTGGTCGGCATCGTCGGCGTGGAGACCTACTACGGCCGCATCATGGGCCGCTTCCGCAGCCTGGACGTGCTGGCGACGCTGGCTTTCGACTTCCCGCCCGGGCGCAGCGACCGCAGCGCCTTCTTCCAGGACGAGCTGGCGCAGCTGCTGATCCTGGCACGCCGCGAGGGCGTGCCGGCGACCGCACTCGAGGGATCGTTCGCGGGCGCGATCGGGCTGCCGCAGTTCATGCCCGGCAGCATCAACCGCCACGCGCTGGACTTCGACGGCGACGGCCACATCGACCTCGGCGCCAGCGCGGCGGACGCCATCGGCAGCGTCGCCCACTTCCTGGCCCAGCACGGCTGGCAGCGCGACATGGCGGTCGCCTACCCGGTGACGCCACCCGCCGACGCCGCCGAGCGTGCGCGCCTGCTGGCCCCGGACATCGTGCCCAGCTTCGACGCCGCCGCGATGCAGGCCGCCGGCGCGCAGCTGGCGCCGCCGGCACAGGCGCACACCGGCCTGCTGGCGCTGGTGAGCGTGGACAACGGCGCCGACGCGCCGAGCTACATCGCCGGCACGCAGAACTTCTTCGTCCTCACGCGCTACAACCGATCGAGCTACTACGCACGCGCCGTGCTTGCGCTGGGGGAGGCGGTGCGGCAGGCGCTGTGAGACTCAGTCCGGCGGCGGCTGCGCCAGCCCATCGGCCACCCGGTGCTGCCAGTAGCGGCGCCCGGCCTGGCGCGCGCAGGTGCCGTCACCGCGGCCGTCCCAGGTCCAGGCGCCGCAGCGGTCGCTGCGGATGACGGTGATGCCGCGTTCGGCGTAGCGCGCCAGCACCTCGGGCGCCGGGTGGCCGAAACGGCTGCGGTAGGCGGCCTGCACGAAGGCCAGGCGCGGCGCCACGCGGTCCAGGAAGACGGCGCTGGACGAGGTACGGCTGCCGTGGTGCGGCACCATCAGGGCATCGGCGCGCAAGGCATCGGGGTCCGCGCCAAGCGCCAGCACCGCCTCCTGCGCGGCCTCGATGTCGCCGCTGAGCAGCACCCGGGTGCCGTCGGCATCGGTCACACGCAGGACACAGGACTGGGTGTTGGGGCGCGCCCGCGCATCCGGCTGCGGGGGATGCAGCCAGCGGAACTGCACCCCGTCCCAGTGCCAGGACTCGCCCGCCCGGCAGGGCCGGTGCGGCAGCCCGCGTGCCGCCATCGCCGCGCGCAGCGGCTGCGCATCGTCCAGCGAACTCCAGACCTGGGCCGGCGTCAGCTCGAACAGGCTTGGCGCGCCGCCGGTGTGGTCGCTGTCGCGGTGGCTGAGCACGAGGGCGTCGATCCGGGTCTCACCGCGCGCGCGCAGCAGGGGCCGCAGGATGCGGTCGCCGGCGTCGGACTCGGGCGACCAGCGCGGGCCGCTGTCGTAGACCAGCAGGTGGGCGCGCGTGCGCAGCAGCACCGCCGTGCCCTGGCCGACGTCCACCGCCACCAGCTCGAAGCGCCCCTGCGGCGGGCGCGGCGGCAGCGGCGCCAGCATGGGCAGCAGCAATGGCAGGCCCAGCCAGCGCAGCCGCCAGGGCAGGCGCAGCACCAGCAGCGTCGCGCCCAGCAGGCCCGCCGCCAGCGCCCAGCCGGGCGCCGCGGCCGCCTGCCACAGCGGCCATTCGCCCAAGGGCTGCAGCAGCGCCACCAGGAGCTGCACCGCCGCCGCCGCCAGCGTCCACAGCGGCGGCAGCAGGGCACCGGCCAGCGCCAGCGGCGTGATGAGCAGGGTGACGAGCGGAATCGCCACCAGGTTGGCGAAAAAGCCCACCAGCGAAACCTGCTGGAAGAACAGCAGCGTCAGCGGCGCCAGGCCGATGCTGGCCACCGCCTGCGTGCGCAGCCCGCTCGCCAGCGCGGCACGCAGACGCGCCCAGCGCGTGTCAGTGCGGCCCGTGCGCGGCGCCTGCGCGCCGCCGAGCATGAGCAGGCCGACGGCGCCGAAGGACAGCCAGAAGCCTGGCTGCAGCAAGGCCCAGGGGTCGAGCAGCGCCACCACCAGCGCCGCCACCAGGAGCACGAATGGCCCCGGCCAGCGCAGCCCGGCCTGCTGCACGCCGGCCACCACCGCCAGCATGCACAGGGTGCGCTGCGCCGGCACGCCCCAGCCGGCCAGCAGCGCATAGGCCGCGGCGAGCAGCAGGCCGCCCCAGCGCGCCGCCACCGGCGCCGGCAGCGCCAGCATGGCGCGCGTGGAGCAGCGCCAGGCGCGCCCCAGCAGCGCCGCCGCCAGCCAGGCGAACATGGTCACGTGCAGGCCGCTGATGGCCATCAGGTGGGCGACCCCGGTGTTGCGGAACAGGTCCCAGTCGGCGCGCGCGATCGCCCCCTGGTCGCCCACCACCAGCGCCGCCAGCACGCCGGCGGCGCGCGCATCGTCCACGCGCGCCTGGATGGCGGCGCGCAAGCCGTGGCGGGCACGGTCCATCCAGGCGCCCTGCGGCGCGGCAAGCAGCCGCGCCGGCGTGGCCGCGCTGTCGCGCACATAGCCGCCGGCTCCCAGCCCGCGCTCGAACATCCACAGTTCGAGGTCGAAGCCGTGCGGGTTCAGGCTGCCGTGCGGCTGCTTCAGGCGCACCGTGAACGCCCAGCGCTGGCCCGGCACCAGCTCGGGCGCCTGGGCCGCACGGGCGTCGTCCGCGCGAAACCAGCTCAGCGACAGGCGCGCGGGCACACCGGCCGGCGCCTGTTCGACCTTGAACTCGAAGCGGGTCGCCTGCGGCGTGGGCTGCGGCAGGCCGGTGATGCGGCCGACGAGCAGGAGGTCGCGGCCTTGCATCGCGGCCGGCAGACGGTCCGTCAGCCGCCCACCGGCGCGCAGCTCGGTGAGCGAAAAGGCGGCCAGCCCCAGTCCGACCAGCCCGATCAAGGCGGCCGGGCCGACCACCCCGGCGATCCCGGCGATCCCGGCAAGCCGCGATCCCCGGGGGCGGCGGCGAGCGGCGATGCGCAGCGCCACGCCCAACAGGCACAGCAACAGGCCGCTCACCAGCCCGGCAAGCGCGATCGCGGTCGGCAGGAGCTCGGCACGCTGCAACTGGGCCGCAGTGCCGCCGAGGATGGCGGCGCCCGCCAGCGCCAGCCGCCAGCCCGTGTCCAGCCCGGTGTGCACCTGCATCGGGGCAGTGTAGGAGGGCATGCCTGCAGCAAGGCCGTCACCGGGCCGGTGCGCTGCCATGGACGGTAGGATCGGGGCCCTGCTTCCAACCCAGCCGCTGCCATGTCCATCTCCGCCCGCCTGCAGGCCCTCGGCATCACCCTGCCACCGCTGGCTGTGCCCGCCGCCGCCTACGTGCCCTTTGTGCGCAGCGGCAAGCTGGTCTTCCTCTCCGGCCACATCGCACGCAAGGACGGCAAGCCCTGGGTCGGCCAGCTCGGACTGACGATGGCGACCGAAGAAGGCAAGGCCGCCGCGCGCGCGGTGGCGATCGATCTCATGGGCACGCTGCAGGTCGCGGCCGGCGGCGATCTGGCGAACGTCGCGCGCATCGTCAAGGTGATGAGCCTGGTCAACAGCACGGCCAGCTTCACCGAGCAGCACCTGGTGACCAATGGCTGCTCGGAGTTGCTGGCCGAGGTCTTCGGCCCCGAGGTCGGGGCCCACGCGCGCAGCGCCTTCGGCGTGGCGCAGATCCCGCTCGGCGCCTGCGTCGAGATCGAGCTCATCGCCGAGCTGAAGTGAGCACCGGCGCAAGACGGGCGTTGCTCGCCCTCACGGCGCTGCTGGCGCTGGCTGCGATCGGCGCCGCCTGGTGGACCCAGCATCACTGGGACATGCAGCCCTGCCCCTGGTGCGTGCTGCAGCGGCTGGTCTTCGTCGCCATCGCCGCCGCGGCCGTGCTCGGCCTGCTCTGGCCGGCCGCCGGTGTCGCCCTCGCCGGCCTGCTGGCCCTGAGCGGGCTGGCGGCCGCGCTGTGGCAGCACTTCGTCGCCGCCAGCGCCGACTCCTGCGACCTCACGCTGGCCGACCGCCTCATGGCCGCGAGCGGCCTGGACGGGCGCTGGCCCGATCTGTTCATGGCCACCGCCACCTGCGCCGAGGCCAAGGTCGACCTGTTCGGCCTGCCCTACGAGGCCTGGAGCGGGATGCTGTTCATCGCCATCGCGCTCGCCATGGGCCTGGCGCTGCGCAGGCGGTGAAGGCAACGATGGCGGAGATGGCGAAGATGGCGGCCCGATGACGTCGACCCGCAGCGATCTGTTCGACGCCGACGTGCTGATCGTCGGCGCCGGGCCCGCCGGCCTGGCGCTGGCGGCGGCGCTGGCGGACATCGGCCAGCGCCCGCTGGTGCTGGAGCGCCAGCCGCTGGCCGCACTCGCAGCGCCGGCCGAGGACGGGCGCGAGATCGCCCTCACCCATCGCGCGCGCAGCATCCTGCAAAGCCTGGGCTGGTGGGATCGGCTGCCGGCCGCCGACATCGCGCCGCTCAACGAGGCCCGTGTCGCCGACGGCGACAAGCCGGCCAGCCTGCGCTTCGGCCCGGGCGTGCGCGAGCCCCTGGGCTGGCTGGTGCCCAACCACCGGCTGCGCGAAGCGGGCTGGGCCGCGGCCGGCGCACGCCCTGCGGTGCGCGTGGAGTGCGGGGTCGAGGTCAGCGCCCTGGCGCGCGACGAGCACGGCGTCACCCTGAGCCTGGGCGACGGCAGCCAGCGCCGCGCGGCCTGGGCGGTGGCCGCCGACAGCCGCTTCTCGGCCCTGCGCCGCCTGGCCGGCATCGGCGCGGCGATGCACGACTTCGGGCGCAGCGTGGTGGTCGGCCGCGTCGCCCACAGCCAGGCCAACCACGGCATCGCCTGGGAGTGCTTCCGCTACGGCCACACGCTGGCCCTGCTGCCCCTGAACGGCGGCTGCAGCTCGGCGGTGGTGACGGTCAATGCCAGCCAGGCCGCGAGCTGGCTGGCGCTGGACGACGCCGGCTTCGCCGCGCGCGTGCAGGCTGCCAGCGGCGGCGTGCTGGGCACGCTGCAGGCCAGCGGGCCGCGCCACCACTACCCGCTGGTGGGCGTCTATGCGCAGCGCTTCAGCGGGCCGCGCTTTGCCCTCGTCGGCGACGCCGCGGTCGGCATGCACCCGGTCACCGCCCACGGCTTCAACTTCGGGCTCTACGGCGTGGAGGTGCTGGCGCGCGAGCTGCAGCGGCGCCCGCTGGACGCCGCCCTGGCCGCCTACGACGCCGAGCACCGGCGCCACACCTGGCCGATCTACCAGGGCACCAACCTGGTGGTCGGGCTGTTCACCGACGAACGCCCGCTGGCACGCGCCCTGCGCCCGGCGGTGCTCAAGCTGGCAGCGCAGGCACCCGGCCTGGGCGGCCTGGTGCGCGGCCTGATCACGCGCCAGCTCACCGGGCGCTCGACGCCGGTCTGATCAGCCGCGCCGCCGCGCCAAGCCGGCCGCGCCCAGCCCCAGCAGCGCCAGCGCCAGACTCGCAGGCTCGGGCACAGCGTTCGCATCGAGCCAGAACAACTGGTCCTGGCGGCCATCCGACTGCATGACGTAGAGCTCGCGGTCGATCTCGTAGGCGCTGGACCCGGTCAGCAGGTGGTCGGCCCAGCTGCGCCGTGCGCTGGTGTCGCTGAACAGGCCGCCCGCGCCGCCAGGGCCGTTGCTGACGCTGACGTCCGTGTCGTAGACGAGATTCCAGATCGCCAGCTGCAGCGAGGCCGAGCGCTGCGAACTGCCCACCAGCGCGGGTGCGGACTCGGCGAAGCTGATCAGGCGTGCCAGGCGCAGCGCGCGCACGTTGCCGAAGACATCGGCCACCGGGCGGATGCTGAAGGTCGCCGCACCGGCTTCGTCGCCCAGCTTGACGCTGTAGGTGGTGCCGGCATTGATGTTGATCGTCTGGGCGAGGTCGACGCAGTACAGCTCGACCGCATCCAGGTTGAAGCGGTCGTCCGCCATCCCGCTGAGCCGGCCGCTGAAGCCGCCCGCCGCACCGCTGTAGTCGGGACTGGAGACGTTCACCGCATGGCCGGCGCCGAACAGCCAGCCGTTCATGGTCAAGCTGCCGGCGCTGGCCGCGCCCGCCGCCATACCCGCCATGAGGGCGATCAGCCGGCGCGCCAGGGCGCTCAAATCAGAGGTTTTCATGGGTGTAAGCAGTTGAAACGATGACCCATTCTGGGGACCGCCCGCGCAGGCTGCACCCTCGGTTTGAGGGCCGCAGGCGTCGTGCCGTGCGGGCACGTGGCAAGCGTCACGGTTGCACCGTCGGCGCATCCCGGCACCCACAATTCGCCGCAGATCACTCGTATACCTATATGGGTATATAAAGAGCCCTGGCCGAACAGAACGGGAGGACGCCGACATGAAGAGCCCGAGCCAAGAGACATCCGCCCGCGCCCGCGTGGCCTTGCCCCAGCGCCGGCAGCTGCTGGCCGCACTGGCGCTGGCCCCCGCCATGAGCGCCGTGCCGGCGCGCGCCGTCCAGACGCTGCGCAGCAGCGCGCAGATCGTGATCGTCGGTGCCGGTGCGGCCGGGCTGAGCGCGGCCTCGCGGCTGGCGGCGCAGCTGCAGGGTGCGCGCATCACGGTCATCGATGCGCGCAAGGAGCACCTGTACCAGCCGGGGCTGACCCTGGTGGCCGGCGGCATCAAGCCGGCCGACTACGTGGTCTCGACGACCGCGGAGTACCTGCCCGCCGGTGTTCAGTGGCTGCAGGCACGGGTGGCCGAGATCGACCCCGAGGCGCGCAAGCTGGTCACCGAGGACGGGCGCTCGGTCGGCTACGACTTCCTGCTCGTCGCCGCCGGGCTGGAGCTGAATTACGCCGCCATCGCCGGCATGGACAGCAGCCGCATCGGCAGCAAGGGCCTGGGCAGCGTGTACCACAGCCCGCAGGCGGCAGCGGCCACCTGGCGCGCGCTGTCGACCTTCGCCGACACCGGCGGTGTCGGCATCTTCAGCCGCCCGGCCAGCGAGATGAAGTGTGCCGGCGCGCCGCTGAAGTACGCCTTCATCAGCGACGACCACCTGCGTCGGCGCGGCACGCGCGGCCGCTCGGAACTGATCTACCACGCCCACAACAAGGCCTTCTTCAGCGTGCCCATCGTGTCGGAGAAGGTGCGCATGCTGTTCGAGGAGCGCGCCATCCGCACGCGCACCGAGCACGTGCTGCAGGCGATCGACATCGAGCGCCAGATCGCCACCTTCGCCACCCCGGGCGGTGCGGTCGAGCAGCGCTACGACTTCATCAACGTGATCCCGCCCATGCGTGCGCCGGCCGCCGTGCGCGCCAGCCCGCTGCCCTGGCAGGAAGGGCCGTGGGCGGCCGATGGCTGGATGGAGGTGGATCGCCACACCCTGCGCCACCGGCGCTACCCGAACGTGTTCGGCGTCGGCGACGTGGCCGGCGTGCCCAAGGGCAAGACCGCGGCGAGCGTGAAATGGCAGGTGCCGGTGGCGGTGGAGCACCTGCTGGCCGACATCGCGGGCGGCAGCTCGCAGGCGCGCTACGACGGCTACACCTCGTGCCCGCTGATCACCCGCCTCGGGCGCGCGATGCTGATCGAGTTCGACTACCGGGACAACCTGACGCCGTCCTTCCCCGGCCTCATCGCGCCGCTGGAAGAGCTGTGGATCAGCTGGGTGATGAAGACCATGGCGCTCAAGCCCACCTACCTGAGCATGCTGCGCGGACGCGCCTGAACCACCACCGAGGAACGACGATGAAGGAACTCGATCCGCTGGTCTTCCTGGCCGTGCTGCAGGAGATGATGGGCCCGCTGCTGTGGCTGCTGCTGCTGCTTGCGCTGGCCGGCAGTGCGGCTTTCGCCGCCCTGCTGTGGCGTGAGCGGCGCCTGCCTGCGCGCCGCGTCGTGCAGGCCGAACTGCTGGGGCTGCTCGGCGGCGCGCTGGCGCTGGTGCTCATGGCCAAGGTCTCGTCGTCCGGCTTCACCGACGCCGGCGGGCCGGCCGACTGGTTCCTGATCGCCGCCGTCTACGCCGCCGGCTGGCTGGGCACCTCGGTGCTGGCCTACGGCGCGCTGGGCTGGTGGCGGCCGCTGCGCCGCAGCTGATCCGTCCCCCGACCGGGATCAGGCCGGCAGCGACAGGAGGCGCGGCGCCTTCAGTCCTTCCACCGCCTTGCCTTTGCGCGCGCGCCGTCCGAGGTGGGCCTGCAGCGCGGCGCCACGCAGCACTTCCTCCTTGGGCTTGCCGCCGCGCAGCGCCGTGCCGTGGACGACGAGCTGGTTGCTCACGCAGGCGACGGCGAGCAGGCGGTCGTGCGCGTCGAGGTCGATCAGCGTCAGCCCGCGCCCGCCCTTGGGCTGGTGCTTGAGCTCGTCGAGCGGGAACAGCAGCAGCCGCCCGCCGTGCTCGCCGCTTTGCGCCAGGCAGGCCAGCAGCAGGCCCGCGGCCTCGTCCTGCGCCAGCGTGGCCGGCGCCAGCGGCTGCTCGTCGCCTTCCAGGCTGAGAAAGGTCTTGCCGCCGCGCTGGCGCGTCACCAGGTCGGCCACCTGTGCCAGCAGTCCGCAGCCGCCGCTGCCGGCGAGCACGAGCCGGGTCGCGCCCGCCGCCGCCAGGTAGTGCAGCGGCCGGCTGCCGGTCTCCAGCTCGATGAGCGAGGTGATGGGCGCGCCGTCGCCGCGCCCGCCGGGCAGGGTCGACACCGCCACGCTGTAGACGCGGCCGTTGCTGCCGAACACGATCAGCGGGTCGACGCTGCGGCAGCGGTGCACGCCCAGCAGGGCGTCGCCGGTCTTGAACTGCAGCGCCGCGGGGTCGACCTCGTGCCCCTTGAGCGCGCGCACCCAGCCCTTGGCGCTGACCACCACGGTGACCGGCTCGTCGACCACGCGCAGCTCGGCCTGCGCACGCTGCTCGGGCTGGATGAGGGTGCGGCGGGCGTCGCCGTGCGTCTTGGCGTCGGCCTCGATCTCGCGCACCAGCAGGCGGCGCAGCACCGCCGGGCTGGCCAGGACCTCGCCCAGCCGGGCCTGCTCGGCGCGCAGCTCCGAGAGTTCCTGCTCGATGCGGATCGCCTCCAGGCGAGCGAGCTGGCGCAGCCGGATCTCCAGGATGTCGTCGGCCTGGCGTTCGCTGAGCGCGAAACGCTCGATCAGCGCCGGCCGGGGCTCGTCGGCGGCGCGGATGATGCGTATCACCTCGTCGATGTTCAGCAGCACCAGCTGCCGGCCCTCCAGCACGTGGATGCGGTCGACCACCTTGTCCAGCCGGTGCCGGGTGCGGCGCGCGAGCGTGGCCTGCCGAAAGCCTATCCACTCGCCCAGCATCTGGCGCAGGCTTTTTTGCAGCGGACGGCCGTCGGCGCCGACCATGGTCAGGTTGACGCTCGCGCTGCACTCCAGGCTGGTGTGGGCGAGCAGCGTGCCCACCAGCTCGCCGACCTCGACGCTGCGGCTGCGCGGCTCGAACACCAGCCGCACCGCGGCCTCCTTGCCCGATTCGTCGCGCACCGCGTCCAGCACCGCCAGCACGCCGGCCTTGAGCTGCTGCTGCTCCTGAGTGAGCGCCTTCTTGCCGGCGCGCGGCTTGGGGTTGCTCAGCTCCTCGATCTCCTCCAGCACCTTCTGCGCGCTGGTGCCGGGTGGCAGCTCGTTGACCACCAGCTGCCACTGGCCGCGCGCAAGATCCTCCACCGTCCAGCGCGCGCGCAGCTTCAGGCTGCCACGGCCGCTGAGGTAGGCGCTGCGGATCTCCGCCGCGCTGCTGATGAGCTGGCCGCCGCCGGGGTAGTCGGGGCCGGGCAGGAGCTCGAACAGCGCGTCGTCGGCGAGCGCCTCGTCACGGATCAAGGCCACCGCGGCCGCCGCCACCTCGCGCAGGTTGTGGCTGGGGATCTCGGTGGCGAGCCCGACCGCGATCCCGCTCGCGCCGTTGAGCAAGACGAAGGGCAGGCGCGCGGGCAGCTGGCGCGGCTCGCTCGTGGAGCCGTCGTAGTTGGGCTGGTAGTCGACCGTGCCCTCGTCGATCTCGTCGAGCAGCAGCCGCGCGATCGGCGCCAGCCGCGCCTCGGTGTAGCGCATCGCCGCCGCGCCGTCGCCGTCGCGGCTGCCGAAGTTGCCCTGGCCGTCGATCAGCGGGTAGCGCTGGCTGAAGTCCTGCGCCATGCGCACCAGCGCGTCGTAGGCCGCCTGGTCACCGTGCGGATGGAAGCGCCCGAGCACGTCGCCGACCACGCGCGCGCTCTTCACCGGCTTGGGTGCGCCGGAGCCGCCATGCCCCAGCCCCATGCGCTGCATGGCGTACAGGATGCGCCGCTGCACCGGCTTGCAGCCGTCGCAGACGTCGGGCAGGGCGCGCCCCTTCACGACCGACAGCGCGTACTCCAGGTAGGCGCGCTCGGCGTAGTGCGCGAGGGTGATCGCGTCGTCGGCGGGACCGCTTCCGGAGCCCTTGCCAGCGTCGTTCCCGGCATCATGGTCGGCAGGCGGATCGAACAGGTCTGGCATCGGCAGGGCGGGCGGGGCGCGGGAAAACCCGGCATTGTGGCGCAGCGGACGGCACAGCGGACGGCGCGGCGGGTGGTACAGCCGGGGCCGGTGGACCCCCCGGCGTCACCCGCGCCGGCTCAGCGCTCGGCCGCCAGCACGCGCGCGATGAGCGCGTGCAGGCGCTCGTAGAAGGCGGCGTCGCGCACCGTCATCACGCCCACCTTGACCAGCGAGTCCTCGCTGCCCCCCACCGGCAGCGATATCGAGCCCAGCGCGCACACCCCCAGGCTGGACGAGTTGCTCGACTTCTTCACCACGTACTGGTCCTCCCAGGCGGTGACGTAGGCGTTGGCGGCGCGGTCGCTGTCGTCCACCGGCACGCAGCTGACCTGCAGCTTGAGCTCCACGTGGTGCTCGCGGTCGGGCTGGAAGAACTTGCTGCCCACCAGCACCGCGCGCTCGTTGCGGGTGAGCACATAGCCCTGGCCGAGCAGGGCCCGGCGCGCGCCTTCGCAGACCGCCTGCGCCCCCAGCTCGTAGCGCCGGGCGTGCACCGCGGCGGCGTCGAAGCGCTCGCTGCGATGCACCGGCGGCGGCGGCTCGGAGAACGTGTCCACCCCCGGCACCGCACAGCCGGCCAGGATCGCCAGCGTGCTCGCGCAAGCGGCGGCGCGCATCAATGCGCCTCGTCCCAGTTCGCGCCCTCGCCCAGCTCGGCGAGCAGCGGCACCTTCAGCGTGGCCACCGAGGCCATCAGCCCCGGCACCACCTCGCGCACCCAGGCCAGTTCGGCCTCGGGGACCTCGAACACCAGCTCGTCGTGCACCTGCATGATCATGCGGGTCGCCCGCTGCTGCTCGTCCAGCACCTGCTGGACCTGGATCATCGCCAGCTTGATGAGGTCGGCCGCCGTGCCCTGCATGGGCGCGTTGATCGCCTGCCGCTCGGCCGCCGCGCGCCGCGGGCCGTTGCCGCCGCGGATGTCGGGCAGCCAGACGCGGCGCCCGAACCAGGTCTCGACATAGCCCTGCTCGGCGGCCCTGGCCTTGGTCTGGTCCATGTAGCGGCGCACGCCGGCAAAGCGCGTGAAGTAGCGGTCGATGTAGTCGCGCGCCGCCTTCTGCTCTATGCCCAGGTTGCTCGCCAGCCCGAACGCGCCCATGCCGTAGATGAGGCCGAAGTTGATCACCTTGGCGTAGCGCCGCTGCTCGGCGCTGACCGCCTCCAGCGGCACGCCGAAGACCTCGCTGGCGGTGGCGCGGTGCACGTCCACGCCGAGCGCGAAGGCGCGCAGCAGTGCCGGGTCCTCGCTGATGTGGGCCATGATGCGCAGCTCGATCTGGCTGTAGTCGGCCGAGACGATGCGGTGCCCGGGCGGCGCGACGAAGGCCTCGCGCACGCGCCGGCCCTCGGCGGTGCGGATCGGGATGTTCTGCAGGTTGGGGTCGTTGCTCGCGAGCCGGCCGGTGACCGCCACCGCCTGCGCGTAGTTGGTGTGCACGCGGCCGGTGGCGGGGTTGACCATGGCCGGCAGCTTGTCGGTGTATGTGCCCTTGAGCTTGGCCAGGCTGCGGTGCTCGAGGATGCGCGCCGGCAGCGGATAGTCGGCGGCCAGCGCCTGCAGCACCTCCTCGTCGGTGCTCGGGCTGCCGCTGGCGGTCTTCTTCTTCACCGGCAGGCCCAGGCGGCCGAACAGGATCTCGCCGATCTGCTTGGGACTGCCGAGGTTGAAGGGCTGGCCGGCGATCTCGTAGGCCTGGCGCTCCAGCGCCAGCATGCGTTCGGCGAGGTCGCGGCTTTGCGCCGCCAGCACCGCGGCGTCGATCAGCACGCCGTGGCGCTCGATGCGCTGCAGCACCCGCATCGCCGGCATCTCGATCTCGGCGTACACCGCGGCCAGCCGGCCCTGCGCCTGCAGCCGCGGCCACAGCAGGCCGTGCAGCTGCAGCGCCATCTCGCTGTCCTCGCCGCTGTAGCGGGTGGCGCGCGCCACGTCGACCTGGGCAAACGGGATTTGGTGCACGCCCTTGCCGCACAGGTCCTCGTAGCTCAGGCCGCGCCGGCCGAGGTGGCGCTCGGCCAGCTTCTCCAGCCCGTGGCCGAGATGCGGCTCCAGCACATAGCTTTGCAGCATCGTGTCGTGGGCGACACCGCGCAGCGTCACCCCGTGGTTGGCGAGGACGTGGAGGTCGTACTTCAGGTTCTGCCCGACCTTGGGCCGCGCCGCGTCCTCCAGCCAGGGCCGCAGGGTGGCCAGCACCTCCGGCAGCGGCAGCTGGACGGGCGCGTCGGGGCCGGCGTGGCCGGTGGGCACATAGGCCGCGCGCCCGGGCTCGACGGCGAAGCTGATGCCGACGATGCGTGCCACCAGCGGGTCCAGCGAATCGGTTTCGGTGTCCACCGCCGCCAGCTCGGCCGCCTGCAGGCGCTGCAGCCAGTGCGCGAGCCGCTCGTGGGTGGTGACGGTCTCGTAGTCGAAGGCGAGCGCGGTCGCTGCGGCCGGCGCGGGCTGGTCGCATGCGGCGGCCGCGGACACCGCGCCGGCCTCGATGCCCATGCCGGCGCCCATACCGGCCCCCGGATCGGCCCCCGGATCCGCGGCCAGCGCCGCGGCCAGCTCGCGCCCCCAGCTGCGAAAACCATGCTGCTCGTAGAAGGCCAGCAGCTCAGGGCGCTGCACCGGCCGCAGCGCCAGCGCGTCCAGCGCCGGCCAGCCGGGCAGGTGTTCGCCCAGATCGCAGTCGGTCGCCACCGTGACCAGCCGGCGCGCGGTGGGCAGCCAGTCCAGCGCGGCACGCAGGTTCTGCCCGACCACGCCCTTCATGTCCGGCGCGGCGGCCAGCACCGCGTCCAGACTGCCGTACTCGGCGAGCCATTTGGCCGCCGTCTTGGCACCCACCTTGTCCACCCCCGGCACGTTGTCCACCGCGTCGCCGACCAGGGTCAGGTAGTCGACGATGCGCTCGGGCGGGACACCGAACTTGGCCTGCACCCCGGCCGCATCCAGCCGTTCGGGCGGCCGCGCCATCGTGTTGATGAGCCTGACCTGCGGCGTCACCAGCTGTGCCAGGTCCTTGTCGCCGGTGGAGATCAGCACCTGGCCGCCGCCCGTCGCCACGCGCCGTGCCAGGGTGCCGATGGCGTCGTCGGCCTCAATGCCGGGCACCACCAGCACCGTCCAGCCGAGCAGCCGCACCACCTCGTGGATGGGCGCGATCTGCGCCCGCAGATCGTCCGGCATCGGCGAGCGGTTGGCCTTGTAGGCCGGATACCACTGGTCGCGGAAGGTCGGGCCGCTGGCGTCGAACACGCAGGCGCCCTGCGCCGCCGGGTACTGCTCGCGCAGCGCCTTGAGCATCGCCACCATGCCGTGGATGGCACCGGTCGGGAAGCCGGAAGGCGAACGCAGGTCGGGCAGCGCGTGGTAGGCGCGGTACAGATAGCTCGAACCGTCGACCAGCAGCGTCAGGGGGGCGTCCATCGCGGCGATTGTGGCGCGGCCGGGCAGCGTGCCCGGTTGGCCCTGGCCCCAATCCACCGACCTTGGCGGCCACGTCGATGTTCAGCGCGTGTTGGCTCAAACCCGAGACGGCCTCCAGATGCAGCCGGTGCTTGAGCCGCTTGAACGCCTCCTCGATGCGCCAGCGCTGGTGATACAGCTCGGCGAAGGCGTGGGCCGGGACGCGGTGCGAGTCCAGATTGGTGGCGAGCACGCGGATCGTGCCGCCGGGGGAGGTCTGGCGCACC
>CAUJJP010000025.1 GCA_963205525.1 Pseudomonadota bacterium | reverse complement strand
CCGTCCAGCAGCGGGGGCAGGATGCGCAGCAGGTAGTCCATCACCGATGCGGGTGCGGTTTTGGGGGGTCAGGTGGTTGACCCGTAACGAGTCACGTGGCCGCGGAGCAGGCCATCCCAGCGGCAGCCGTGGCCGGGGTTTCCCTGGCCACAGGCTGCGCCCCCTTGAGGGGGGAGGCGCAACATCGCGCAGCGAGTGGAGCCACGGGGGTGTCTCATTTCAGGATGTTCTTGCCGAACCACTGCTCGGCGATCCGGGCGCCGCTGCCGTCCTGCTTCATGTCGGCCAGCGCCTTGTCGATGCGGGCGTGCAGCTCGGTGTCTTCCAGGCGCAGGCCGACGCCGTAGTCCTCGGTGCCGAAGTTGTCTTCCAGGACCACGTACTCGCCCGGCTTCTTGGCGGTGTAGTAGCGGCCCACCACCTCGTCCAGCACCACGGCGTCGACGCGGCCGGCGCTCAGGTCCATCAGGGCGGTGACGTTGTCGCCGTACTTCTTCAAGTCCTTGAAGCTCCTGGCGGTGGCCTCGTCCCTGGTGATGGCGTCGACGGCGCTGCTGCCGTCCTGCACGCCGATCAGCTTGCCGGCCATGTCGGCCTTGGTCTTGATGGACGAATCGCCCTTGACGACGATGATCTGGTGGTTTTCCATGTAGGGCGCGGTGAAGGCGATGTTCTTCTTGCGCTCCTCGGTGATGGTCAGGCCGTTCCACAGCGCGTCCACGCGCTTGCCCGTCAGCTCGGCCTCCTTGGCGTTCCAGTCGATGGGCTTGAACTCGACCTCGACGCCCAGGCGCTTGGCCGCTTCGCGCGCCAGGTCGATGTCGAAGCCGACCAGCTGGTTCTTGTCGTCGCGAAAGCCCATGGGCGGGAAGTTGTCGTCCAGGCCGATGACGATCTTGGCGGGCAGCGCCGGCGCGGCGGCCGCCGGGGGCGCGGCAGGCTCGGTGGCGGCCGGGGCCGGGGTCTCGGTCTTGCCGCAGCCCCACAGCAGGGCGGTGGCGGCGGCGCTGGCCAGCAGCAGGCGGCGGGACGGGGTCAGAAACGGGTTCATGGACAAGCTCGTTGAGAGGAATCGAAGGCCAGCGCGCCGTGGCACGCTGCGGGAAAACCCGTAATGGTAGCCGCCAGGCGACCGGGACCTTGCGCACCGCTCTGCGGTTTCAGCATGAAACAGGGCTTAAACCGCCGTCCAGCGTGCGCCAACAGCTATCAAATCAGGATCGATCAGGCTGGCTCCAGCACGTCCAGCAGCTCCTGCTCGATGGCCAGCTGGGTGCGCGCGTGCTGCAGTTGCGCGCCCTGCAGCAGAAAACTGTCTTCCACGCGCTCGCCCAGGGTGGTGATCTTGGCCAGCTCGACGTCGATCTGGTGCGCCGCCAGCACGCGCGCGATGCCGTAGAGCAGGCCCATGCGGTCGCTGGCGGTGACCGACAGCAGCCAGCGCTGGCCTTTCTCGTCGGGCCGCAGGTCGACGCGCGGCGCCACCGGAAAGCTGCGCACGCGGCGCGACAGCCGGCCCAGGCGCGGCGCCGGCAGCGCGCCCTGGCTGTCGATGGCGGGCGGCAGCTCGGCGTGCACGGCGTCGATGAATTCCGTGTAGTCCTCCGGTGCCTCGGGGCGCACGATCTGGAAGGTGTCCAGCGCCCAGCCGTCGCGCGTGGTGTGGATCTTGGCGTCCAGGATGGAATAGCCACTGCGCTCGAACCAGCCGCAGATGCGCGCGAACAGGTCGGCGCGGTCGCTGGCGTGCACCAGCACCTGCAGGCCTTCGCCCACCGGCGACAGGCGCGCGCGCACCGTGGTGTGCAGGTGTTCCGGGGCGCTGCGCGGCTCCGGGTGTGCGCCGGCAGCTTCGTTTTCGATAGCGTTCGAGGGGGACAGTTCACGCGCGTGCCAGGCAATGTCGCCGGCGTCGTGGCGCATGAAGTAGCTCACCTGCAGCTGCTCCCACAGCGGTGGCGGCAGCGCGCGCGGGCCGCCGGCGGGCGTGAGCTCGCGCAGCGCCTGGCGCTTGCGTGCCTCGATCACGGCGTCGGCGTCGGGCGCGCGTCCGCCCAGGCTGCGCACCGTCAGGCGGTACAGGTCTTCCAGCAGCTTGCCCTTCCAGGCGTTCCACACCTTGGGGCTGGTGCCGCGCAGGTCGGCCACCGTCAGCAGGTACAGCGCGGTCAGCTGGCGCTCGTTGCCGACCTGGCGCGCGAAGGCGGCGATCACCTCGGGCTCGCTCAGATCCTCGTTCTGCGCGATGCGGCTCATGCTCAGGTGCTCGCGCACCAGGAACTCCAGCAGATCGGCGTCGGCGCCGCGCACGCCGTGGTCGGCGCAAAAGCGCCGCACCTCGCGCGCGCCCAGGCGCGAATGATCGCCCCCGCGGCCCTTGGCGATGTCGTGAAACAGCGCCGCCACGTAGAGCAGCCAGGGCTTGTCCCAGCCAGCGGCCAGCTGCGAGCAGAACGGGTATTCGTGCGCGTGCTCGGCCATGAAGAAGCGCCGCACGTTGCGCAGCACCATCAGGATGTGCTGGTCCACCGTGTAGACGTGGAACAGGTCGTGCTGCATCTGCCCGACGATGCGCCGGAACACCCACAGCGTGCGCCCCAGCACCGAGGTCTGGTTCATCAGCCGCAGGGCGTGGGTGATGCCCTGCGGCTGCTGCAGGATGGCCAGGAAGGTCCGGCGGTTGACCGGGTCGGCGCGGAAGGCGTGGTTCATCACGCCGCGCGCGTTGTACAGCGCGCGCAGGGTGCGCGCCGACAGGCCCTTGACGCCGGGCGTCTGGGTGTAGAGCAAAAAGGTTTCCAGCACCGCGTGCGGCTGGCGCTGGTACAGCTCGTCGCTGGCCACCTCGATCAGGCCGTCGCGGTCGAAGAAGCGCTCGTTGATGCGCCGCAGCGCCGGCGCCGGCTCACCGTGGGCGGCGCGCAGGTGCTCTTCGAGGTTCTGCAGCAGGATCTGGTTGAGCTGGGTCACCGCCTTGGCGGCCCAGTAGTAGCGGCGCATCAGCACCTCGCTGGCGCGCAGCAGCACGCGGCCGTCGGCACCCACGCGGTGCCGCAGGCCGAAGGATTCGGCCACCGCGTTCTGCAGGTCGAACACCAGCCGGTCCTCGCGCCGGCCGGCCACCAGGTGCAGGCGGCAGCGGATGGCCGACAGCAGCGCCTCGTTGTGGCGCAGCTGGCGCA
>CAUJJP010000024.1 GCA_963205525.1 Pseudomonadota bacterium | reverse complement strand
GCTGCCCGAAGGCCCGAGCAGCACCGTGAAGTAGGCCGGCCGGATCTCGACGTCGATGCCCTGCAGCACGGGCACGGTGACGTCGTCCATGCGGTAGGACTTGTGGATCGCGCTGAGGCCGGCAACGGGGAGGACCATGGGTTTGGGGCGGTTCTCGTCGGGAGTTCTCGGCGTTGCCCGAGTCTAACGACGCGCACTGCGACTATCGCCCCCCGGACTACAAGAAAGGCGGCCGGGTCGCGTCAACGACCGCAGTTCACCCGGCACCACGCCATGCACGGCGCAGTTCAGCCAGAAACGACCGGTCCACTTGCTGGGCCAGCGACTCGATACCAGCCGCCCGCACACCCGCCGCAGCAAGCAGCACCGTGAAGCAGGCCGGCCGGATCTCGACATCGATGCCCTGCAGCACGGGCACGGTGAGGTCGGCCATGCGGTAGGACTTGTGGATCGCGCTGAGGCCGGCAACGGGGGCCATGGGCGGGGGGATCGTTCTCGTGAAGTACCGAAAACGTCGCCGGACCTCTACCGCGGCGAGCCCTGCACACCAGTCACGCGAGGCAAAAAAATGGCCCGACACAGGTCGGGCCTTTTTTGTCAATTGCCCCGACAGCGGGGCGACACCAGATCAGCTTGCCTTGCGGCGACGCGCAGCGCCAAGCCCCAGCAGGGCCAAGCCGGCAAGCGCGATGGAGCCAGGCTCAGGGATTGCCGTGGGCGCGGTGATCGACACGTCGACATCGATAGCGACCGGCGACCCGGTATTGAAACCGATCTGCATCGCACTCACCGAGGTCCAATCGAAACCCGTGTTCGACCAACCCAGTTCGCTGAAGAGAATCGTGTCGCTTACGTAGTTGCCGTAGGTTGCGTAGGCGATCTGGCTAATACTGGTGTAAGCCGACCCACCGGTTCCCCAGACCTCGATCGAGATGACGAAGGGAACAACCAACGGCGTCGTCATCGGATCGACATACAGCGAATCGGACTTGAACGTGAAGGTCACCCCGGTGCCGAACTGCGTGAAATCTTGGGCGCCCAAGCCGGCCGTGTCGATCGCTGCGGCGGTGTTGGCGCCATCGTAGCGCAGCAGGCCCGTACCGGCGGTATTCGTGTCTTGGCTGAAGTTGAAGGTGTTGAGGCTTGTATCGACCAGTGCGCTCACGATACCCGGCCCCGAGATCTTCTTGGCGTAAATGTCGCGTTGCCCACCGAGGATCGAGGCGTTGCCCGACGTCGACGCGGACCAGACCGCGCCTCCACCGAAGTCGACAGCCGCCGATTGACCAACCGTAAAGCTGTCGATCACGAGATCGGCTTGCGCTGCGCCTGCGAACAGTGCCAACGATGCTGCAGCAACACTCAGAAGTTTCTTGACCATTTCACACTCCTTGTTGAGCCCAGCACCCCGATGAGGCTAAAGACTGAGCAGACACTGAAGTAGATAGCACACCGCGTGCCACACTGAGTTTTTCAGCCAAAAACAACGAGTTAGGAATTTCGTATGACTTCCTTCGGGCGCAAGTGTAAGATTTTCCGACGCTGCCCTCACACTGCCGCCTCACCCTGCTGACGCTAAGACACACCCCGTAGACCCGTGGGTCAGTCATGGGCACCGCGTCCCGCGACGCGCCCGCAGCTCGGCAGGGACCCTTGGCGCCTGCCCACGCCTTCAGGGCCAACCTCGCGCAACGACCAGCGGCTGGAGAATCCATCGCTCCAGTGCAGGCCACCGACGCTCCTGGGAAGGCGGTTTGGTCTCAGCGCGCAAGTGCGGATCTGAGGGCGGCAAGTTCTGCTTGGTCCACCTCGCCGACCGCGGGAGCCCCCAGTTGATCCAGTTCGCGTCGCGCCGCTGGCTTGTCCCCTGCCTTGACCAGCATCCTTGCGAGGCTGAGGCGATAGGCCGAGCGGTCCGGTCGCACATGCACCGCGCTACGCTGGAGCGCAATCGCTCGATCAAGCTGACCGCTGGACTCCAGCGTCTTGGCATAGGTATCGATGATCTCGGGCTGTGCTGGAGCGAGTGCGTACGCGCGTTCGGCAATCGACAACGCTGCCTCATCACCTCGCTCGGCCAGCAGCCAGGCGAGGTTGTTGAGCGCCGGCAGGCTGCGCGGCGCGATTTCCACGATCTCGCGGAAGTACCGCTCGGCGTCTGCCTTGCGTCCCGCCGCCAGGGCGTCGCTGCCGAGCAGGCCACGCAGGTGCACGTCCTTCGGGTGCTGGCTTAGCCACTCCGCCGCGAAGCGCTCGGCCTTCTGCGTCTGCCCGGCGCGCTTGAGGGTTGCGTAGTAGGAACGCTCGGCCTCGCCGGGCGTGCCCGGCTTGTCGAGCGCGGACTGGTAGGCCGTCAAGGCCGCTGGCCAGGCTTTGCGCGACGCTTCCGCAGCCCCTTCGAGAAGAAAGCCGGCAGCGGCCTGCGGCGCCTTCTTCTGCAACGCCTTCGCTGCGATGAGCACCGGCTTGTAATCTTTCGTTCGCGTCGCGTGGGCCAGCATCGCTCGGTGCACTTCGGTCGACTCGGGTGCGACCTCGAAGGCGCGATCGAGCATCGTCGCGGTCTCCGCGCGCATGCCGCGTCGGCTGTACAGCTCAGCCAGACGCAGATAGGGCAAGGTCGTCCGCGGCGCAGCCGAGGCCAGGCGGTTGAAGACGACTATCGCCTGCTGTTGGTCACCGGCCGCAGCCAGCGCCAGCCCCGCAGCGTCGAGGATCTGAGGGTTGTTCGGAAGGGCAGCGAGCGCGATCTGCGCCTCGCCCGCCGCCTCCTTGGGGCCACGAATCCTGGCGACATGCGCGATCTTGGCAAGGTAGGGGTCAGGCTCCGTCGGACTCTGACGAACCGCGGCGTCGATCGCGCGCTCGATCACGTCCGGCGCGGCGCCGCGGGAGCGCAGCACGTCGATCAGCGCCATCCGTGCGGCTGCGTTGGTGGGCGTCTTCACCAGCACCGCTTCCAGCATGCGCTGGGCTTCCTCGGCCTTGCCCTGCGCCATGTCGAGCGAGACCAGCCCGGCCGTGGCGGCGTAGTAGCCGGGATCCGCGGCCAGTGCCGCCGCGAAGGCCTGCCTCGCCGCGTCCATGTCGCCCTTGCCCAGCAGGGCGATGCCGCGCACGTGCAGCGGCATCGGCTTGCCCGGCAGCTTCTTCTCCAGCCGGGCGATTGCTTCCAGCGCAGCCTGATGCTCGCCACGGCGAAGGTGCGCGCTGATCAGCGCCATGTCCGCCGTGGTGCCGGAATCGCGGTCGGCCAACTGCTGCAGTGCCGAAAAGGCCGCTTCCGGCTTGCCCTTGCCGAGGTCCATCAAGGCCAGCGAGGTCTGGACCTGGACGTCGTCCGGTTTGAGCTTGGCGGCCAGTTCGAACAAGTCCTCGGCGCCGCCGGCGTCGTTCTTCTGCAGCCGCGCCTGCGCCCCGAGCATCAAGGCCTCGGCGTCGGTGCGCCGTTCGATCAGCGGCTCCAGCGCTGCCAGCGCCTTGTCCGGCTGCCCCGTGCGCAGATAGGTTTCGCCAAGGAGTCGGCGCGCATCCGGAACATCCTCATTCGTCTGAACGACGCGCCCGAGCTTGGACTCCGCCGAAGCCAGTTCGCCCTGGCGCAGGTGCGCAGCGCCGGAGAGCACCAGCAGCGGCGCGCTGCCGGGCGCGAGCTTGAGCAGACTCTCGGCCAAGGCGCCGGCCTTGACGTAGTCCTTTTCCGCGAATGCCAGTACCGCGGCGGCGAAGACCGTGCTGGGATGGTTCGGAAAGGCCTGCTGCAGCCGCGAAACCTGCTCCTTGGCCTGGGCGAGATTCTTCGCCTGAACCTGCAACTGCACGAGCCAGACCCGTGCGGCGAGCTCCGTCTCCTTGTCCTTGGCCGCCGCTTCGAATGCGGCCACGGCCGCCAGCGGGTCGCGCTTGCCCCGCAGCAGCAACCAGGCGCGGTAGAGCTGGGCTTCGCCAGCGCGCGGGCCGCGCGCCGCGGCGCGATCGGCCAGCGCGAGGGCTTCGTCCAACTGCTTGTTGCTGGCGGCGATGCGGCTTTCGATCAACAGCGCGGGCCCGAAATCGGGCACGGCAGCGACGGCCTTGGCTGCGGCCAGTGCCGCCTTGTCCGCGGAGCGCAAGCCCAGCCAGGCCGCCGCAAGCGCCGTCTGAAGCTCGGCCTGTGCGGGTGCGTCCGCCAGCGTGGTGCCGGCGTAGGCGTCGACGACTTCCTTGTAGCGCCCGGCCGCCGCAAGCGCGCGCGCCAATGCAGCGGTGACCGCGTCGGGCGCTCCGCCCAGCTCTTCGGCCTTGCGCAACTCGACGATCGCGCCGCTGGAATCGCCCTGACCAAGGAGGACCAAGCCCATCAGGTAGCGGAACTCGCCGGATTGCGGCGCGCTCTGGATGGCGGATTTCAGTTGCACCGTCGCCTCGCGCAGCTCGCCTTTGGCGATCGCCGCGCGTGCGGCTTGCGCCGGATCGGTGGGTGCCTTGTCGCTGCAGGCGACCGCAGTCAGCGCAAAAAGCGCCACAGCCACCGCGCGACGCGCGGGCGTCAAGAAGAATTCCATTCGAGCCTCCGGGCCGCACCGGACGTGGGCCGTCATGCGGCAACGCGATCGCCGCTCAGTTGCCGGCTTCGACCTGCTGTCGAATCGAAAGCCTGCCCATCAGGTCGTAGAGCGTGGGCCGGCTCACCCCGAGCAATTCTGCCGCTTTCGCGACGTTGCCCGCCGCCCGCGCCAGCGCCGCCGCGATCGCCTTGCGTTCGGCGGCTTCGCGGGCGCTGCGCAGGTCCAGCGGCTCGGCGGCGCCGTCGTCGCCGTCGGCGGGCTGCAGGCCCACGTCCGCCGCCGTCACCCGGTTGCCGTCGGC
>CAUJJP010000023.1 GCA_963205525.1 Pseudomonadota bacterium | reverse complement strand
CGGGGTTGACCCCAGTGGCGCACGCACCACCAGCGCCACGCCGAGGGCGGTCAGCGCCAGGCCGATCAGGACGGTGGCGCCGAGCGCCTCGGCAAACAGCGCCCAGCCCATCAGCGCCGTGCAGGGCGGAACCAGGTACATCAGGCTGCTGACCTGGGTCGCCGCGCCGCGCTGGATCAGCAGGTACAGCAGCGAACTGCCGCCCAGGGTGAGCCCGAACACCGACCAGGCCATGGCGCCTATCAGTTCCGGGTGTGGCCGCACCGGCTCGCTCTCCAGCCACAGCGCCAGCGGCAGCGTGAGCGCGAACGCGGCGAGCAACTGCACGGTATTGGCGGTGCGCACGTCGCACGGCCGCACCCTGGCCTTCTGCACCAGGGTGCCGACGGTGATGCAGGCCAGCGCCAGCAGCGCCAGCGACAGGTTGGCGAGGTTCACCTCGCCCACGCCCAGCTTGCGCCAGACCACCAGCAGCAGTCCGGCCAGGCCGAGCGCCAGGCCCAGCCACTGGCGTGCCGAGACACGATGCTCGCTGCCCATCCAGGCCATCCAGATCGCGGTCAACACCGGCTGCAGGCCGACGATGAGCGCCGAGGTGCCGGCCCCCAGCCCCAGCTTCACCGACGCCCACACGCCGCCCAGGTAGCCACCGTGCATGAGCGCACCCACCAGCGCCAGCCAGCCCCACTGCGCCCGCCCCTGCGGCCAGCGCGGGCGGGTGAAGGCGATCCAGACGCCGAAGGCGAGCACCGAGATCGCGTAGCGCCAGGACAGGAAGCTCAGCGGCGGCGCGTGCGGCATGCCGTAGCGAGCGACGATGAAACCGGTGCTCCAGATGAGGACGAAGACCGCCGGCATGGCGCGTACCCATGGCGACACGGTTGCGCTCATCGGACCTTAGCGCGGATCTCCGGCAGCGCACGCTGCAGGTAATAGACCATGGACCACACGGTGAGCACCGCCGCGGCCCAGATCAGCACCCCGCCCCAGATGCGGGTGTCCAGCAGACCGAACAGCGAGCCGTCGTAGAGCAGGAAGGGGATGGCCACCATCTGCACCATGGTCTTGGCCTTGCCCAGGATGTGCACTGCGACGCTGCGCGAGGCGCCGATCTGCGCCATCCACTCGCGCAGCGCGGAGATTGCGATCTCGCGCCCGATGATGATGAGGGCGACGAAGACGTCGGCGCGGTCCAGGTGCACCAGCACCAGCAGCGAGGCGCAGACCAGGAACTTGTCGGCCACCGGATCGAGGAAGGCGCCGAAGGCCGAGGTCTGGTTGAGCTTGCGCGCCAGCCAGCCGTCGGCCCAGTCGGTGAGCGCGAAGACGATGAACATCGCGGTCGCCACCAGGTTGCGCGTGGCCGCGTCCAGCGGCAGGTAGAACACGCCGACGATGAGCGGGATCGCGATGATGCGGGCCCAGGTCAGCAGGGTCGGCAGGGTGAGGAACATGGGGCGATTCTGCGCGAGGACGGGTCGGTGCAGGCGCGCCGCCGGTCATCCCGACGGCGCCTTTTGCGCCGGGTCGTTCTACTCGTCCAGCGCGTCCAGCGTGCGCGGCTTGAAGCGCCGCTCGTCGTCGAACAGAAAGACCTCGACGAACTTCCAGGGCGGCGGCAGGTGCGCCACCGAGCCGAAGGGGCCGGCGCGCCGCACGGCGTCGATCGCGAGCTGGGTCGTGTCCTTGGCCTGCGTGGGGTGGCGCATCACGCGCACCTGGCGCACCGCGCCCTGCGCATCGAGCTCGACCTCCAGCACCGGGATCGCGAGCAAGGGGTCGGGTGCCGGGCCGTCGTAGGTGCGTCCCGGGTTGGCGGCCACGATGCGCAGCGCCGCCAGCTGGCGGAACTGGTCCCAGTCGCGCGCGCGCTGCGGCGGCGGCAGGGCCACGCGTGCATCGCCCGGGGCGGCCGGCTGCGGCGCCGGCTCGGACCCCGGCCGGACTGCCGGGCCACGGCCAGCGCCGGGCGCGGACAGACCGGCACAACCGGCCAGCCACAGCAGGCTGCCGGCGAGTGCCGCGCGTGCCGCCCAGGCCGGCAGGCGTTCAATGAAGTGCACGGTAGATCTCCTCGGCCAGTTGACGCGAAATGCCATCGACGCCGGCCAGCTCGTCGACGCTTGCACTGCCCACCCCGCGCAGGCCGCCAAAGCGCTGCAACAGCCGCGCGCGCTTGCGCGGCCCAACGCCGGGGATCTCCTCCAGCGCGCTGCCGCCGGTGCGCAGCTTGGCGCGTCGCGCGCGCATGCCGGTGATCGCGAAGCGGTGCGCTTCGTCGCGGATCTGCGCCACCAGCATCAGGGCCGCCGAATCGTGCGCCAGCGCGAGCTTGGGCCGGCCGTCGGCGAACACCAGCTCCTCCAGCCCGACCTTGCGCCCCTCGCCCTTCTCGACGCCGACGATGAGCGACAGGTCCAGCCCCAGCTCCTCGAACACCTCGCGCGCGACCCCGACCTGGCCGCGTCCGCCGTCCACCAGCACCAGGTCGGGAAGCCGCTGGCGGCCACTGCTGGCGCCGGCGGCCACCGCCTCGGCCAGCTTGGCGTAGCGGCGCGTCAGCACCTGGCGCATCGCCGCGTAGTCGTCGCCCGGGGTGATGCCGGCGATGTTGAAGCGCCGGTACTCGGCAGCCTGCATCGCGTGTTCCTGGTAGACCACGCAGGAGGCCTGGGTCGCCTCGCCCGCGGTGTGGCTGATGTCGAAGCACTCGATGCGCAGCGCATCCAGGCTCTCGGCACCCAGGTCCAGCGACTCGGCCAGGGCACGCGTGCGCTCGCGCTGCGAGCCCTCCTGCGCGAGCAGCCTGGCAAGCGCGATCTGCGCCCCCTTGACCGCCATCTCGAGCCAGATCCGGCGCTGTTCGCGCGGCTGGTGCACCGCGCGCACCCGGGTTGCCGCCGCCTCGCCCAACGCCGTCAGCAGGGCCTCGTCGATCGGATGGCTGAGCACGAGCAGCGGCGGCACCGCCAGCCCCGTGTAGTGCTGGGCGATGAAGGCCTCCAGCACCTGCTGCTCGGGTAGGCGGTGTGCCGGCGCGACGTCGTCCTGCGCCTCGCCGCCACCGGCAGCGAACGCGGTCGCCTCGTCGACCTGGGCCGGAAAATAGGCGCGGTCGCCCAGGTGGCGGCCGCCGCGCACCATCGCCAGGTTGACGCAGGCGCGGCCGCCGGCCACCTTGACCGCCAGGATGTCCACGTCGCGCTCGACGGCCGACAGGCTGCTCTCCTCGACCGCCTGCTGGTGCAGCACCTTGGAGATCGCGGCGATGCGGTTGCGCAGCTCGGCCGCCTGCTCGTAGTCCAGCGCCTCGGCGCAGGCCATCATCTGCGCCTGCAGCTCCTGGACCACGGTGTCGGCTTCGCCGAGCAGGAAGCGTTCGGCGTCGCCCACGTCGCGCGCGTAGTCGGGTGCCGAGATGAAGCCCACGCAGGGCGCCGTGCAGCGCCGGATCTGGTACAGCAGGCAGGGCCGGGTGCGGTGCTGGAACACCGTGTCCTCGCAGGTGCGCAGGCGGAACACCTTCTGCAGCAGCTGGATGGTCTGCTTCACCGCCCAGGCGTTGGGATAGGGGCCGAAGTAGCGGTGCCGGCGGTCGACCGCGCCGCGGTAGTAGGCCAGGCGCGCGAAACGGCCTGGCGTCGGCGCAGCCTCGGCGGCCGAGGCCTCATCGCCGGGCCGGCCGCTGAGCTTCAGGTAGGGGTAGCTCTTGTCGTCCCGAAACAGGATGTTGAAGCGCGGGTTCAACGTCTTGATCAGGTTGTTCTCGAGCAGCAGTGCTTCCGCCTCGCTGCGCACCACGGTGGTCTCCAGGCGCACGATGCGGCCCACCATGCTGCCGATGCGCGTGCCGCCGTGGTCGCGCTGGAAGTAGCTCGAGACGCGCCGCTTCAGGTTGCGCGCCTTGCCGACGTACAGCAGCTGGTCGGCGGCGTCGAAGTAGCGGTAGACCCCGGGCAGCGTCGGCAGCGCCGCCACCTCGGCCAGCAGCACTTCGCGGGGGTCGGCTTCAGCGGGAGATCTGGGTGCAGCGGGTGCGGCAGGGGTATCGGGCATCGCGCGCCGATTGTGGCGCTTCGGATAATCCCGCCATGCGCTGGGACGTGTTCTGCCGGGTGATCGACAACTGGGGCGACATCGGCGTGTGCTGGCGGCTCGCCGCCGACCTCGGCGCGCGCGGCGAACACGTACGCCTGTGGGTGGACGACGCGCGCGCGCTGGCCTGGATGGCGCCGCAGGGCGCGCCCGGCGTGCGCGTCGGTGCCTTCGACGCCGCACTCGACTCCGTGGTCGAGCCTGGCAAGGTGGTGATCGAGGCCTTCGGCTGCGACCCGCCGCCGGGCTTCGTGGCGCGCATGCGGCGCGCGCAGCCACCGGTGTGGATCAACCTGGAGTACCTGAGCGCCGAGTCCTGGGTCGAACGCGCGCACGGACTGCCCTCGCCGCAGCCCGGCGGGCTGAGCAAGTGGTTCTTCTTCCCCGGCTTCACGCCCGCCACCGGCGGTCTGCTGCGCGAGCCCGGGCTGCTGGCCGCACGCGAGGGCTTTGCCCGCCCGGGCGGGCCGCGGCGGGCGCTGGTGTTCTGCTACGAGTCGCCTGCGCTGTCGCGGCTGGCGGCCACGTTCGACGGCGAGCTCTGGCTGTGTCCGGGGCCGGCGCAGGCGCTGCAGCCCATGCCCGCTGGCACGCACCTGCTGGCGCACACCGACCAGCAGGGCTTCGACCGCTGGCTGTGGTCGGCCGACCTTGCCATCGTGCGCGGCGAGGATTCGCTGGTGCGCGCCATCTGGTCCGGCACGCCCTTCGTCTGGCACATCTACCCGCAGCACGACGGCGTGCACCGCGCCAAGTTGGATGCCTTGCTCGACCGGTTGCAGCCCGACGCCGATCTGCGCGCACTGTGGCTGGCCTGGAACGGCTTCGGCCCCTGGCCCGAGCGCTGGCCCGACGAGGCGCGCTGGCGCGCGGCCAGCCTGGCGCTGCGCGCCGAATTGGCCGCGCAGCCCGATCTCGTGACGCAGTTGCTGGGCTTCGTCGGCGGCAAAATGCTGGCGGCGCGGTAGAATCAGGGGCTTTGCGCGGCGCATACCCATGCTTTGGAGCCGCGCCCCACACCCAGGACAGCGCCCATGAAACTCGCACAGGAAATCCGCGCCGGCAACGTGATCATGCAGGGCAAGGACCCGATGGTCGTGCTCAAGACCGAATACAGCCGCGGCGGTCGCGGTGCCGCCACGGTCCGCATGAAGATGAAGAACCTGCTCAACGGCGGCGGGGCGGAACTCGTCTTCAAGGCCGACGACAAGATGGAGCAGATCGTGCTCGACAAGAAGGAGTGCAGCTACTCCTACTTCGCCGACCCGATGTACGTCTTCATGGACACCGAGTACAACCAGTACGAGGTCGAGGCCGAAAACATGGGCGACGCCCTGAACTACCTGAACGACGGCATGAGCGTCGAGGTCACCTTCTACGACGGCAAGGCGATCTCGATCGAGATGCCCACCACCGTGGTGCGCGAGATCAACACCGAGCCCGCGGTCAAGGGCGACACCTCGGGCAAGGTGATGAAGCCGGCGCGCATCGTCGGCACCGGCTTCGAGATCGCGGTGCCGCTGTTCGTCGAGGACGGCGACAAGATCGAGATCGACACCCGCACCGCCGAGTACCGCAAGCGGGTCTGAGCGCCGTGCCGCGCCATCACGCAGGGGCAGCCACGGCTGCCCCTTTTTTCGTCGCTGAGCGGCGCGTCAGCGGCCAAGCCGATGGGATTTGACTTCGACGCCGCGGTGCGCGCGCCGCACCGCATGCAGCCCGGGCTGCGGCGGCTGCACGCGCAGGCGCCGCAGCTCACGCCCATCGCCCCCGGCTCGCGCCACCAGCGCGAGAAGCTGGCGGTGCTGGGCGCGTTCCCGCAACTGGCCCTGCAGTGCCGGCCCGGCTTCGACCCGCAGCCCGCCTTGCATGCGCTTGCCGCGCGTGCCGCCGCCGAACACCCGCACTGGTTCGCCTGGGACGGCGAACGCGCGCTGTCGCTGGGTACCGCGGTGGGCGCCGATGCGGCCGCCGAGGTCGAGCAGCTCGGCGGCGGCAGCTTCGGCAGCGGTGACGAGCTCGCGCGCTGCCTGCGCGGCCTGCCGGCACCCTGGCGACTCGCCGCGCTGCTGGCGCTGGCCTTCGTCGAGGACCTGGCGATCATCGACAGCGGCGACGGCGCCCTGGTCTGGACCGCGGTCTGCCTGCCTTCCCACTGGGCCCCTGCGCAGAAGATCGGACTGCGATTCGCCGAGGTCCACGCGCCGGTTGCCGACGGTCAGCGGCTGCGCGAGAGCGCGGCGCAGATCCTCGCGCTGATGGCGGGCGGCGAGCGCTTCGAGCGCTTCGTCTGGACCGTGAGCGGCCACCCCAGGCTGCACGCGCACCCACGTCACGTCGATCCGGCACGCTGGGCACCCGACATCGCCGCCACCCTGCCGATGGGCGCCTGGTGGCGCATCGAGCGCCAGACACTGGGCGCGCTGCCGGGGCTGGCGCAGACGCTGTTCACGATCGAGGTCGACTCCTGCCCGCTGGCACAGGCGATCACCAGCACCGCACAGGCCGCGCGGCTGCACGATGCGCTCGCCTCGATGAGCCCCGCCGTGCTCGAGTACCGGGCACTGCACGCGGTGCACCAAGCCCTGCTGCAATGGCTGCGCAGCGTCCACTGAGCCCGGCGCGCATCGCCTTCGACGCCGACGGGCCGCTGGCGCCGGACTTCGGCGACCGCTACCACGCCCGCATCGGCGCGCAGGCGCAGGCGCAGGCCATCTTCCTGGCCGGCAACGGGTTGCCAGCGCGCTGGCGCGGACACAGCGACTTCACGATCGCAGAGAACGGTTTCGGCCTCGGCCAGAACTTCCTCGCCACCTGGGCCGCCTGGCGCGAGGACGCGCAGCGCAGCCAGCGCCTGCACTACGTCGGCGTCGAGGGCCACCCCGCCACCCGGGCCGACCTGGCGCGCGCACTGCAGGCTTCGCCCCACCCGGCGCTGGCGCGGGCGCTGCTGGAGGCCTGGCCACCGCTGCTCGCCGGCTGGCACCTGGTCGATCTCGACGCCGGCCGCGTGCGTCTGCTGCTGGCCTTCGGCGACGCGCAGCGTGTCTGGCGCGAGCTGCGGCTGCAGGCCGACGCCTTCTACCTCGACGGCTTCGCGCCCGACCGCAACCCGCAGATGTGGACGCCCGAGCTGCTGCAGGCGATGGCGCGCCGCGCTGCGCCGGGCGCCACTGCCGCCACCTGGTGCGTCGCACGCCAGGTGCGCGAAGGGCTGCGCAGCGCCGGCTTCCGGGTCGAGACCGGGCCGCCGCTGGGCGACAAGCGCGAGACCCTGCGCGCCGTCTTCGCCCCGCCGCCGACCATGCACCGCGCCGCAGCGCCGTCGCCGACGGGCGAGGTGCTGGTGCTCGGCGCCGGCCTGGCCGGCGCCTGGGCGGCGCACGAGCTGGCGGCGCTGGGCTGCCCGGTGCGCCTGATCGACCGTCGCGGCGCCCAGGCACCGGCCGCCAAGGGGCGCATCACCGGCATCTTCCACGGCGTCGTGATGGCCGACGACGGTGCCCACGCGCGCGCCCTGCGCGCCGCCGCCTTGCACGCCGCGCAGGTGCTGCCGGCCATGCTCGCTGCCGGCGTGCCGGGGCGCGTCGACGGCCTGCTGCGGCTGGCCGACGGCGATCTGGCGGCGATGCAGGTCCTGCTGGCGCGGCACGCCCTGCCGGCGAGCTACGCGCAGGCGCTGGACGCGGCACAGGCCTCGGCGCTGGCCGGCGTGGCGCTGGCGCGCCCGGCCTGGCACTACCCGGGCGGCGGCTGGGTCGCCCCCATCGAACTGGTCGGCCACCTGCTGCAGGGCTTGCGGCTGGACACCGAGGCCGATGTCGATCGCATCGAGCATCGGGACGGGCGCTGGACCGTGCTCGACGCGCAGGGCCGGCCCCTGGCGCAGGCCGACACCCTGGTGCTGGCCAACGCCGCCGACGCCGCGCGCCTGGCGCCCTGGGCCGGCTGGCGGCTGGGCCGTTCGCGCGGCCAGATCAGCCTGTGGACGGCGCCGCCCGCCGGCGCGCCGCGGCCACGCCTGCCACTGGCCGGCAGCGGCTACCTGATCGCGCCCGACGACGGCAGCCTGCTCGCCGGCGCCACCGCGCAGCCGGGCGACGAAGACCCCGACGAGCGCAGCGCCGACCACGACTTCAACCGCGGCCGGCTGCAGCAGATGCTGGGCTGGTCGGCACCCGTGCCCGACGCCGGCCGCGTGGGCTGGCGCGCCAAGGCGCCGGACCGGCTGCCGCTGGTGGGTGCGGTGCCGGCGCCGGAAGCCGTCGCCAGCACGCGGCTGGCGGGCATCGCACGCGCGCCGGGCCTGTATGTGCTGGCCGCCCTGGGATCGCGCGGCCTGACCTGGGGGCCGCTGGCGGGCCGGCTGCTGGCCAGCACCGTCACCGGTGCCCCGCTGCCGCTGCCGGCGCCGCTGGTGCAAGCGCTGGATCCGGCGCGCTGGTGGGTGCGCGCGGCGCGGCGCGGCTGAGCGGCCGCGTCCGGCAGAGCCCGGCAGAGCCCAGGAGCGTCCGAAGAAGGACGGTTCAGGCGGCCGGTCCGGCCCCGATCAACCGGCCTGGCCGGCCTGGCCAGCGGCGTCCGTGGAGACGTCCTCGGAGGCTTCGGTCGGCTCGTCGGAGGAGCCATCCCGCGAACGCAGCAGCGCCATCGCCGCCTGGTTCGGGTTCATCGCCTCGTCGCCTTCGCCGCCGGCGGCCTTCTTGGCCGCCTTCTCTTCCTTCTTCTTCTTCTTGGCCAGTTCGCGCTGACGTTTTTCGAACGAGTAGTTGGGCTTGGCCAAAGAAACTCCTTGATCGGGGCAAACCCGAGAGTAGATCAGAAATCCAGCCGCCGGACCCCTTGCGAGGTGCCGATCAGCGCGACGCGGGCGCGCTGGCGGGCAAAGATGCCCACCGTGACCACGCCCGGCCACTGGTTGACCTCGGCTTCCAGCGCCAGCGGGTCGGCAATGCGCAGGCCGCTCACGTCGAGCACCGGGTGGCCGTTGTCGGTCAGCACCCCCAGGCGCAGCGCCGCCTGGCCGCCCAGGGCGGCGAAACGGCGCGCGATCTGCGGTGCCGCCATCGCGATCACCTCCACCGGCAGCGGGAATCGGCCCAGCAGCTCGACCTGCTTGGAGGCGTCGGCGATGCAGACGAAGCGCTCGTCAAGGTCGGCGACGATCTTCTCGCGCGTGAGCGCGGCGCCGCCGCCCTTGACCATGTGGCCGCGCGGGTCGATCTCGTCGGCGCCGTCGATGTAGACCGGCAGCCGCTGCACCGCCGCCGCATCCACCACCTCGATGCCGTGCGCGCGCAGCCTGGCGCTGCTGGCCTCGCTGCTGCTGACGGCGCCGCGGATACGCCGCCCGGAAGCGGCCAGAGCGTCGATGAACAGGTTCACCGTGCTGCCGGTGCCCACGCCCAGCCAGTCGCCCTCGACCACCTCGGCCACCGCCGCCTGTGCCACCAGCCGCTTGAGTTCGTCCTGCGTCATGCGGCGGATTATGGGTCGGCCACAATCGCCGGCCATGGCCCCGATCCCCTACGCGCTGGCGCGCGCCCTCCTGTTCCGGCTCGATCCGGAACACGCGCACGAGCTGACCCTGGGTGCCGTCGCCCGGCTGCAGAACACGCCCGCCCAGCGCCTGTGGGCGCAGCCGCGGGTGCAGGACGCTGTCCAGCTGGCCGGGCTGCGCTTTCCCAACCGGGTCGGGCTGGCGGCCGGGCTGGACAAGAACGGCCGCTGCATCGACGGCCTGGGCGCGATGGGATTCGGCTTCATCGAAGTCGGCACCGTGACCCCGCGCGCCCAGCCCGGCAACCCGCGTCCGCGCATGTTCCGCCTGCCGCAGGCACAGGCCCTGATCAACCGCATGGGCTTCAACAACGAGGGCCTGGCCAGCTTCGTCGCCCACGTCCGGCGCGCGCACAGCTTTCGCGCCAGCGGCGGCATCGTCGGGCTGAACATCGGCAAGAACGCCGCCACCCCGATCGAGCACGCGGTAGACGACTACCTGGCGGGACTGGACGGGGTGGCACCGCACGCCGACTACGTGAGCATCAATATCTCCAGCCCGAACACCAAGAACCTGCGCGCGCTGCAGTCCGACGCCGCGCTCGACGTCCTGCTGGGCGCGCTGGCGGCGCGCCGCGCGCAGCTGGTCCAGGGTCTGGGGCGCGCGCTGCCGATGTTTCTGAAGATCGCGCCCGACCTCGACGAGGCTCAGATCGCGCTCATCGCCGCCACCTTGCAGCGCCACCGGCTGGACGGCGTGATCGCCACCAACACCACCGTCGAGCGCAGCGCGGTGCAGGGCCTGGCGCACGCCGGGGAGGCCGGCGGGCTCTCCGGCGCGCCGCTGCGCGAGGCGAGCAACCGCGTCATCCGCGCCCTGCGTGCCGCCCTCGGCCCGGGATTCCCCATCGTCGGCGCCGGCGGCGTGCTCAGCGGCGAGGACGCGCGCGCCAAGATCGCCGCCGGCGCCGACCTGGTGCAGCTCTACACCGGTCTGATCTACCGCGGCCCGGCGCTGGTGAGCGAATGCGCGCGCGCGCTCGCCCGGGGCTGAGTCAGGCGATGAGTTCGGCAATGAGCGCGGCAATGAGCCCGGCTGCGCCATGAACCTGGCCGGCGTGCTCTTCAGCCAGGGCTTCGGCAGCCGGCGCGAGTGCGCCGCGCTGTGCCTGACGGGGCGGGTGCGCGTGCACGGGGTGGTGGTCGTGGACCCGCAGGCGACGGTGCCGATGCCAACCCCGGTTGCCTGCGACGATGCCGGCTGGCTGGAAGTCGACGGCCAGCCGTGGCCGGTGTTCGCCAAGGCCCTGGTGCTGCTGAACAAGCCCGCCGGCTGGGAGTGCAGCCGCCAGCCGCGCCACCATCCCGGCGTGCTGGAACTGCTGCCACCACCGCTGCGCCGGCGTGGCGTGCAGCCGGTGGGGCGGCTGGACACCGACACCACCGGCGTCCTGCTGCTGACCGACGACGGCGCCCTCATCCACCGCTGGACCCACCCGCGGCGCCACCTGCCCAAGGTCTACGAGGCCAGGCTCAAGCACCCGCTGGACGAGGTTCAGCTGCAGGCCCTGCGCGATGGCGTCGTGCTCGCCGACGACCCGCACCCGGTGCGCGCCGCCGACGCGCAGGCGCTGGACGGCCAGACGCTGCGGCTCACGCTCACCGAAGGCCGCTACCACCAGGTCAAGCGCATGGTGGCCGCCGCCGGCAACCGGGTCGAGGCCTTGCACCGCAGCGCCTTCGGCGCCCTGCAGCTTCCACCCGACCTGCCGGCGGGCCATTGGCGCTGGCTGCAGCCGCAGCAAGTCGATGCTTCGATAATCGGCGCATGAGAATCCTGCGCGGCCACAGCCGCACCAGCGGCCCCTGCGCGCTCACCATCGGCAGCTTCGACGGCGTGCACCGCGGCCACCAGGCCATGCTGGCGCTGCTCAACAACGAGGCGCGCCACCGCGGCCTGCCGAGCACGGTGCTCACCTTCGAGCCGCACCCGCGCGACTTCTTCGCCGCCCGCGCCGGCACGCCCGAGGCGGCACCGCGGCGCATCGCCAGCGCGCGCGACAAGCTGGCCGAGCTGGCGCGCTGCGGGGTGGCGCAGGTGATGGTGATGCGCTTCGACGCCGCCCTCGCCGGCCTGAGCCCGCAGGCCTTCATCGACGAGGTGCTGGGGCGGCGCCTGCAGGCGCGCTACGTGCTGGTCGGTGACGATTTCCGCTTCGGCGCCCGGCGCGCCGGCGACTACGCGCTGCTCGACGCCGAGGGTGGGCGGCGCGGCTTCGACGTCGCGCGCATGCAAAGCTACGAGGTGCACGGCCTGCGCGTGTCCAGCTCGGCGGTGCGCGCCGCCCTGGCCGAGGGCGACATGCCGCGCGCGGCGCAGTTCCTGGGCCGGCCCTACACCATCAGCGGCCGCGTCCTGCACGGGCGCAAGCTGGGCCGCGAGCTGGGTTTTCGCACCCTCAACCAGCGCTTCGGCCACCCGCGGCCGGCGGCGATGGGCATCTTCGTCTCGCAGATCCGCGGCCTGGCGGCACAGCCGCTGGCGGCGGTGTCCAGCCTGGGGGTGCGGCCGGCGGTCGAGGACGCCGGCCGCGTGCTGCTCGAGACCCATGTCCTGGACTGGCCCAGCGGGCTGGCGATGGACGCCGGCTACGGCCGCAGCCTGGCGGTGGAGCTGCTGCACAAGCTGCACGACGAGCGCCCCTACCCCTCGCTGGAAGCGCTGCGCCAGGGCATCGCCGCCGACGTGCAGGCGGCGCGCGACTGGTTCGCCGCGCGCCGCGCCCAACGCGCCTAGCTTCCGGCCGGCCCGAGGTCGACCTGCCAGTTGATGCGGCGCGCGTGGCTGCCGGGCGACACATAGCCGAAGTCGACGAGCTCCAGCACGATCAGGTGCTCTCCCACCCGGCGCAGCGGGATCCAGCGCCGCGGGTAGTCCTTCCCTGCGCGCACACGCACCAGCTCCAGCGTCCCGTCGGCCGCCACGCCCCAGCGCTGGGAGAGGCCGGTGGCGCTGCCGTCAGGGTTCAGCACACAGCTCGGTTCCAGCCCCTGCGCCGGGTCGGCGATGACGAAGCCCTCGGCACGCCAGCGCCGCGCTGCGTTCCCGGTCGTGAAGCTCAGGCCGGCATCGGCGAACAGCAGATTCTGGTCGGCGTAGTAGACCCAGGGCTCGGCCGCGTCGGCCGGTACGCTGGCGCCGATCCAGGACTCGAGCCCGGTGGTCGGGTCGCGTTCCAGCCGGGTGTAGCGGCGCGCGGCCATGCCTTCCGTGCTCACCGTCAGCCAACCGTCGTCCAGTGACCAGCTCGCGGCCTGGCCGCCGATCTCGAAGTGGGCGCGGCCCGGGCCGTCGATGCGCAGGATGTCCTCGCGCCTGTCCCACAGCGGATTCGCAGTGTCGGACGAGGGGATGCCCGCCAGCCGCGCGCCGGGTGTCAGTTCGTCCGCCGCCACCCCGGTGCGGCCGGCGAGATCGAACATCGCCGCCAGGTGGCCGTCGGAGCCGTCCGACTCGGAGATCAGCTCCCCTGCTTTCGGGCCCTCGCGCCAGACGCTGCGGTGGCTTGTGCCCATCATCACCTGCGGCTTGTGGACGCTGCCACCGGCGACGGCGCGCAGGCGGTAGCCCAGCGTGCGCCAACTCGTTTCGTAGCACGCGGAGTCGCCGCTCACCGGGTCGGTCAGGCAGTCGCTGTCGATGTCCTCGGTCGGCGTTGCCAGGGTCAGCGTCAAGACCGCACCGTCGGCGGTCCAGTGCCCGGCGTGGGCAGCACCACCCTGATGGATGGTGGCCTGCCCGTCGGGCTGCAGGGTCAGGGTGAGATCCCTCGAGCTCACCGGGTTGCCCCCGTCGACGTAGCTCAGGTGGCGGGTCTCGCTGACCATCCAGGGGCTGCCGGCAGGGGCCGGTGCGCTGGCCAGCACGGCATCGGTGGCTGCGGCATAGGTTTCGGGCTGCTCGCTGGCCGAGTTGGCCAGCAGGGTCTGAGTGGCGGCGCGGTCCAGCAGGAGGGCGAAACTGTCGGCCGCCCCGGTGGGCAAGGCCAGGCCGGCGTCGGCCACCAGGCGCACCGCGGTCGCCAGCGACTGCAGCTGCGCAGCACCCAGGGCACCGTCGCTGGCAGCCATGTCCTCGCCGCTGGCCGGGAGTCGACCACCCAGGGCGCGCGCGCGCAAGGCAGCCTCGGCGCTCGTCCAGTGGGTGGCGTCCAGCGCCGGCAGGGCGGCGGCGTCCACCGCCCCGGTGCCACCGTCTGCGGCCGCCACCGCAGCCAGCGCTCCCACCACGCTGACCAGCCGCACTCGACCGTCGGGGCTGCGGCCGCTGAGCTGAACCCAGGCGTCGGGGTCGGCGCTCAGCACCTCGGTGGCGTAGCGGCCCTGGGCGTCGGCGCTGAGTTCCAGCGTCTGCTCGCCGACCTTCAGCGTCACCGCGGCGTCGGCGATCGGGCCATCGGTGATGCGGCCGCTCAGGGCCAGCCTGGCCTGCACCGTGACGCTCACGGTCGCGCTGGCCGTGGCACCACCGGCGTCGGCGCGCACCGTGTAGCGCAGGCTGTCGCTGCCGAACCAGCCGGCGACCGGCGTGTAGCGCACCTTGCCGGCTTCGATCACCGCCGTGCCGTGTGCCGGCGCCTCCACCGACAGCAGACTCAGGGTGCCGCGGCTGGCGCTGTCGTTGGCCAGCACGTCGACCAGCGCGCTGCTGCGCCAGTCCAGGGTGGCGGCGTCGCCGGCCGCGCTCACGGTGGCATCGGGTAGGTCGCCGCCGCCACAGGCGGCGAGAGCCAGCGCAAGGCTGGCCGGCCAGTGGGCGCGCCGCGCCCGGCTACAGGATTTGCGATGCATGCGGTCCTCCAGTCGATCGTGTCCTGCCGCGTTCGAAGCGCCGCGGCCGGGCCCACTCTGTGCCGTGCCGAAGCAGGCCGCATCCTCAAACCGATGGAAAACGTAGGCGACCCGCGCAGCCGGCCCGCGCAGCCGGCCCGCGCGCCCGGCCCGCGCACCCGGCGCGCGCCCGACCGACGCTGGCAGCGATCGCCCCGGGGGGCGACCGATAGAATCGGCCCATGGTGTCGACCGCAACCGCCCCTGCTGGCTGCCCTGCGCGCACGCATTCGTCGACCCGGCGCCAGACCACGCGCGACCGAATTCGCCGCCCCACGCGCTGAAATCCGGGCCGCCGCCAGGCCCACCGCTGCGCCGCCCGCCGCGCGTCGCCCCGCAACGAGTTGCCGTCCCGGCACCCCCACGATGAACACCCCCGAGTACCGCCAGACCCTGAACCTGCCCGACACGCCGTTCCCGATGCGCGGCGACCTGGCCCGGCGCGAGCCGGCCTGGGTGCAGCGCTGGCAGGACGAGGGCATCTACCGCCGGCTGCGCGACGCGCGCCGCGGCGCGCCGCTGTTCGTCCTGCACGACGGCCCGCCCTATGCCAACGGCGCCATCCACATGGGGCACGCGGTGAACAAGGTGCTCAAGGACATGATCGTGAAGGCGCGCCAGCTCGCCGGCTACGACGCCCAGTACGTGCCGGGCTGGGACTGCCACGGGCTGCCGATCGAGAACGCGATCGAGAAGGCGCACGGCCGCCACCTCAGCCGCGACGACATGCAGGCGCGCTCGCGCGCCTACGCGACCGAGCAGATCGCGCTGCAGATGAAGGACTTCCGCCGCCTGGGCGTGCTGGGCGACTGGGAGCGGCGCTACGCGACCATGGACCCGGCCAACGAGGCGGGCGAGATCCGCGCCTTCAAGCGCGTGATGGAGCGCGGCTTCGTCTACCGCGGCCTCAAGCCGGTGTACTGGTGCTTCGACTGCGGCAGCTCGCTGGCCGAGTTCGAGATCGAGTACGCGGACAAGAAGAGCAGCACGGTGGACGTGGCCTTCCCCTGCGCCGAGCCGGCGCGGCTGGCGGCTGCCTTCGGCCTGCCGCAGCTCGATGGCGAGGCCAGCGCCGTGGTCTGGACCACCACCGCCTGGACCATTCCCGCCAACCAGGCGCTCAACCTCAACCCGGCGCTGGACTACGCGCTGGTGCGCAGCGGGCGCGGGCTGCTGGTGCTCGCCGCCTCGCTGGTGGAGTCCTGCCTGCAGCGCTACGGCACGACCGGCGAGGTGCTGGCGACGACGCGCGGCGAAAACCTCGGCGGCATCGCCTTTCGCCACCCGCTGGCGCAGGTGGACGCGGGCTACGACCGCCTGTCGCCGGTCTACCTGGCCGACTACGCGACCGCCGACGACGGCACCGGCATCGTCCACAGCGCGCCGGCCTACGGCCTGGACGACTTCCATTCCTGCGTCGCCCACGGCCTGGCGCACGACCAGATCCTGAACCCGGTGCAGGGCGACGGCCACTACGCGGCCGACTTCCCGCTGTTCGGCGGCCTCGACATCTGGAAAGCGGTGCCGCAGGTCATCGAGGCCTTGCGCAGCGCCGGCCGGCTGCTGGCCAGCGCCGGCATCAGCCACAGCTATCCGCACTGCTGGCGCCACAAGTCGCCGGTGATCTACCGCGCGGCGGCGCAGTGGTTCATCCGCATGGACGAGCAGACCCCGTCCACGCGCGGCGTGTTCGCCAGCGACCCGGCCACGCGCACCCTGCGCCAGATCGCGCTGGAGGCGATCGACCACACGCGCTTCTACCCTGAGAACGGGCGCGCGCGGCTGCGCGACATGATCGCCCACCGGCCCGACTGGTGCATCAGCCGCCAGCGCAGCTGGGGCGTGCCGCTGCCGCTGTTCCTGCACCGCGAGACCGGCGATCTGCACCCGCGCACCATGGACATCCTGGACCAGGCGGCACAGATCGTCGAGGCCGGCGGCATCGAGGCCTGGAGCCGGGTCAGCGCCGAGCAGATCCTGGGCCCCGAGGACGCACCTCACTACCGCAAGAGCAGCGACATCCTGGAGGTCTGGTTTGACAGCGGCTCCACCTTCCAGCACGTGCTGCGCGAGCAGCACCCCGAGGGCTGGCACCGCGAAGGGCCGGAGGCCGACCTCTACCTGGAAGGCCACGACCAGCACCGCGGCTGGTTCCACAGCTCGCTGCTGGTGGCCTGCGCGCTGTACGACCGCGCGCCCTACCGCGGCCTGCTGACGCACGGCTTCACGGTCGACAGCCAGGGCCGCAAGATGAGCAAGTCGCTGGGCAACGGCATCGAGCCGCAGAAGGTCAGCTCGACCCTGGGCGCCGAGATCGTGCGCCTGTGGGTGGCCGCCAGCGACTACAGCGGCGACATCGCCGGCGACGACAAGATCCTCGCCCGCGTCGTCGACGCCTACCGCCGCATCCGCATCACGCTGCGCTTCCTGCTCGCCAACACCTCCGACTTCGACGCCGCGCGCGACGCCGTGCCGGCGGCGCAGATGCTGGAGATCGACCGCTGGGCGCTGGCGCGCGCGGCCGAGTTCCAGGCCGAGCTGCTGGCCCACTACGAGGTCTACGAGTTCCACCCGGTGGTGGCCAAGCTGCAGGTGTTCTGCAGCGAGGACCTGGGCGCCTTCTACCTCGACGTGCTGAAGGACAGGCTCTACACCACCGCGCCCAAGAGCCTGGCGCGGCGCAGCGCGCAGACCGCGCTGGCCCAGATCACCCAGGCCATGCTGCGCTGGATGGCGCCCTTCCTGAGCTTCACCGCCGAGGAAGCCTGGGCGCTGGTGGGCCATGGCCCGTCGATCTTCACCGAGACCTTCTGGAACTTCGACAGCGGCGACGCCGCGCTGCTGCCCAAGTGGGCACGCCTGCGCGCGATCCGCGAGCTGGCGAACAAGGAGATCGAGGCGGTGCGCGTCACCGGCGCGCTCGGCTCCTCGCTGCAGGCCACGCTGGCGATCGGCGCCCCGCCGGAGGACCTGGCGCTGCTGCAGTCGCTGGGCGAGGACCTGAAGTTCGTCTTCATCGTCTCCGCGCTCGAACTGCAGCCCGCGCCGACGCTGACCCTACAGGTGAGCCCATCCAGCGCCGCCAAATGCGAACGCTGCTGGCACTGGCGCGACGACGTCGGCCACGACGCCGCCCACCCCGGGCTGTGCCGGCGCTGCAGCGACAACCTCTACGGCGCCGGCGAAGCGCGCCTGCATGCCTAGGCCGCGGCCGAGTGCCCGCCCGGCTGCGCGTGCGGGAGCGCGCTCCGGCAGCGGCCTGGCGCTGTGGCTGGGCCTGGCGGCGCTGGTGGTCCTGGCCGACCAGTTCAGCAAGACCCTGATCGTCGGCGCCTTCGAGCTCGGCGACAGCCGCAGCGTCACCTCCTTCTTCAACCTGGTGCGCGCGCACAACCCAGGCGCGGCGTTCAGTTTCCTGGCCGGGGCCGGCGGCTGGCAGCGCTGGTTCTTCGTCGGCGTCGGCGCGCTGGCCTCCATCTTCATGGTCTGGATGCTGCGCCGCCACGGCGACCAGCGCCTGTTCTGCTTCGCTCTCGCCATGGTGCTCGGGGGCGCGGTGGGCAACGTCGTCGACCGCCTGGTGCACGGCCACGTGGTCGATTTCCTGCAGTTCCGCTTCGACTGGCTGGCGCCCCTCTTTCCCGGCGGCTACTTTCCCAGCTTCAACCTCGCCGACAGCGCGATCAGCCTCGGCGCGGCCTGCCTGATCCTGGACGAGCTGCTGCGCGTGCGGCGCTCCAGGGCCTAGCCACGGGGCCGGCGATGCAAGCCCTGTCCCTGCAGGACCTCGGCCGCTTGCAGGAGATCGCCGCGGTGCTGATGCGCCACGGCCTGGGCGAGGTGGTGCGCCGGCTGGGCATGGCCGACCTGCTGGAGCGCGCCGGCCACGTCCTGCGGCGCGAGAACGCGGGCGAGCTGGCGCGCCTGTCGCCGCCCGAGCAGCTGCGCCGCGCCTTCGAGGAACTGGGCCCCACCTTCGTCAAGCTCGGCCAGGTGCTCGCCGGGCGCAGCGACCTGCTGGCCGGCGAATGGCTGCGCGAGCTCGCCCGGCTGCACAGCCGGGTGCCCTCGGTGCCCATGGAGCAGCTGCGAGCGCAGCTGCGCGAGGACCTGGGCGGCGAGCCTGAAGCGGTGTTCGCCCGCTTCGACACCGAGCCGCTGGCCGCCGGCTCCATCGCCCAGGTACATGCGGCGCAGCTGGCGGACGGCCGCGAGGTGATCGTCAAGGTGCGCCGGCCCGGCATCGAGGCGGTGATCGAATCCGACCTGCGGCTGCTGGCACGCCTGGCCGGGGTGGCCGAACGCCAGTGGCCGGCGCTCGCCCCCTACCGGCCGCAGCAGCTGGTGCGCGAGTTCGCGCGCTCGCTGCGGCGCGAGCTCGACCTCGCCGCCGAGTGCCGCAACGCCGAGCGCGTGGCCGCCAGCCTGGCGCCGCTGGGCTTCGTCGACATCCCGCGCGTGCACTGGGCGCACACCGGCGTGCGCGTGAACGTGCAGGACCGGGTCGGCGGCCTGGCGGGCGAAGACCTGGCGGCGGTGGACGCGGCCGGGCTGGATCGCCGGCTGCTGGCACGCCGGGGCGCCCAGGCGGTGCTGAAGATGATCGTCGAGGACGGTTTCTTCCACGCCGACCCGCACCCCGGCAACGTCTTCTACCTGCCCGCCAACCGGCTGGCCTTCATCGACTTCGGGATGGTCGGGCGGCTGTCGCCGCGCCGGCGCGAGGAGTTGCTGGACCTGCTGCTGGGCCTCGTCCAGCGCGATCCGCCGGCGGTGGCCGAGGTGCTGCTGGACTGGACCGGCGACGCACGCGGCGTCGACCTCTCCGCGCTGGAGGCCGCGATCCAGGCCTTCGTCGACCAGTACCACGGCACGCCGCTGGCGCAGCTCAACCTGGGCCAGATGCTGACCGAGGTGAGCGATGTCCTGCGCGAGCAGTCGCTCACCCTGCCCAGCGACCTGGCGCTGCTGATCAAGGCCTTCGTCTCGCTGGAGAGCATGGGCCGCGGGCTGGACCCGGACTTCCACGTCGCGCAGGAGGCGCTGCCGCTGCTGCAGCGCGTGCTGCGCGCGCGCTACACGCCCAAGGCGCTGGGCACGCGCGCCTGGCAGTCGGCGCGCGCCCTGGCCGCCACCGTCGAGAAGCTGCCGCACGACTTGTCGCGGCTGCTGCGCCTGGCGCGCCACGGCCATTTGCGCGTCGGCCTGGAGCTGGCCCAGCTGCAGCGCGTGGGCGACCAGCTCGACCGCGCTGCGAGCCGGCTCGCGATGGCGATCGTGATCGCGGCGCTGATCATCGGTTCGTCGATCGTGATGACGGTCGGCGGCGGCCCCACCTTGTTCGGTCTGCCCGCCTTCGGCCTGCTGGGCTTCGTCGGCGCCTTCGGCGGCGCGCTCTGGCTGGTGCGCTCGATCCGGCGCGAGCAGCGGCACGAGGACTGATCGTCGCATCGACGCACGGCCTGCGGGTCGGCGCGGCGGCTGCGGGCCGGGCCCGATGGCGGCCAGCGCGAAGCCGCACTACAACCGCGGCGATGGACGACAAAGTCAATCAATCCGATTCGCAGGCCGATACCCCCCCAACCGGCTCCGCGTTCGACATCGTCCTGCGCCCGCTGGGCTGGCGCGATCCCTTGCGCTGGCTGGTCGCCGGGTGGCGCGACTTCAGGCGTGCGCCGACGATCGGCCTGTTCTACGGCGCCTGCTTCGTCGCCATGGGCTGGGCCCTGCTTTCGATCTTCGAGCACGCGCCGGCCTATGTGATGGCGCTGTCCGCCGGCTTCCTGCTCATGGGGCCCTTTCTGTGCCTGGGCCTGTACCGCACCAGCCAGCGCCTGGAGGCCGGCGAGAAGCCGGACTTCGGCGACTCTTTGCTGTGCTGGGAGGCGCGCACCGGGCCGCTGGCGATCTTCGGCTTCGTGCTGCTGGTGCTGGAGATGCTGTGGGGGCGCGCGACCCTCGTCATCTTCGCGGTCAGCTTCGAGGGCATGCCCGACCTGCACGGATCCCTGCGTGCCCTGCTCGACCCGGTCAACATCGGCTTCACCAGCGCCTGGCTGGCGGTAGGCGCGGTGTTCGCCGGCCTGATCTACGCCCTCAGCGTGGTCTCGATTCCGATGATCCTGCACCGGCGCACCGACGCCATCAGCGCCGGTCTGACCAGCCTGCGCCTGGTGCTCAGCCACACCGGCGTCATGCTGTGGTGGGGGCTGCTCATCACCGTGCTCGTGGTGCTGGCCATGCTGCCGGGATTCGCCGGCCTGCTGGTGGTGGGACCGGTGATCGGCCACGCCAGCTGGCATGCCTACCGCGCCTCGGTGGCCTAGAATGGCCGCGTCCGCCGCGTTCGCGCGGGTCTTATATTTCCTTGAACCGATGCTCATCGAGCCAGGGCTTGGAACATCGCAAGGCTGGTGTGATCGTCTCGCGTCAGATGAACCCGAAGCCTCGCTGACCTCGCCCACCTGAACTTCCCTGAGGGTTCAGGAGTGCGGGCCCGCGGTGCGCGGCGGACACCCTCCCCCTCGCAGCCCCGGCAGGCAGGACGCAGGTCCCGCGGGCCTGCGTGCGGGCTTGCACAGACAACCCGGCCGCCGCGCCACCGGCCGCGCCAGCAGCACAGGACATCACGATGACGGGCACCGAGGGGGTGAGCGCGCTGCTGGTCGCGCAGTTGCTGGCGCTGGGCCTGGGCGCCGGCTTTCTGGCCGGCCTGCTGGGAATCGGCGGCGGCATGCTGCTGGTGCCCTTTCTGACCCTGATCCTGAGTGGCCGCGGCGTGGCCCCGGCGCTGGCGGTGAAGATGGCGATCGCGACCTCGATGGCGACCATCCTCTTCACCTCGCTGTCCAGCCTGCGCGCCCACCACCGGCACGGCGCGGTGCGCTGGCCGCTGGTGCGCGGTCTGGCGCCGGGCATCGTGCTCGGCGGCGTGGTCGCAGGTGCCGGCGTGTTCGCGCTCGTCAAGGGCCAGGCGCTGGCCGTCGTGTTCGGCGTCTTCGTCGCCTTCTCGGCGCTGCAGATGCTGCGCGGCGGCAGCCCGGCACCGCACCGGCAGATGCCAGGCCTGGGCGGCCAGATCGCCAGTGGCGGCGTGATCGGGCTGGTGTCCGGGCTGGTGGGCGCCGGTGGCGCCTTCCTGTCGGTGCCCTTCATGGTCTGGTGCAACGTGCCGATGCGCCATGCGGTGGGAACGGCGTCCGCGCTCGGATTCCCGATCGCGCTCTCGGCCACCGCGGGCTATGTGATCGGCGGCTGGTCGCTGGCGCCGGCGCTGCCCGGCGCCTTCGGCTTCCTCTACCTGCCGGCGCTGCTCACCATCGCCGCCGCCAGCGTGCTGATGGCGCCGCTGGGCGCCCGCACCGCACACCGGATCGCGGTGGCCTCGCTGCGCCGCGTGTTCGCGCTCATGCTGCTGGCGCTCGCCGCCACCATGCTCTGGCGCGTGTTCGCCTGATCTCGCCGCCGTTCAGGGCTCGAAGCGGATCGCCGCCAGCGTGACGTGGTTTCCGCCACGGCGCCTGGCCTCGGCCAGGGCGGCTTCGCTGGCATTCACGAGTTCTTCCTGGCTGTGCGCGGTGTGCGGAAAGCTGGCCACGCCCATCGAGGTCGTAAAGCCGAACTCCTGACCGTCCTGGACCACGACCTGGGTCGCGCACTGGCGGCGCAGGCCCTCCATGCGCGAGTGCGCGGTCGCCAGCCCGACCCCCGACAGCAGGACCGCGAAGCGATCTTCCTGGTAGCGGCAGGAGGCGTCCATGGCCCGCGTGTTGCTGCGCAGCAAGCGGCCCAGCGACTCCAGCACGCGCGTGCGCGCGCCGTCTGCGGCGGCCTGCAGCGGATCCACGGCGACGAAGACGAGCGCGAACTCGCGGTGCTCACGCGTCGACAAGTCCACCTCGCGCCGCAGCTGTTCCTCGAAGTGGCCGCGCGTGAACAGGCCCGAGGCGGCATCGCGCAGGCCCTGATCCTTCAGTTCCCGGCGCAGGCTCTCGTTGGCTTGCTGCAGCTGCTCGATCTGGTCGAGCGCAAGCCGCAACTGGGTCTCGCGCTGCTGCTGGGCACTGCGGTCGATCCAGACGCTGGCAAGCAGGCGTCTGCCATCGGCCGCAGACGCAGCCAGCCGCAGCACGGTCATCTCGCGCCGCAGCCCGCCGATCTCGCAGCGGTGCTCGCTCGCCAGCACGTCGTGCCGTGCCAGCGCCGCCTGGTCGGCCGCGCGCAGCGCCGCCACCTGTCCGGGCTCGCACCAGTCGGCGTCGGTGGCGCCATACAGCGGCTGGCCCTGCGGGCGCAGCAGCAGCGCCAGACGCGCATCGGCCCACAGATAGCGCCCGCTGTGAGCGTCCTTCAGCGAAGCCAGGCCACCCAGGCGTGGGCCGGCATCGGTCCACAGCCGGGCCAGCAACTCGCCGTGTTCGGCGGGTGGCAACAGGGGTCCATCTTCGAGTTGCGGGGTCGACATCGACACGGCTGGCATGGGGGCTCCGCGCTGCGGCCGGCACGGCTGGATCCGGTCGTCGCTGCATCTTCGGCTGCGACAGGTCGCGGATCAAGCCTGTGCCCGCCGCCGCAGGCTCCATGCCCCTAGTTCCAAGGCTGCAAGGGTGGCAGCGATGCTAGCCGCGATCGGCAGCCGGACCGCGCCCGCAAAGCCCTGAACAGACGGGCGATTGCACACCGTCTCGCCCCGGGGCGTTCGAGCCGCCGCGTGGCACGGCCCCAGGGGTTCGGTCCACCCGCGCACGGCCAGCCGCAGCCGTCGTCGGCGCCCACGGCGTTCCGACAAGGCGTTTGCCAGCGCGCTCCGGGCTCGCTTATACTCACAGGCTTTCCAGCGCCACCGTACCCACGCCGTACCGCAGCCTTACATGACCACCATCCGCGTCAAAGAGAACGAGCCCTTCGATGTCGCCCTGCGCCGCTTCAAGCGGACGATCGAGAAGATGGGCCTGCTGACCGAGCTGCGCGCACGCGAGTTCTACGAGAAGCCCACTTCCGAGCGCAAGCGCAAGAAGGCCGCCGCCGTGAAGCGGCACTACAAGCGCGTGCGCAGCATGCAGCTGCCCAAGAAGCTGTACTGATCCTTGGCGCTGGAGTCCCCCGCCGGGGATCCCTCGGGCCCGCACGGAACACCGTCGCGGGCCTTTGTCGTTTCTCCTTCGTCGTTTCTCCTTCGTCTTTTCCGACCGCCCGAACCGAAGCCATCCATGACGCTCAAGCAACGCATCCAGGAAGACATGAAGGCCGCCATGCGCGCGCGCGAGAGCGATCGCCTGGGCACCATCCGCATGCTGCTGGCCGCGCTCAAGCAGCGCGAGGTCGACGAGCGCATCGAGCTCGACGACGGCGCCGTCGTCGCCATCGTCGACAAGCTGATCAAGCAGCGCAAGGACTCGGTGAGCGCCTTCCGCCAGGGCGGCCGCGACGACCTCGCCGACAAGGAGGCGATCGAGATCACGGTGCTCGAGGCCTATCTGCCGCAGCGCCTGAGCGCCGAGGAGATCGACGCTGCGGTCGCTGAGCTGGTGGGGGCGCTCGGCGCCAGCGGCGCCGGCGACATGGGCCGCGTGATGGCAGCCGCCAAGGCACAACTGGCCGGGCAGGCCGAGATGGCGCTGGTCTCGGCCGCCGTCAAGCGCGCGCTGGCGAAGTAGCATTGCGGCGCGAGTCCGCCATGCACGACCCTGCAGCGCTTCCTATCCATCCCATCGCCGACGATGTGGCGGTGGCGCCGCAACTCGCCGCCGCCGACATGGCGGCGCTGGCGGCGGCGGGCTTTCGCAGCGTGGTCAACAACCGGCCCGACCACGAGGGCGGCGCCGACCAGCCCACCGATGCCGAGATCGGTGCCGCCGCGGCGGCCGCGGGGCTCAGCTACCGCCACCTGCCGGTCAGCGGCGGCTACCAGTCGCCACAGGAGATCGCCGCCATGGCCGTCCTGCTGCAGGAGCTGCCGCGTCCGCTGCTGATGTTCTGCCGCTCGGGCGCACGCAGCACCAAGCTCTATCTGGCCGCCATCGCGGCCTGATTCCCACCTGGCCGCCATCGCGGCCTGATTCGCGGCGCGCCTCACGGGGCGCGGACACTGGCGCCGCGCGTCAGCAGCCGGCGAGCTTCATGTGCGAGACGAGCACGCTGCCGGTGGTCTTGCCGCCCAGGGTGTAGCGGTCCGCGCCCACGGCAACGATGTCGCCCAGCATCTGGCCGAGGTTGCCGGCGATCGTCACCTCCTCCACCGGGAAGGCGATGCGCCCGTCCTCGACCCAGTAGCCGGCCGCGCCGCGTGAGTAGTCACCCGTCACCGCATTCACGCCCTGCCCCATCAGCTCGGTCACGAACAGACCGCGCTGCAGCTTGCCCAGCATCGCCGGCAGGTCGTCGCCCTTGCGGGTCAGCCGGCTGCTCAGGCTCAGGTTGTGCGCGCCGCCGGCGTTGCCGGTGCTGCGCAGGCCGAGCTTGCGCGCCGAGTAGCTGGACAGGAAATAGCCCTGCACGACACCGGCCTCGACGACCCGTCGCGCCTGCACGCGCACGCCCTCGTCGTCGAAGGGCGAGCTTGCCTTGCCCTGCGCCACGAAGGGGTCCTCGTCGATGTCGAGGTGGTCCGCCAGCACCTGCTTGCCGGCACAGTCGAGCAGGAAGCTCGCCTTGCGGTACAGCGCCGCACCCGAAGTGGCCTGCACAAAGGCGCCCAGCAGCCCGGCCGCCACCGGCGCCTCGAACAGCACCGGCACCTCGGAGGTCGGCACCCGGCGCGCGTGCAGCCGCGCGAGCGCGCGTTCGGCGGCGTAGCGGCCCACCGCCTCCGGGCTGGCGAGTGCCGTCGGTGCGCGCATCGAGCTCGTCCACTGGTCGCGCTGCATCGCCCGTCCCTTGCCGGCGATCGGCGCCGCGTACAGGTAGTGGCGCGAGCTGGCGTAGCCGCCGCGAAAGCCGCGCGTGTTGCCGGCCCAGAAATGCGACTGCTGGGCCGAGACGCCGGCCCCTTCGGAATTGGTGATGCGGCGGTCTACCGCGAGCGCCGCCGCCTCGCAGCGCTGCGCGATCTGCGCCGCAGCCTCGGCGTCGATGTCCCAGGGATGGAAGAGGTCGAGGTCGCGCGCCACCTCCTGCGCGCTGGCCAGGTCATCGGCGTCGGGCAGGCCGGCGGCAGGGTCCTCGGCCGTGAAGCGGGCGATGTCGTAGGCGGCGCGCACGGTCTGCGCGATCGCCGCCGCAGAGAAGTCGGAGCTGCTCGCGTTGCCGCGCCGCTGCCCCAGGTAGATGCTGACGCCGAGCGACTTGTCGCGGTTGCGCTCGACGTTCTCGACCGCGCCGCGACGCACCGAGACCGACAGCCCGCTGCCCTCGGAGACCTCGGCACCGGCGTCCGATGCCCCCAGCGCGCGCGACTGCGCCAGCACGTCCTCGACCATCTGCTGGAACTGCTCGCGCGGATAGGCAAAGCCGTGGTCGTGGCGGGCAGCTGGCATCGGGTGGTCCGTGTGAAAGGGGTGCACCTATCATATCGGCCCGCATTCCACGGCCCGCGTCCGCCAACGCCGGCCCTCGCCCATGGCCCGCCGAGCAGCGCCGCACCGCGGCATAGACACCCCGCAAGCCGACCCCGACGCACCGAGCAAGACGCGCCAGAAGGCCGAGTCGCAGGCCTTGCAGGCGCTCGGCGAGGAGCTTTGCAGGCTGCCGGCGGATCGCCTGGCGGCCGCCGAGATGCCGGAGTCGCTGCGCGAGGCCATCCTCACCTGGCAGCGCACCCGGTCCCACGAAGGCCGCCGGCGCCAGCTGCAGTACGTGGGCAAGCTCATGCGCAGCGCCGACCCCGAACCGCTGCGCGAGGCGGTGGCCGCATTCGCGCTCGGCGGCGCGCGCGAGGCCTGGCGGCTGCACGAGGCCGAACGCTGGCGCGAGCGGCTGATCGCCGACGACGGCGCGCTCACCGAATGGCTGGCCGCCTATCCCGAGAGCGACGCCCAGCGCCTGCGCAGCCTGGTGCGCGCGGCACGCCGCGACGTGGCCGCGCTCACGCCCGAGCAACGCCAGCCGCGCAGCGCGCGCGAGCTGTTCCAGTTCATCCGCCCCCTGTTGCCCGAGACGCCACCGACATGACAAACCTGCACGATCCGGTGCGCATCGGCGTGGTCTCGGTCAGCGACCGCGCCTCGCAGGGCGTCTATGAGGACCAGGGCATTCCGGCCCTGAAGGACTGGTTGACGCGCACGCTGAAGAACCCCATCGCCTGGCAAGAACGGCTGATTCCGGACGAGCCCGAGCAGATCAGCGCCGCGCTGCGCGAGCTGGTGGACGAGGCCGGCTGTCAGCTGGTGCTGAGCACCGGCGGCACCGGCCCGGCGCCGCGCGACCTCACGCCGGAAGCAACGCTGGCGGTGGCCGACCGCGTGCTGCCGGGCTTCGGCGAGCAGATGCGCCAGATCGGCCTGGCCTTCGTGCCCACCGCCATCCTCTCGCGCCAGGTGGCGGTGATACGCGGCAAGGCCCTCATCATCAACCTGCCGGGGCAGCCGAAGGCGATCGCCGAGACCCTGCAAGGCCTGCCCCAGGCCAGCCCGCCGGTGCCCGGCATCTTTGCCGCCGTGCCCTATTGCATCGACCTCCTCGGCGGCCCCTACCTGGAGACCGACGAGTCGCTGTGCAAGGCCTTCCGGCCCAAGAGCGCACAGCGCCCGGCGCGCCCCGGCTGACGCCCGCCAAGATCACCGCAGGTAGCGCCCACCCTGGGCCACCATCACCAGGTCGACGAAGCGCGAGCCCGGTGTTGCCGCGGGTGTAGTCGACGTCCAGCGCACCGATGCGCAGATTCATGCTCCGCATCGCCTCGTGCAGGCCGGTGCGTCGCAGGTCGGGACCGGCGCGGCGCAGCCCTTCGGCCATCACCATGGCGTTGAGCTAGTCTTACTGACACAGTAAGACTAGCCCTCGTAGGTGGCGTAGTCCGGCGTCAGTCCGGCCGCCTGGCACTGTTCGCGAAACGCACGCGCGTTGCGGTCGACCTGGCTCCAGGGCCAGGGCACGACCTGTGAGGTGGCCAGGCCCCTGAGCTTGTCGCCCAGCGGCTTGGCCACCAGGGCACCGTCGACCACCGACATGCCGTAGAACGACGGGCTGGAGCCCTGCGCCCACATCGTCTCCATCAGCTTGGCCAACGACGGACCGGAGACGAACGCGCCGCCCGTGGATGCTGGCCTGCGGGCTGCCGTGGCGGCAAGGACGGCTCGTCGCTGCCTCCGATCCGCCAACCTCAGCGCACCGTGATCCAGGCCACTTCCAGCCAGTTGTCGGCGCGGTGCACGGCATCCACGTTGGTGCGCGCGGCCCAGGGGATGACCTGGCGGTGCAGCGGCAGCAGGTGCGCCTGCTGGGTGTACTCGCGCAAGGCGGCGATCACCAGTTCCTTGCGCTTGGCGGGGTCGGCCTCGACGCTGGAGGCGGCGGCCATGGCGTCGAACTTGTCGTCCTTCACGCGGCCGTAGTTGTACAGGCCGACGCCCTTCTCGCCATAGTTGCGCAGCACCGGGGTGATGGTGGTCTCGGCGTCGGTGACCACGCCGCCCCAGCCCAGCATGTACATGCTGGTGTCCCACTTCTCCAGCTTGGGGAAGTAGGTCGCACGCGGCATGCCGTTGACCTTGACCTTGACGCCGATCTTGGCCCACATGCCGGCCAGGGTGATGCAGATCTCCTCGTCGTTGATGTAGCGGTTGTTCGGGCAGTCCAGGGTGACCTCGAAGCCGTCGGCATAGCCGGCCTCGGCCATCAGCGCCTTCGCCTTGACGAGGTCGAAGGGCAAGCGCGTCTCGACCTGCGGGTCGTTGTAGCTGCCCAGCGGCGAGGGCGTGACGCCGCCGGTGGGGTAGCTCTGGCCGTTCATGAGCTTGGTCTTCATGGTCTCGATGTCGACCGCGTGGTACAGCGCGCGGCGCACGCGGACGTCCTTGAACGGGTTCTTGCCCTTGACGCTGCCGTACAGCAGCTCGTCGCGCTGCTGGTCCATGCCGATGAAGACGATGCGGTTCTCGGGGCCGTCGATCACCTTCACGCCGGAGGTGCCGCGCAGCCGCGCCACGTCGCGCGGGGCGGGGTCGAGCACGAAGTCGATCTCGCCGGAGATCAGCGCGGCGAGCCGGGTGGCGTCGTTCGCGATCTGGGTGTAGACGATCTCCTGCACGTTGCCGCTGGGCTTGTCCCACCAGGCCGGGTTGCGCTTGTAGACGGTCTTGATGCCGGGCGCGCGGCTGGCCAGCATGAAGGGGCCGGTGCCGTTGGCGTTGAAGGAGGCGTAGCTCTCCTCCTTGTTCTTGAAGTCCAGCGGCTTGGTGACCTTGTGCTTCTCGGACCACTGGCGGTCCAGGATCCACAGCGCGTCCAGGTGCTGCAGGAAGATCGGGTTCACCTTGTCGAGCCGGAACTCCACCGTCAGCGGGTCGATTGCCACCGGCGTGCCGACCGCGTTGGCGTAGACGTTGACCTGCGAGGTCGGCTCCTTGCCGCGGTTGATCGAGTACACCACGTCGTCGGCGGCGAACTCCGAGCCGTCGTGGAACTTCACCCCCGGGCGCAGCTTGAAGCGCCAGGTCAGGGGGCCGGTCTGCTCCCAGCCCGTGGCCAGCGCGGGAACGATGTTCAGGTCCTTGTCGCGCCGCACCAGGCGCTCGTAGACCTGGCCGTTCATCATGTTCGTCATGGACTCGTTCTGCGAGTGCGGGTCCATGGTCTGCGGATCGCCCTGGCTGGCCCAGCGCAGGGTTTGCGCGCCGGCAGCGCCGGCACCCAGGGTCGTTGCGGCCAGCGCGGCCAACGCGGCCGCAAGCATTCGATGCTGCATCGTCTCACTCCTGCGTCGCAAGGACGCCTGTTGTCGGTCTGCGCAGGAGTGTAGGCAGGCGCGGCGCAGCCGCCGCGCCCGGGGCGGGGCGTCAGGCCGAGGGGTAACCCTCGTCCGCCAGCGCCGCCTTCACGGCCTCGGCCGGCTGGCTGGTGGCGATCTTCACCTGGTGCGTCGCCAGGTCGGCCTCCACTTTCGCGCTCGCGTCCAGCTTCTGCACGGTCTGGGTGACGGTCTTCACGCAGTGGCCGCAGGTCATGTCGGGCAGGGTCAGTTCGATCATCGGTCGGCTCCGGAACTTGGGGATGGCAGTGTGCAGCCTTCCATGGTGGCAAGGTCAAGCCGGTCCCCGGCCAACGAGGGGCTTGACTCTGACATGATGTCAAGCTTGATGCTCACGGCCATGAACCACACCCTGACCCTCCCGGTGGCCGGCATGACCTGTGCCAGCTGCGTCGCCCGCGTCGAGCGCGCGCTCAAGAAGGTGCCCGGCGTCGCCAGCGCCCAGGTCAACCTGGCCACCGAGCAGGCGACGGTCGCATCCGCCGCCGCGCTCGACGTCGGCGCGCTCGCCGCTGCCGTGGCAGGTGCCGGCTACGAGCTGCGCGAGCAGCGCCTGCGGCTGAACATAGACGGCATGACCTGCGCCAGCTGCGTGGCCCGCGTCGAACGCGCGCTCAAGAAGGTGCCGGGGGTGCTCGAGGCCAGCGTCAACCTCGCTTCGGGCAGCGCCGAGCTGCGGCTGCTGGACGGCACGCCCGAGTCGGCCCTGATCGCCGCCATCGACCGCGCGGGCTACGCAGCGCGGCTGGGGGGCGACGACCGGCCGCCAGCGCCCGCGCACGACCGCGACGCCTGGCTGCTCGCGCTGGGCGCGCTGCTGGCGCTGCCGCTGGTGGCGCCCATGGTGGGCGACCTGCTGGGACGGCACTGGATGCTGTCGGCGGGGTGGCAGTTCCTGCTCGCCACGCCGGTCCAGTTCTGGCTCGGCGCGCGCTTTTATCGCGCCGGCTGGAAGGCGCTGCGCGCCGGCAGCGGCAACATGGACCTGCTGGTCGCGCTGGGCACCAGTGCCGCCTACGGCCTGAGCCTGTGGCTGTGGTGGCGCGATCCGCAGGGCATGCCGCACCTGTACTTCGAGAGCGCGGCGGTGGTGATCGTCCTCGTGCGCCTGGGCAAGTGGCTGGAGGCGCGCGCCAAGCGGCGCACCCTGCAGGCGCTGGACGCGCTGCGCGAGCTGCGCCCGGACCACGCCAGCGTACGCGTGGACGGCGTCGAGCGCCGGGTGGCGCTGGACGACCTGCGCCCGGGCGACGAGGTGGTGGTGCGGCCCGGCGAGCGCCTGCCCGCCGACGGCACCTTGATCGAGGGCCACACCCACCTGGACGAGTCCATGCTCACCGGCGAGAGCCTGCCGGTGGCGCGCGCGCCGGGCGAGGCGGTGGCCGGTGGCGCGCTCAACGGCGAAGGCCTGATCGTGGTGCGCACGACCGCCGTCGGCACCGAGACCCAGCTCGCGCGCATCGTGCGCCTGGTCGAGACGGCGCAAGCCCAGAAGGCGCCCATCCAGCAGACGGTGGACCGGGTGGCCGAGGTCTTCGTTCCCGCGGTGGTGGTGGTGGCCCTGCTCACCGCCCTGGGCTGGTGGCTGGCCGGGGCCGGGGCCGAGACCGCGATCGTGAACGCGGTGGCGGTGCTCGTCATCGCCTGCCCCTGTGCGCTCGGCTTGGCGACGCCGGCCGCGCTGATGGTGGGCACCGGGCTGGCGGCACGCCGCGGCGTGCTGGTGCGCGACCCGCAGGCACTGGAACTGATGCGCCAGGTGAAGGTGGTCGCCTTCGACAAGACCGGCACCCTGACCGAAGGCCGGCCGCGGCTGGTGGCCCTGCAGGCGGCGGCCGGCGTCGACGGCGCCGAGGACGCGCTGCTGCGCGACGCCGCCGCGCTGCAGGCCGGCAGCGAACACCCGCTGGCGCGTGCGGTGACGCAAGCGGCGCAGGAGCGCGCGCTGGCCATCCCCGCCGCGCAGGCGGTGCGAGCCGAGCCCGGACGCGGCCTGCACGGCAGCGTGGACGGCAGGGCGCTGCGCATCGCCAGCCAGCGCTGGGTCGCTGAGATCGGGGTCGAGCCCGGGCCGGATGCCCGCGCCGGGGCGCAGGCGGTGCTGGCGCAGGGCCGCAGCCTGTCCTGGCTGCTCGAGCAGCGCGACGGCCAATGGCTGGCGCGTGGCTGGCTCGCCTTCGGCGACGAGCCGCGCGCCAGTGCAGCGCAGACGATCGCCCGCCTGCACCAGGCCGGCCTGCGCACCGCCCTGGTCAGCGGCGACCACCAGGCGGCGGCACAGACCCTGGCCGACCGGCTCGGCATCGACGAGGTGCATGCCGAGGTCCTGCCGGCCGACAAGGCCGAACTCATCGCCAGCCTGAAGGCGCAGGCCGCCGGCAGCGGCGGCCGGGTGGCGATGGTCGGAGACGGCATCAACGACGCGCCGGCCCTGGCCGCCGCCGACGTCGGGCTGGCGATGGCCACCGGCACCGATGTGGCGATGGCCACCGCCGGCCTGACCCTGATGCGCGGCGACCCGGCGCTGGTGGTGGAGGCGCTGCAGCTCTCGCGCGCCATCACGCGCAAGATCCGGCAGAACCTGTTCTGGGCCTTCGCGTACAACGTGGTCGGCATCCCGCTGGCCGCCTTCGGCCTGCTCAGCCCGGTGGTGGCCGGCGCCGCGATGGCGCTGTCCAGCGTGAGCGTGCTCGCCAACGCCTTGCTGCTGTCGCGCTGGAGGCCGGCATGACGATGAACATCGGCCAGGCGGCGCAGGCCAGCGGCGTGTCGCCGAAGATGATCCGCCACTACGAAGCGCTGGGTCTGCTGCCGGCGGTGGCACGCAGCGAATCGGGCTACCGGCGCTACGACGAGCGCGTGCTGCACACCCTGCGCTTCATCCGGCGCGCACGCGACCTCGGCTTCGGGCTCGACGAGATCGCCCAGTTGCTCGCCCTGTGGGCCGACCCCGGGCGCGCCAGCGCCGAGGTGCGCGCCCTGGCGCAGCGCCACGCGGCCGACCTGGACCGGCGCATCGCCCACATGCAGGCCATGCAGCGCAGCCTGCAGCACCTGGTGCAGGGCTGCCACGGCGACGCCCGGCCGGACTGCCCGATCCTGGACGACCTGGCCGGCAGCACGGCATGCCACGGGAAGGGCAGCCAAACCAGCCGCACGGCCGCAAGGGAATCAGCCTAGGCGGCGCATCACGTCGCCGTCCAGCCACAGCTCGTCGAGCTGGCGAAAGCCCCAGCGCGCCGGGTCTTCGCGGCCGGCGATGCGGTCGCTGCAGCCGGGCTGCGAGAGGTCGAGCCGGCACGGCGGGATGCCCATGTTGGAGCGGATGGAGAAGAAGACCTTCACCACCGGCGCCAGCGGCTTGTCCGCGTGGTGCTCCAGCACCACCGCCAGCCTCCCAGACACCAGGCGCACCAGCGATCCGACCGGGTAGATGCCCAGGCTGCCGACGAAGGCCTTGAACACCTCGCGGTCGAACTGGCCGCTCCAGCTCGCCATCTGGGCGATCGACTCCGCCGGATCCCAGCCCGGCTTGTAGGGCCGGTTGGAGGTGATGGCGTCGTAGACGTCGCACACCGCACCCATGCGCGCCAGCAGGCTCAGGCGCTCTGCGCTCAGGCCGTGTGGGTAGCCGCGGCCGTCGGGCCGCTCGTGGTGGTGCAGGCAGACGTCCATGGCCGCCGCTGGCGCGCCGCGCGCCTCGACCAGCATCTCGTGGCCGCGCAGCGGGTGCGTCTTCATCACCGCGAACTCCGCGTCGGTGAGCCGGCCCGGCTTGTTCAGCACCTCCAGCGGCATCGCCGCCTTGCCCAGGTCGTGCAGCAGGCCGGCGAGCCCGGCCTCGCGGCATCCGGCCTCGTCCTGGCCCAGGCTGCGCGCCAGCGACACCATGAGCGCGCACACCGCCACCGAGTGCATGTAGCTGTAGTCGTCGGCGTTCTTCAGCCGCGCCAGGCTGACCAGGGCACCGGGGTTGCGGTAGACCGAGGCCGCGATCTCGTCGACCACCGGCAGGCAGTGTTCGGCGTCCACCGCCTGACCCAGCCGTGCCTGGTCGAACATCTGCATCACCGCGGCGCGGCTCCTCTTGCAGATCGCTGCCGCCTGCGCGAGCTCGTCACCCATGCTGCGCGTCGCAGCGGCCGGTTCGCCCGCGGCAGCCGGGTCGGCGACCGCCATCTGGGTTGCCGCAGGGGGAGCGGCCGGTACGGCCGGTGCAGCCGGCACCGCCGCCAGCACGTCCACGCCGCGCGCCAGGTCTATCCAGACCGCCGCCACGCCGCTGGCGCGCAGCCGCGCCAGGTCGCACGGATCCTCGAGCACGAAGCGCGTCTTCCAGAACGGGTGGTCCAGCCAAGCCGCTTCCAGCCGGTGGATGTGCATGCCCAGGCGAACCTGGTCGGGAGCGATCTTCTTGAGCATGGCGCGACACCTTCCATGTCGGCCTCGAGGACCCCGGCTTGAGCGCCATCGCGCACCGAAACCCGTCCAGGAACGGCAAAGGGCCGCCCGCAGGCGGCCCCGGCACGCGCCCAGCCCCGCTCAGCGCCAGCGGCTTTGCGGCACCGTCGCCAGCACGCCCGGCTGCTGGCCCATGTAGTCGGCCAGCAGCTTGAGCTCGGCCGGCGTGAACTGGCTCGCCACCGCGCCCATCACCGGGTTGTTGCGCCCCACCACCGGGTTGCCCTGGGTCTGGTAGGCGCGCAGCGCAACAAACAGGTAGTCGGGGTACTGGCCGGCGATCTTCGGGTAGCTGGGGTCGATCGGCTTGCTGTAGTCGGCGCCGTGGCAGGACTCACACACGCCCTTGGCCAGCAGCGCCGCCACCGCCGCCGAGGGCTCGCGCGCCGCCACCGTCTTGATCGAGGCCTGCGCCCCCTGTCGCTGGTAGAAGGCGGCGATGTCGGCCATGTCCTGCTCGCCCAGCGAACCGGCCTCGCCGCGCATGGTGGGATGCCTGCGGTCGCCCTTCTTGTAGGCCTGCAGCGCGGCGACGATGTAGCCCGCGCTCTGGCCGGCGATCTTGGGCACCTTGTGCACCTGCGGAAAGCTCATCTGGTAGCCGGGGATTCCATGGCAGCCGATACACTGCGCCACCTTCTTCTCACCGGCGTCGGCATTGCCGTCCTGTGCCAGGGCGTTGCTGCCGCCCAGGGCCAGCGCGAACAAGAGGGTCGTGAGCGTCTTGGTCATGTCTGCCTTGCGTTGCACGTTGGGGGGCGGATAGGTCGGAAAAAATTATAGGCACCGACAGATACCACCCTGATCTAGCTCAAACCCTCACATCACCAGATGAAGTACCAGGGCTCCGAACAATACGTCGCCACTCCCGACCTCATGCTCGCGGTGAACGCGGCGATCACGCTGCAGCGCCCGCTGCTGGTCAAGGGCGAGCCCGGCACCGGCAAGACCATGCTGGCCGAACAGGTGGCGCAGTCGCTGGGCATGCCGCTGCTGCAGTGGCACGTCAAGAGCACCACCAAGGCCCAGCAGGGGCTGTACGAGTACGACGCCGTGAGCCGGCTGCGCGACAGCCAGCTCGCCGGTGCCGGCGACGAGCGGGTGAAGGACATCCGCAACTACATCGTCAAGGGCGTGCTCTGGCAGGCATTCACGGCCGAGCAGCCGGTGGCGCTGCTGATCGACGAGATCGACAAGGCCGACATCGAGTTTCCGAACGACTTGCTGCGCGAGCTCGACCGCATGGAGTTCTACGTCTACGAGACGCGCGAGCTGATCCGCGCCCGGCATCGGCCGCTGGTCTTCATCACCTCCAACAACGAGAAGGAGCTGCCCGACGCCTTCCTGCGCCGCTGCTTCTTCCACTACATCAAGTTCCCCGATCCGCAGACGATGCAGCAGATCGTCGACGTCCACTTCCCCGGCCTCAAGCGCGAGCTGCTGGGCGCGGCGATGAAGACCTTCTCCGACGTGCGCGGCCTGCCCGGGCTGAAGAAGAAGCCCAGCACCTCGGAGCTGCTGGACTGGCTCAAGCTGCTGGTGGCCGAGGACATCCCGGCCGAGGTGCTGCACAGCAAGGACGAGAAGGTCGCGGTGCCGCCGCTGGTGGGTGCGCTGCTGAAGAACGAGCAGGACGTGACCCTGTTCGAGAAGCTGGTGTTCATGCAGCGCCACAACCGCTGAAGGCGTCCCGATGAGCTGGCCTGCACCGCTGGAACTGCGCGGCAGCCACGCCGCCCTGCTGCCGCTGCATCCGTCGCACGCCCCGGCGCTGGCGGACGCCGCGCGCGACGGCGCGCTGTGGGAGCTCTGGTACACCACGGTGCCGACGCCCGAGGGCATGGAGCGCGAGATCGCGCGCCGGCTCGCGCTGCAGGCCGAGGGCCGGATGACGCCGTTCACGGTGCTCGACGGCGCCGGTGTCCCGGTGGGCATGACGACCTACATGAACGTCGACGCCACGAACCGGCGTGTGGAAATTGGCAGCACCTGGACCGCGGTGCGCGTGCAGCGCACGGCGCTGAACACCGAGTGCAAGTGGATGCTGCTGCGCCACGCCTTCGAGACCCTGGACTGCATCGCGGTGGAGTTCCGCACCCACCGCCTGAACGTGCAGAGCCGGCGCGCCATTGAGCGCCTGGGCGCACAGCTCGACGGCATCCTGCGCGCGCACCAGCGCATGGCCGACGGCAGCCTGCGCGACACCGCGGTCTACAGCATCACGGCGGCCGAGTGGCCGACCATCCGGCGCCACCTGCAGCACCAGCTGCAGCGCCCGCGCTGAACACCACCGCAGGCCATGGCAGCGACCAAGAAGCCGCTCAGCGTCGAGACGCTGTGGCGCATCGAGCGCCTGGGCGCGCCCAGCATCGCGCCCGACGGCGCGCAGGCCGTGGCCGCGCTCACCACCTACTCGATGGCCGAGAACAAGGGGCGCAGCGCGCTGTGGCTGCTGTCCACCCTGGGCGGACGCCCGCGTCTACTCACCGCCTGCGGCGAGAAGGACGGCCAGCCACGCTGGAGCCCGCACGGCGACCGCATCGCCTTCGTCGCCCAGCGCGAGCAGGAAGGCGCGAAGGACGAGACGCCGCAGCTCTACCTGATCCCCCCCGACGGCGGCGAGGCCAGGCGCGCCGCCCGCGTCGCCACCGGGGTCGAGGGGTTTCGCTGGTGCCCGGACGGGCGCCGGCTGCTGCTGGTGTCCTGGGTCTGGCCGCAGCTCAAGGGCATGGCGGCGCAGGCCAGGCAGCACAAGACCTTCAAAGATCGAAAGGAAAGCGGCTACGCGACCAGCCAGGCCCAGTACCGACACTGGGACCACATGCTGCCGGCCGGGCGCGAGCCGCACCTGCTGCTGCTGGACAGTGCCAGCGGCCGGGTGCGTGACCTGTTCGAAGGAACGACCTGGTCGCTCGCGCGCGCCGAGCCCGGGGCCGGCAGCTTCGACGTCTCGCCGGACGGCCGGCGCGCGGTGTTCGCCTTCGACCCCGCAGCCGACAAGCGTCAGGACAACCCGCTGGCGCTGGCCGAGATCGACCTCAGGTCCGGCCGCGTGCAAGTGATCGCGCAGGACGCGGCCTGGGACATGGGCGCCCCGGCCTACGCCCCGGACGGCGACCGCATCGCCTTCGTCGCCCAGCACCGCGGCCTCAAGCACACCATGCCCGAGCAGCTCGCGCTGTGGGAGCGCGAGAGCGGCGGCTGGGAGCTGCTGAGTGGCGAATGGGACCACGAGGTGCAGGCGCCGCTGCACTGGGAGGACGACGGCCAGGCGCTGCTGTTCGCCGCCGAGCAGCACGGCCGGCGCCACCTCTGGCGCTTCGACCTGCCCGACCGGCGCGCCGAGCTGCTGGTGGCAGGCGGCTGGCTGCAGGCCTTCGACAAGGCCGCCGGCACCCTGGTGACGCTGGCCGACGCGGTCGACCACCCGCCACGCCTGCACGCCCACCTGCCGGCGCGCGCGCCACGGCGCATTGAGTCCTTCAACGACGGCCTGCTCGCCGCGGTGGCCACCGGCATCAGCGAGGAAATCTGGATCGACGGCGCGCAGGGCGACCGGGTCCAGGTCTGGCTGACCTACCCGCCGGGATTCGACCCCGCGCGCCCTGGGCGGCGCAAGCTGCCGCTGCTGCAGCTGATCCACGGCGGCCCGCACACGGCCTTCGGCGACGCCTGGCACTTCCGCTGGAACGTGCAGGCCTTCGCGGCCCAGGGCTATGTGGTGGCGGCGGTCAACTACCACGGCTCATCGGGCTTCGGCTACGCCTTCAAGGACAGCATCACGCACCGCTGGGGTGCACTGGAGCTGCAGGACGTGGAAGCCGCCACCGACGCCCTGCTGCAGCGGCCCTGGGCCGACGCGAAGCGCGTGTTCGCCAGCGGCGGCAGCTACGGCGGCTACATGGCGGCCTGGATGAACGGCCACTGCGCGCCCGGCCGCTACGCCGCCTACGTCTGCCACGCCGGCTGCTTCGACTGGACCGCCATGTTCGCCGACGACGCCTACGGCTGGCACGCCCGCGAACTCGGCGCCTGGTACTGGGACGACATGGGCCGCGTGCTCTCGCAAAGCCCGCACGCCTTCGCGGCGCACATGGCCACGCCGACCCTGGTCATCCACGGCGCGCTGGACTACCGCGTGCCCGACGCCCAGGGACTGGCCTACTACAACACCTTGCAGGCGCGCGGGGTGCCGGCGCGTCTGCTGTGGTTCCCGGACGAGAACCACTGGATCCTCAAGCCGCGCAACAGCCGCCAGTGGTACGAGGAGTTCTTCGCCTGGCTCAGGCAGCACGATGGCGGGCCGAAGCCGCCGGCTCGACGACGCTGAGCACGCCGGCGCAGACCACGCGGTCGCGCCCGCCCGCCTTCGCCAGGTACAGCGCACGGTCGGCCTGGCGCAGCAGGCCGTCCTGCGTCGCGACGTCGCTGCCCAGCGCCGCCACGCCTATGCTGGCGGTGACACGCAAGCCCTCACCCTCGAAGTCCAGCGTCATGCTGCGCAGCGCCTCGCAGATGCGCTCGGCCAGGTGCTGGGCACCGTCCAGGTCGGTGCCGGGCAGCAGGAGGGCGAACTCCTCGCCGCCGATGCGCGCCACCGCATCCACGCTGCGCGCCTGGCGCTGCAGCAGCTGCGCGCTGGCCACCAGCAAGGCGTCGCCTGCCGCGTGACCATGGCGGTCGTTCACCGCCTTGAAGTGGTCCAGGTCCACCGCCAGCAGCGCCAGCGTCGCCGGCTGGCGCTGCTGGCGCGCGCGCTCGCTGCGCAGGCACTGGTCGAAGGCGCGCCGGTTCAGCAGCCCGGTCAGATCGTCGTGCTGCGAGAGGTGGCGCAGGCGCCGCGTCAAGCGCAGCGTCAGCATCAGCGCCATCGTCATCTGCATCGCCATCCCGAGCAGCACCATGGCCAGCGCCAGCACGGTCTGGAAGACCGCCCCGCTGTCCAGGGGCTGGCCACTGCTGTCCATCCCCAGCCACACCAGGGGACCGCGGACCAGGCAGATGAGGCCGATGAGCGCCAGCGGCAAGCCACACAGGCCGGCCTGCCAGCGCCCGAACTCGAGTGCCAGGCCGCCGCGCACATCCTCGGCGGCGCGCAGCAGGAGGCCTCCCATCACACTGTTGGCGGCGATCACAATCAGGCTCTGGCGCGCCCCGGCGAGCGCCAGCAGCAGCATCAAGAGCGCCGTCGCGCCGACGACGGAAAGCAACAGCCCGTCCTGCAACGGGCGCCGCGTGAACCATCGCATGCCACGCGCGACCAACAGGCAAGCGCCGAGGTAGAACAGATTGGGCAGCAGCGCCGCCAGCGTCGGGTGCAGCCAGGGCCGCAGCAGGAAGATCGCACTGCCGGCGGCCAGCAGCAGCGAGGCAATCCCCCAGTGCAGGCTGGCGCGCCGGGACAGGTGCTGCCAGGCCATGAGCAGCCAGATCGCACCGAAGACGGTCGTCTGGGCGGCGAACAAGGCCAGGATGGCGAGAATGGGTTTCACGGTTCGGGCAGGCGGCGGGCCACCTGCGAGGCGGTCCCCAGGGTCAGATCGGCAGCGCCGGCCGGAACTTGAGCCCGGCGCGGCGCCGGCCCGTCAGCCCCGGCTGAGATTCCATCGGCAACTCCGCCCATCCGCCCATCCGCCCATCCGCCCATCCGCCCATCCGCCCATCCGCCCATCCGCCCATCCGCCCATCCGCCCACCCGCCCACCCGCCCATGCACGGACCACGCCGCGCAGGCCCGACGATCCGCGCACAATGCGGTCCACCATGCTGATCGACTTTTTTTACACCCTGCGCGCGGCCAAGCTCAAGGTTTCCGTGAAGGAGTTCCTGACCCTGCTGGAGGCGCTGCAGGCCGGCGTCATCGGCCCCTCGGTGGACGACTTCTACGTCCTCGCCCGCACCGCGCTGGTGAAGGACGAGTCGCAGTACGACAAGTTCGACCGCGCCTTCTCGGCCTACTTCAAGGGCGTGGAGCTGCTGACCGACTTCACCCAGGAGCTGCCGCTGGAGTGGCTGCGCAAGACCCTGGAGCTCGAACTCAGCCCCGAGGACAAGGCCGCGATCCAGAAGATGGGCTGGGACGAGCTGATGGAAACGCTGAAGAAGCGCCTGCAGGAGCAGAAGGAACGTCACGCCGGCGGCAGCAAGTGGATAGGCACCGGCGGCACCAGCCCCTTCGGCGCCTACGGCGTCAACCCGCAGGGCATACGCATCGGCCAGGACAAGGGCCGCAACCACAGCGCGGTCAAGGTCTGGGACAAGCGCGACTTCAAGGACTACGCCGACACCAAGGAGCTGGGCACGCGCAACATCAAGGTTGCGCTGCGCCGGCTGCGCCGCTTCGCGCGCGAGGGCGCCGACCTCGAGCTGGACCTGGACGACACCATCCACGCCACCGCGGCGAACGCCGGCATGCTCGACATCCGCATGATCCCGGAGCGCCACAACAAGGTGAAGGTGCTGCTGCTGATGGACGTCGGCGGCACCATGGACGAGCACGTGCACCAGGTGGAGGAGCTGTTCAGCGCCGCCAAGTCCGAGTTCAAGCACCTGGAATTCTTCTACTTCCACAACTGCGTCTACGACTTCGTGTGGAAGGACAACCGGCGCCGCTACGCCGAGAAGACACCGACCTGGGACCTCATCCGCACCTACAACAAGGACTACAAGCTGATCTTCGTCGGCGACGCGACGATGAGCCCCTACGAGATCCTGCAGGCCAACGGCAGCGTCGAATACAACAACGAGGAGCCCGGCGCCGAGTGGCTGCAGCGGCTGGTGCACGCCTTCCCGCGCTACGCCTGGATCAACCCCGAGCCGCAGGGCATGTGGCAGTACCGCCAGAGCATCGCCATCGTCCAGCAGCTCATGGGCCAGCGCATGTTCCCGCTCACCCTGGCCGGCCTCGAAGGGGCGATGCGACTGCTGAGCAAATGAGCGCCCGCGGGGACGGGCTGCGCCCCTCCCTCCCGCGGCGCTGGGCCGTGCTGGCGTCGCTGCTGGCCTCGACGGCCTGTGCCGCACAGGCGCCGGCAGCGGCGGGCACGCCTGCGCCTGCAGCAGCGGACACGCCGGCCCCCGCACCGGCGGACACGCCAAGGCCCGCCAGTGCCGCCGCCAGTGCCGCCGCCAGTGCACCCGCCAGTGCACCCGCCAGCCCCCCGCCCCGCGCCCGCTGGCAGCTGCGCGTCGAGGCGCCGGACAGGCTCGCCGAGCTGCTGCAGCAACACCTGGACATCGCGCGCCTGCCGGCGCTGGCCGGCGACGAGCCGGTGCCCGAGGCCGAGCTGCGGCGCCTGCTCGACGCCACCCCGGCGCAGGCGCGCGAGCTGCTGCAGACCGAGGGCTATTTCGACCCCCGGCTGGCGCTGACGCGCGAAGGCGAGCTGATCCTCGTGCGTGTGACCCCCGGGCCGCGCACGCGGGTGGGCAGCGCGGTGGTGGACGTCGTCGGCGACGCCGCCAGCGCCGCCGCGGCCGGCGACACCCAGGCACGCGCGCTGCTGCAGGCGCTGCGCGAGGACTGGGCGCTGCCCGTCGGCCGCGCCTTTCGCAACGAGGACTGGAGCGGCGCCAAGACGGCGCTGCTGACGCGGCTGCGCGGCGCCGGCTACGCCGCCGCGGGCTGGCTGGGCAGCGGCGCCGAGGTGGATCCGGGGCAGGCGCAGGTGCGGATCTACGTCGTCGCCGACAGCGGGCCGCTGTTTCGCCTCGGGGCGCTGCAGATCGAGGGCCTGCAGCACCACGACGCCCAGACCGTGCGCGACATCGCCGGCTTTGGCGCCGGCACGCCGCTGACCGAGGACCGGGTGCTGGACTTCCAGGACCGGCTGCGCCAGTCCGGGCTCTTCGACCGCATCGACATCGGCTTTGACCCCGACCCGGCACAGGCCGCGGCGGCGCCGCTGCGCGTGCGCCTGGCCGAGGCGCCGCGCCAGGTGTGGACGCTGGGCCTGGGCTACAGCGCCGACGTCGGCCCGCGCGCTTCGGTCGAGCACCTGCACCGGCGCCTGTTCGGACACCCCCTGGCGGCGCGCAACAAGCTGGAATGGGCCCGCCTGCGCCAGGCCTGGGACGGCGAGATCGCCACCCACCCCGGACCCAAGCAGTGGCGCTGGCTGCTCGGCGGCGCCGTCGAGCGTCTGGAAGGCAGCGACGACGTGGTGCTCTCGCAGCGCCTGCGCCTGGGCCGGGCGCAGAACGGCAGCCGGATCGACCGCCTGCTCTACCTCGAGGCCGAGCGCTCGGCGCAGCGCAGGCTGGTACCAGGGGCAGCCGTGCCCGAGCACACCGAGCTCGCGCTCAGCGCCAACGCGCACGGCGTCTGGCGCCGGCTGGACGACGCCATCCTGCCCAGCCGCGGCTGGACGGTCTCGCTGCAAGGCGGCGTCGGCCATGCGCAGGGCGACCGCAGCGACAGCGGCTGGTTCTCGCGTCTGTACGGCCGCCTGACGCTGTACCGCCCGCTGCCGGCCGGGGTGTTCGGCCAGGCCCGGATCGAGCTCGGACAGGTGCTGCGCCGCGAGCGCGTCGCGGTGCCCGACTCGCAGCAGTTCCGCGCCGGTGGCGACGACTCGGTGCGCGGCTACGCCTACCGCAGCCTGGGCCCGCTGGTGGACGGCGCGGTCGGCGGCGGCGACGCGCTGGCCACCTTCAGCCTGGAGCTGGCGCGACCCCTGTCCGCCAGGCTGCCGGCGCTGTGGGGCGCGGTCTTCGTCGACGCCGGCAACGCCGCCGCCGACTTCGGCCACCTGCGCCCGGCGGTCGGCAGCGGCGTCGGCCTGCGCTACCGCAGCCCGGTCGGCCCGCTCAAGCTGGACCTGGCCTACGGCCACGAGCTGCAGAGCTGGCGCCTGCACTTCGGCGTCGGGATCGCTTTCTGATGGACGAGCAAGCCGGCCCGCGCCCGGATCCGCCGCCCAGCGTCGTGCAGCAGCGACCCTGGCGGCGCTGGGTCGCCCTGCTGGCGGCGCTCGCAGCGCTGCTCGCCGCGCTGCCGCTGGCCCTGTGGGCGCTGCTGGGCAGCGCGGCCGGCAGCGCCTGGCTGCTGGCACAGATCCCGGGACTGCAGGTGCAGCAGCCGCGCGGCGCCCTGCTCGGCGCGCGCTTCGAGGCCGAGCGCCTGCGCTGGCAGGGCGCGGCCGGCCGCCTCGATTTGCAGGCGCTGGCGATCGAGGACCTGCGCCTGCAGTGGCGGCCGGCGCCCGGCCTGTGGCTGGGTCTGCAGGCGCAGGCCGTGCGCGCGCGGCGGCTGCACTGGCAGGGCGCCGACACCCCGGCCTCGCCGCCGCCTTCGACCCTGCGCCTGCCGCTGGCGCTGCGCAGCACCGTCGCCCTCGACGAACTGCAGCTCGGCGACGGCGCGCCGCTGCACAGCCTGCAGGCCGTGCTGGAGATCGGCGCCGCGGGCGGCAGCGAGCACCGCGTCAGCGATCTGCGCCTGCGTTGGGACGGCGGCCAGGCCAGCGCCGAGCTGCGGCTGCAGGCCGACGCGCCGCTGGCGCTGGCGCTACAGGCCGATCTGCATTCGCTGCCCGCCGCGTCCAAGCCCTGGCAGGCGCAGCTGCGGCTGCAGGGGCCGCTCGCCAGCCCCACGCTGCAAGCCACGCTCAGCGGGCTGGACGACAGCGCGCACGCCGAGGTCCAGGCCAGGCTGAAGCCGTTTGCCGGCTTCCCGCTTGCCGCGCTGACGCTGCGCACGCAGGACCTGGACCTCGCGCGCCTGTCGCCGCGCCTGCCGCAGACCCGGATCGGCGGCAGCGCCGAGCTGGTCGATCCGGCGCCCGGACAGGCGCTGCAGCTGCATGTTCAGCTGGACAACCAGCGCCCAGGCCGCTGGGACGCCGGCCGGCTGCCGCTGCGCGAGCTGCGGCTCGCGCTGCGCGCAGACCCCGCCGCGCCGGACCGGGTCGAGATCGCGGCCCTGAGCCTGGCGCTGGCCGGTGCTAACGGGACCGAGAGCACCGCATGGGACGCCGGCCGGCTCAGCGGCAGCGGCCTGTGGCAGGGCCATGAGCTGACCCTGGAGCTGCAGGCCGCGGCGCTGCAGCCGCAGCGGCTGGACGCGCGCGCGCCGGCCTGGCAGCTCGCCGGTGCGCTGGGCCTGCAGGCCGGCGGCCTGCCCTCGCCCGACCCGGCCGCCGCCGCGGCCACCGAGCCCTGGCAGGCGCTGCTGGCGCTGGCGCTGCACGGCCAGCCGTCCGGGCTGGATCAGACCGTCTTCGTGCAGGCGCAGGCGCGCGCGAGCGCCGACGTGCTGCAGCTGGAGCGCCTGCTCGCACGCAGCGGCGCGGCCCAGGCCAGCGCCGACGCACGCCTGCGCCGCACGGCGGCGGGCTGGGCGGTCGCCGGGCAGGCGGCGCTGCAGGACTTCGACCCCGCGCCCTGGTGGCCGGGCCTGGGCGCGGCCTGGCAGCGCGGCCGGCAGCGCCTGAACGGCAGCCTGGCGCTGGACCTGCAGCTGCCGCTGCCGGCGGACGGCGCCTGGCGTCGCATCGCCGGCAGCGCCGAGCTGCAGCTCGAGGATTCGCTGCTCGCCGACGTGCCGCTCAGCGGTCACGCCGCCCTGCAGACCGACGGCCAGCTCAGTCTCGCCCTGGACGCCGGCGGCAACCGCATCGAGCTCGCCGCCCAGCCCGACCGCGGCACAGGCGAGGACCAGGCGCGCTTCACGATCGCGGCGCCGTCACTGGAGCGACTGGCGCCCTGGTCGGCGCTCCATCCCGCACTGCAGGATCTGCCCCGAGCCGGCAGCCTGCAGGCCGACGGCAGCCTGCAAGGACGCTGGCCGGCGCTGCGCGGCCAGGGTCAGGCGCAGGCGAAAGGGGTGCTCGCGGGCCCGCTGCGCCTGGGCGAAGCCACGCTGCAGTGGCAGACCGGCAGCGACGCGGCCCTGCAGGCACGGCTGCAGGTCCACGCCCTGCAGTGGCAGCGGCAGACCCTGGCCGATGCCGATCTGCGCCTGGACGGCACGCTGGACTCGCACCGGCTGCGCCTGGATGCCGCCCTGCCCCTGCTGCCGCCACCGGCGCTGGCGCGCAGCCTGGCGCTGGGCGATGCCGAGGGCACGCGGCTGGGCGCACAGCTGAGCGGCCGGCTGCAGCACGACGCCGAGGGCTGGCGCTGGCAGGGCGAGCTGCAGCAGCTGGGCGCCGGCCCCTGGGATGGCCGCTGGCCCGCCGACGCCAGCGCGCCGCAGGCGTGGCTGCAGGCGCAGCCGCTGCACGCCGAGCTCGCCTTCGGCCGCGACGGCAGCCTGCAGCGGCTGCGCGCCGACGCCGGCCGGCTGCGCCTGGCCGGCGGCATCGCCCTCGCCTGGGACGAGCTGCGCCAGGAGGCCGGCAGCCTGCGCTGGCAGGCGCGGCTGGAGGACCTTGCCGTCGCCCCGCTGCTGGCGCGCTGGCAACCCGCCATGGGCTGGGAAGGCGACCTGCGCATCGGCGCCCGGCTGCAGCTGGCGCTGGGCGCGCAGACCGAGGTCGAGGCCGTGATCTAGCGCCGCGGCGGCGACCTCGCGGTGCGCGAGTCGCCCGAATCGGTGCTGGCGCTGGGCCTTAGCGACCTGCGGCTGGCGCTGCAGGCCAGCGACGGCGAATGGACCTTCACCCAGGCCCTGGCCGGCAGCACGCTGGGCGAGCTCGGCGGCGTGCTGCGCGCCCAGACCACGCCGCAGGCGCGCTGGCCGGGCGCCGATGCGGTGCTGGACGGCTCCATGGTCGGCCGGGTCGCCAGGCTCGAGGTCTGGGGCGCCTGGGTTCCGCCGGGCTGGCGGCTGCAGGGCTCGGTGGCGAGCGAACTGCACTTCGGCGGCCGGCTCGGCGCGCCCGAGCTGCGCGGCAGCCTGGACGGCGACGGGCTGGGCCTGCGCAACCTGCTGCAAGGCGTGCACCTGCGCGACGGCGAGCTGCGCATCCGGCTCGCGGGCGAGCGCGCCGAGATCGATCGCTTCGTCCTGCACGCGGGCGAAGGCCGGCTGCAGCTCGGCGGTGGCGCCACCCTGGGCTTGCGCCCGCAGGCCGATCTGACGCTGCAGGCCGAGCGCTTCCAGCTGCTGTCGCGCATCGACCGCCGCCTCGTCGCCAGCGGCCAGGCCAGGCTGGTGCTGGCCGCGCAGTCGCTCAGCCTGCGCGGCAGCCTGGGCATAGACGAAGGCCTGTTCGACGCCAGCCGCAGCGACGCGCCGGCGCTGGACGATGACGTCGTCGTGCGCCGCGCCGACACACCGGCGGCGGCCGCCGCGGGCGACGCCGCGCCCGCGCCGCCGCGCCGCACCGAGGTCGCGCTCGACATCGACCTCGGGCCGCGGCTGCGCGTGCGCGGCCACGGGCTGGACACCCGGCTCGCCGGCAAGCTGCGCATCAGCGCCCCGGGCGGCCGGCTGGCGGTGAACGGCAGCGTCAACACGGTGGACGGCAGCTACAACGCCTATGCCCAGAAGCTGGTCGTGCAGCGCGGCGAGCTGGTCTTCACGGGTGATCCGGCCAACCCGCGCCTGGACGTGCTGGCGCTGCGCCCCAACCTGGATATCGAGGTCGGCGTGTCCATCACCGGCGGCGTGCAGTCGCCACGCGTGCGCCTGTACGCCAACCCCGAGCTGAGCGACACCGACAAGCTCTCCTGGCTCGTCCTCGGGCGCGACCCCGGCGCCCTGGGCCGCACCGACAGCGCCTTGCTGCAGCGCGCCGCGATGGCGCTGCTGGCCGGCGAGGGCGAGACGCCCAGCGACACCGTGCTGCGCAACCTCGGGCTGGACGAGTTCTCGGTGCGCCAGGACGAGGACGGCAGCGGCACCCGCGACACCGTCGTCAGCCTGGGCAAGCAGATCTCCAGCCGCTGGTACCTCGGCTACGAGCGCAGCATGAACGCCACCGTCGGCACCTGGCAGCTCATCTACCGCGTCGCCCAGCGCTTCACCCTGCGCGCCCAGTCCGGCGCCGAGAACGCGCTCGACGCGATCTGGGTCTGGCGGGTGCCGTGACACAATCCGCCGCGCTCGCCGCCGGTGTCCAGACCGCCCCCCCGCGCCGCCGACCGCGCTCCCCGTAGTTCAATGGATAGAACGGCCGCCTCCTAAGCGGCAAATACAGGTTCGATTCCTGTCGGGGGGACCACCCGGTGGAATACGCCGGGCAGGATCAGGGTGTTGAGCGCTCCGCGCGCATCGCCGCCGACAGCAGCAGCACCGGGATCAGGCCCACCGCGACGATGGCCAGCGAGGGCAGCGCGGCCTCGCCCAGGCGCTCGTCGCGCGCGAAGTTGGCCGCCACCACCGCCAGCGTGTCGCTGCCGAAGGGGCGCAGCATCAGCGTCGCCGGCAGCTCCTTCATGACGTCGACGAAGACCAGCAGCCCTGCGGCGAGCGCCGAGCGCCGCAGCAGCGGCAGGTGCAGGCGGCCGAAGAGGCGCCAGCGCCCGGCGCCGAGCAGGCGCGCGGATTCGTCGACATTCGGGCTGATGCGCGCGTATCCGGCCTGCACCGACTGCAGCGCGACCGCCGAGAAGCGCGCCAGATAGGCCGCCATGAGGCCGAATGCGGTGCCGGTGACGAGCGCTGCCGCCGGCAGCTGCGGCCAGGCGGCCTGCACCAGCGCCAGCGGGGCCAGCACGCCCACCGCCAGCACCGCCCCCGGCACGGCGTAGCCCAGCGAGAGCAGGCCCGCCGCCGGCGCCAGGGCGCGCCGGCCGCGGCCGCGGCCCGGGCGCAGGGCAAAGCCCAGCGCCAGCGCGAGCGCGGTGGCGAGCAAGGCCGCCGTCGCCGCAAGCCGCAAGCTGGCCCAGGCCCAGCCGGCAAAGCGCGCCAGCGGCAGCCCGAACTCGGCGTAGCGCAGCTCCTGCGCCAGCATCCACAGCAGCCAGCCCACCGGCAGCGCGAAGCCCAGCAGCACCGGCAGCGCGCACAGCGTCCAGACCGCGGCGAGCGCGCGCCCGCGCAGGCGCAGCGCGCGCGCCTCGGCGCCGCCGCTGCGCCGGCTGGTGCCAAAGCGCAGCCGCTGCTGGGCACGCTTTTCCACCCACAGCAGCAGCGCCACGGTGAGCAGCAGGAGCGAGGCGAGCTGGGCCGCGGCGACGCGGTCGTCCATCACCAGCCAGGCCTTGAAGATGCCGGTCGAGAAGGTGGCGAGGCCGAAATAGGCGCCCACGCCCCAGTCGGCCAGGGTCTCCATCATCGCCAGCGCCACGCCGGCGGTGATCGCCGGGCGCGCCAGCGGCAAGGCCACCGCGGTGATGCGCCGCATCAGTCCGGCGCCGAGCAGCCGCGCCGCCTCCAGCAGCTGACCCGCGCGCTCGCCCAGGGCCGCGCGCGCCAGCAGGTAGACGTAGGGGTAGAGCGTGAGCACGAACAGCGCCACCGCGCCGCCCAGGCTGCGCACCTCGGGCCACAGCGGTCCCCGGGCGCCGGTGTGGGCACGCAGCCAGGTCTGCAGCAAGCCGCTGGGCTGCAGCGCGTCCGTCATCGCGTAGGCCAGCACATAGGCCGGCATCGCCAGCGGCAGCAGCAGCGCCCACTCGAAGAAGCGCCGGCCCGGGAAGTCGAACAGGCTCACCGCCACCGCGCAGGCGGTGCCCAGCAGCGCGGCGCCCATCGCCACCCCCAGGGTCAGCAGGGTCGACTGCCACACATAGCCCGGCAGCACGGTCGCGGGCCGGGGGGCCCCCGGCGCCCCCGCCAGCCCCAACAGGCCGAAACAAGCCCCCCGCCCCCCCCCCCCCCCCCCG
>CAUJJP010000022.1 GCA_963205525.1 Pseudomonadota bacterium | reverse complement strand
CCAGAAAGACCCAGCTGCCCAGGTCGCGGCCCAGAAGGTTCGTGTGCTTGCCCTGCCACCCCAGCCCCGCCGCCTGCGCCAGCGGCTTTTCCATCACTGGCGCGGTATCGACGAAAACCTTTATCTCGCCGCCGCCCTGATCAATCAACCACCGCCCCAACCGCTTCAGCCGCCGCTTCAAGAGGTCGTGGTAATCCTTCCCCTGGGCATAGACGCTGACCACCCCCCGGTCCTTCTGCGCCAGCCCCGCCATCGGATCGACCTCGGGCGTATAGGCCTCGGCCAGCATGATCACCGTCCGCGCCTCGGGCCACAGCGCCGCCGCCGAGCCGCGCCAGCCCTCACGCTCCTCCATCCAGCCCATCTGCCCATGCCGCCCCGCCGCGAGATAGGCCCGCAGCCGCCCCGCCGCCTCGGGCACCGCATCCGGCCGGCAGAATCCCGCCTTCACGAACCCCTCCTCCAGGGCCCGCGCCACCAGTTCCTCTTTCGACAGCCCTGTCATGCCGCGACAAATGCCCCGGCGGGCCGGGGATCAGAAATCCAGGTCGGCATAATGCGGCGCCGGCGGAAAGCCCGAGATCTGGTCGGCCAGAAGCGGCCGGAAGCTCGGGCGCGACTTGATCTTCGCATACCAGTCCTTCAGCACCGCATGCCGGTTCCAGTCCACGTCGCTGATATAGTCCAGGCAGCTCAGATGCGCGGCGGCGGTGAAATCGGCCAGCGTCATCACGTCGCCGGCCAGCCAGCGCCGCTGGTCCAAGAGCCAGGCCATGTAGTCGAGGTGATACTTGATCCGGGTCGAGCCCAGCTTGACATTCTTCGAATCCGGATAGCCCTGGCCGGTGACCTTCTTGTTCACCCGCTCATACAGCAGCTTCGACGTCACCTCGTTGTGGAACTTGTCGTCGAACCAGGCGCACAGGCGGCGCACCTCATAGCGGCCCTCGGCGCCCTTCGGCATCAGCGGCGGCTCGGGCGTCTGCTCCTCGATATATTCGCAGATCGCCTGGCTTTCGCTCATCACCCGGTTGCCCATCTTCAGGATCGGGACCTTGCCCGCCGGGTTGCGGCGCAGGAAATCGGGCGAGGGCTCCCAGTAGCGTTCCTCGACCAGCTCGACCTCGATCTTCTTCTCGGCCAGCGTCAGCCGCACCTTGCGGCAGAAGGGCGAGAGCGGAACGTGATACAGGCGGTTTGTGGGGCGGTTCATCGGGGCCTCCGGTCTTGCAACTCATTGCCGCGCGGGGGCCGGGAATTCAATAGCCGGCGGGCCTCAACCCTCGAAACAGGCGGAACGGCCGTCCGCCGCGATCGTCTCGGCGCCCGAGATGATGGCGCGGGTGCGGCTGCGGACGAAACTGGTCGGCTCGCTGGCGCTGCGGCCCTTGGGATCGGGCAGGACGGCGGCCAGCCGCGCCGCCTGCAGCGCGCTCAGGTCCTTTGCATCGACGCCGAAGTAATGCTGCGCCGCCGCCTGGACGCCGAACACGCCCTCGTCGAATTCGACGACGTTCAGATAGACCTCCAGGATCCGCTGCTTGGACCAGACCAGCTCCACCGCCGGGGTCAGCACCGCCTCCATCGCCTTGCGCAGCCAGCTCCGGCCGTGCCAGAGGAACACGTTCTTCGCCACCTGCTGCGTGATCGTGCTGGCCCCCCGGGTGCTGCCATCCTCGATCGCCTGGCGGATCGCGATCATGTCAAAGCCCCAGTGGCCGCAGAAGTTCGCATCTTCCGCCGCCACGGCCGAACGGCCCATGACGGGCGCGATTTCCTCGTAGGCGACCCAATCCTTGTCGATCCCGCCCAGCCGCCAGATCTCGCCCAGCTGGTACAGGTCCCAGTGGGTCTCCGGGTCGCGGTAGACCGTGAGCCACGCGGCTTCGACGGCGTCGCTGGCCTCATACGGCTGTGTCCAGTCGCGCTGCAGGTGGCTGGCCGGAATGTGAAGGCCGCGGCGGGCCATCAGCTGCAGGGTCTCGTCGTACAGCGAGGGCGCGTCGTAGAAGGACTGCACCAGCGCCAGGCGCTCGGGCTTGTGCGCGTGCACCTTCAGCATGGCCGCGTTCTTGTTGCCCAAAGCGAACTCGATGCAGCGGTACTGAAAGCTCTGGAAGCCGCTGGAGGGGCCCAGGAATGGGCGGATGGCGCTGTATTCGGGCGGCGTCATGGTGGCCAGCACGTCCCAGGCGCCCACCAGCTGCTCGAAGATGCGGCTGGCGCGCGCCAGCTTCTTGAAGGCGGGCGGCAGGTGGTCGGCGCGCACGTCCTGCAGGGCGGCGCCGATCTCGGTCAGCATCAGCTTCATCCACAGCTCGCTGGTCTGGTGCTGGATGATGAACAGCATCTCGTCGTGCGCGGGCGAGAGCGGGTGCTGGGCGCTGAGCACCTGGTCGATGTGCAGGTAGTCGCCATAGCTCATGCTGCTGGAATAGTCGAGCTGGGCGTGTTCGTCGCGCACGATGGATGCGGTGTCTTTGGTGGTCATGGTGGGGTGTCTCCTCGGGATGAGCGGAATCAGGTCAGGTGACGGCGTGGCGTTGGTTGAATTCGGGTTTCAGGTATTCCTGCTTTTGCAGCACCTCGGCCAGATGGCGCGCGGCCTGCCACACGTCTTCGTGGCGAAGGTACAGCGGCGTGAAGCCCAGGCGCACGATGTCCGGCTGCTGCGCGTCGCCCGCGCGAAAGTCCCCGATCACGCCGCGCGCGATCAGCGCCTGCACGATGGCGTAGGCGCTGCCGGCGGGCAGCTTGGCCGTGGGCGACAGGCACACCTGAGAGCCGCGCCGGGCGTGCTCGCGCGGGGTGATCAGATCGAACAGGCCGGGGCACTGGGCCTCCACCAGCTCGATGAACAAATCGGTCAGCTGCAGCGACTTGGCGCGCAGTGCGGCCATGCCGCCCAGCTGGGCGGCGGCGTCGAACACGTCCAGCGCCGCGTCCAGCGCGGCCAGGCTGATGATGGGCTGCGTGCCGCACTGGTAGCGCGCGATGTCCATGGCCGGTTGATAGTCGGGCGTGAAGGTAAACGGTGCCGCATGCCCCCACCAGCCGGCCAGCGGCTGCCAGCAGCGGGCCACGTGGCGCGGATGCACCCACACGAAGGCGGGCGCGCCGGGGCCGCCGTTGAGGTATTTGTAGGTGCAGCCGACGGCAAAGTCGGCATCGGCGCCGGTCAGGTCCACCGGCACCGCGCCGGCGCTGTGGCACAGGTCCTATACCGTCAGCACGCCGGCCGCGTGCGCGGCGGCGGTGACTTGTGCCATGTCGTGCAGCGCGCCGGTGCGGTAGTTGACCTGGGTGAGCATCAGCACTGCCACATCGGGCGCCAGGCTTTGCGCCACCTCGTGCGGCTCGATCAGCTTCAGCGCGCAGCCGCGCTCGCGGCACAGGGCCTGGGCGATGTACAGGTCGGTGGGGAAGTTGCTGCGCTCGCTGACGACGACGCGGCGCGCGTCGTCCTGCTGCCGGGCGATGGACAGCGCGGCCGACAGCGCCTTGTAGAGGTTGACCGAGGTGGTGTCGGCGGCCACCACCTCGCCGGCGCCGGCGCCGATCCAGGGCGCGATGCGGTCGCCCACGCGGCGCGGCAGGGCAAACCAGCCGGCCTTGTTCCAGCTGGTGATCAGCTCGCGCCCCCACTGCTGGGCCACCACGGCGGCCACGCGCGCGGGCACGGTGCGGGGCTGGGCGCCCAGCGAGTTGCCGTCCAGGTAGATCACGCCCGCGGGCAAGTCGAACAAATCGCGCAGCGGGGCCAGCGGGTCGGCGCGGTCACGCGCCCGGCAGTCGGACAAGGGAATCATTTGCTCTCCAAAAGATAGCTGCCTGCGCCCATCCATCGGGCGCAAGCGGTGGTTATTGCTTGAAATTCAGGACGGCAGGGCGCGCAGCACGGCGCGCACCGGCGAGGCATCGGCCTGGGTCAGCTTGAGGGGCAGGGCGATCAGCTCGTAGTCGCCCTCGGGCACCTCGTCGAGCACCAGGTTTTCCAGCACGCGCAGGCCGCGCCGGCGAATCACCTGGTGGCTGGCCAGCGGCTTGCTGTCGGCCGGGTCGATGCTGGCGGTGTCGATGCCGATCAGGCGCACGCCGGCATCCGCCAGGCGCTCCACCGTCTCGGGCGCGTAGGCGGCCAGCTGTGGATCCCAGCGGTCGATGGGCGCGCGGGCATAGGTGCGCACCAGCACACGCGGCGGTAGCCCGGACGTGGCGTGCGCCAGGTGCTCCCAAAGAATGAGCGGCCGCACGCCGATGGCGTGGATCACGCGGCAGGGGCCGAGAAAAGGGGTCAGGTCCAGATCGCCCACGGCGGCGCCC
>CAUJJP010000021.1 GCA_963205525.1 Pseudomonadota bacterium | reverse complement strand
CCCGAGGACAAGATCCGCAAGATCATGAAGATCGCCAAGGAGCCGATCTCCATGGAAACGCCGATCGGCGACGACGACGACTCGCATCTGGGCGACTTCATCGAGGACACGAACAACGTGGCCCCGGTGGAGGCCGCCATGCAGGCCGGATTGCGCGACGTGGTGAAGGACATCCTCGACAGCCTGACGCCGCGCGAAGCCAAGGTGCTGCGCATGCGCTTCGGCATCGAGATGAGCACCGACCACACGCTGGAGGAAGTCGGCAAGCAGTTCGACGTCACCCGCGAGCGCATCCGCCAGATCGAGGCGAAGGCGATCCGCAAGCTCAAGCACCCGAGTCGCAGCGACAAGCTCCGCACCTACCTGGACAATCTCTGAGCGCCCCCAGGGCCGGGCTGCGCCCAGCCCGCCCCCCGCGGGGGTCAAAGAAACTTGGGTCGGCCCGGCGTTTCCTTGAGATCGGCCAGGCAGGCGGCGCCGCATGGTGGTCGCGCAGTGCGCGACCGCCACGGTTTGGTCAAGGTCCGGTTCGTGACGAACGTTACACTCGGCCGGGTCATGACCCAGATTGCCGAACGCACCGTGATGTTCGCCGACCTGCGCGGCAGCACCTCGCTGTTCGAGACCCTGGGCAACGCGGAGGCGACCTCCGTCATCACCCACTGCATCACCGCCCTGACGCGCGAGGTTGCGGCCTGCCAGGGCCGCGTCGTGAAGACGCTGGGCGACGGTTTGATGGCCTTGTTCGACCAGTCCGCGCAGGCCGCGCAGGCCGCCGGCCGGCTGCACGACCTGCTCGATCTGATGGTCTTGCGCGGCCACGAGCGCGGCGCCTCGGCCGGGCTGCGGGCGCTGCGGCTGCAGGTGGCGCTGGCGCGCGGCGAGATCATCGAGATGAGCGGCGACGCCTTCGGTGACGCGGTCAACGTCGCCGCAAGGCTGCTCGACCACGCCGGCGACAACGAGACCCTGATCACGGTCCAGGTGCTGCTCGGGCTGCCGCTGGAGCAGCGCACCCGCTACCGCAGTCTGGACCGTCTCATGCTTCGCGGGCGCTCGGAGCCGGTGCAGGTGCATGTGCTCGGCGGACGGCGCGGCACCGACATGGCGCAGACGCAGTTCGGCGACATGCCCAGCCCGGTGCACGAGCCCGACGGCCTGCGCCTGCGATGGCAGGACAGCGAGCGCGTGTTCGCCGGCCGGCAGCTGCCCATCATCATCGGCCGCAGCCCGCAGGCCTCGTTCAACGTCGACGACAACCGGGTCTCGCGCTCGCATTGCCGCATCGACTGGCACGGCGGCGGCTTCCAGCTCACCGACCTCAGCTTCAACGGCACCTATGTGCGCTTTGCCGACGGCGAGGTCGTCAGCCTGCGCCGTGGCAGCTGCACGCTGCACGGCAGCGGAACCGTCGGCCTCGGCGGCTCGCCGCTGGAGCGTGGCACGGCCGGCCTGGACTTCGAGATCCTGCGCCTGGACCAGGGCGTCACGCACCCGGCCGACGACTGGCTGCCGACCCAGTACTGAGCCGCACCGCCAGATGCGCCTGCTCTGCGTCGAGGACGACCGCGTCAATGCCTTGCTGCTGCAGCACAGCTGCCTGGCGGCGGGCGTGAGCGCGCTGGAGTTCGCCGAGACCGGCACCGACGCGCTCACGCTGGCGTCCGGCTTCGACCCCGACCTGCTGGTGCTGGACCTGCACCTGCCGGACACCGACGGCTTTGCGCTCCTGGCCGCCCTGCGCGCCGCGCTGGGCGCGCCCACCCTGCCGGCCGTGCTGTGCACCGCCGAGTCGCCCGCCGAGGTGGGCGCGCGCGCCGCCGCCGCCGGCTTTCTGTGCGTCTGGCCCAAGCCGGTGGCGACCGAGCAGGTGCGCGCCACCCTGGCCGAGCTGGCGGCACAGGCATCGTCGGCACAGGCGCGGTCGTCGTCTGCCGCCTCGTGACGCTGCGCAGCGAACCCGCGCTCGTGCACGGTCAGGCGCCCCGCGTGGGCGTGCTGCTGGTCAACCTGGGCACCCCGGACGCACCCACCCCGAGCGCGCTGCGCCGCTATCTGGCCGAGTTCCTGAGCGACCCGCGCGTGGTCGAGATCCCGCGCCTGCTGTGGTGGCCGCTGCTGCACGGCGTGATCCTGAACCTGCGGCCGGCAAAGTCGGCCGCCAAGTACGCCGCCGTCTGGAGCGCAGAGGGTTCACCGCTGGCGGTCTGGACGACGCGCCAGGCCACCGGGCTACAGGCGGCGCTGGACGCGCGCGGCCACCGGGTGCTGGTGCGCCCGGCGATGCGCTACGGCCAGCCCGGCATCGCCCGCGTGCTCGACGAGCTGCGCGCACAGGGCATGACCCGGGTGCTGGTGCTGCCGCTGTACCCGCAGTACGCCGGTGCCACCACCGGCAGCGTGAGCGACGCGCTCGGGCGCTGGCTGGCCGGCGCGCGTCGGGTGCCCGAGCTGCGCCTGGTGGCCGACTACGCCGACGACCCCGGCTACATCGAGGCCCTGGCAGCGCGCGTGCGCGAGCACTGGGCGACGCATGGCCGCGGCGAACGCCTGGTGCTGAGCTTCCACGGCCTGCCGCAGCGCTCCCTGGCGCTGGGCGACCCCTACCACGACCAGTGCCATCTCAGCGCGCGCCTGCTCGGCGCCCGGCTCGGCCTGCAGCCCGACGAGCTCGTCGTGAGCTTCCAGAGCCGCTTCGGGCGCGCGCGCTGGCTGCAGCCCTACACCGAGCCCACGCTGCGCCGGCTGGCCGCCGAAGGCCTGCGGCGGGTGGACGTGATGTGCCCGGGCTTCGCCGCCGACTGCCTGGAGACGCTGGAGGAGATCGACCAGGAGGCGCGCGCCGCCTTCCTGGGCGCCGGCGGCAGCGAGTTCCACTACATCGACGCCCTGAACGCACGCCCGGGCTGGATCGCTGCCCTCGCCGACCTGAGCGAACGCCACCTGCAGGGCTGGGACACGCGCACGCCGCCCGACGAAGCGGCGCTGCAATCGCAGCGCGCGCGCGCGCTGGCGCTGGGCGCGGGCGACTGAGCCTGGGCAGGTCCGCGCCGGCTCAGGCCGCTCAGGCCGCTCGCCGCCGGCGCAGCAGCCGCCACAGCGGCGGCCCGAACAGCACCGCGAGCACGATCGCCAGCAGCAGCGCCGACGCCGGACGCTGCACGAACACCAGCCAGCTGCCCTCGCCGAT
>CAUJJP010000020.1 GCA_963205525.1 Pseudomonadota bacterium | reverse complement strand
GCTGCCCCAGCCGAATGCACCGTTGACGGTGGCCGAGGTGGGCATGTACCAGCCGCTGGCCCAGTCGGACAGCGACCCGGCGTCGGTCGTGGAGGCATAGGAATAGCTCTGCTCACCCGACCAGGTCAGCGCCGGCGCGATGCCGTCGCTCAGGTCCAGGTCGATCAGGGTGATGGTGACGGTGCCGATCTGGGCGCTGGCGACGGCGGTGGCGTGCGCCGGGCCGGCGGCGGCCAGTGCGAGCAGGCTGGCGGCTGCGGTGACGCGAAACGTGGTGCGCATGAGAAACCCCTCCTTCGGGCATTGGTTTACAGCATCGCATGCTGGCGCTTCGGCTGTCCATGCGCCGCAGCTGCGCTTCTAGGGGGTGGCCCCGGGTTCGCGGGGGTCAGGCGTAGGGGTCGGGCAGGCCGAGCGCGGCCATGACGGCGCTTTCCTGGGCCTCCATTCGCCGCGCCTGGGCCGCGCGCTGGTGGTCCCAGCCCTGTGCGTGCAGGGCGCCGTGCACCAGCAGGTGGGCGTAGTGATGCGCCAGCGGCCGGCCGGCGGCGGCGGCCTCGGTTTCCAGCACCGGCGCGCAGAGCACGAGGTCGGCCAGCACCAGCGGCGCACGCGCGTAATCGAAGGTCAGGACGTTGGTCGCGTAGTCCTTGCCACGGAACTCGCGGTTGAGGGTCCGGCCTTCGTCCGTGCCGACGATGCGCACCGTCAGTTGCGCCGGCGCCTGCAGTGCCCGGCGCAGACAGCGGGCGACGAAGTGGCGTGGCAGCAGGGCGCGGTGTCTGCGGTCGGCGAACTGCAGCGAGAGCGTGAGTTCAGGCAGCGCCATCGGTCCCGCCTGCTCCCTGGCGCCTGCGCTCGCCTGCGGCCGCCTTGTCGTAAGCGCGCACGATGCGCGCCACCAGCGGGTGGCGCACCACGTCGTCGGCGCCGAAGTGGATGAAGCCCACGCCCTCCACCTTGCGCAGGACCTGCGCCGCGTCGATCAGGCCGCTGGCCTGGCCGCGCGGCAGGTCGACCTGGCTCACGTCGCCATTCACCACGCACTTGCTGCCGTAGCCGATGCGGGTGAGAAACATCTTCATCTGCTCGCGGGTGCTGTTCTGCGCCTCGTCGAGGATGACGAAGGCGTGGTTGAGCGTGCGCCCGCGCATGAAGGCCAGGGGCGCGATCTCGAGCTGGCCCTTCTCGAACGCGCGCCCCACGCGCTCGAATCCCATCAGGTCGTACAAGGCGTCGAACAGGGGGCGCAGATAGGGATCGACCTTCTGCGCCAGGTCGCCGGGCAGGAAGCCGAGCTTCTCGCCCGCTTCCACCGCCGGCCGGGTGAGGACGATGCGCTGCACGGCACCGCGCTCCAGGGCATCGACCGCACACGCGACGGCGAGAAAGGTCTTGCCCGTGCCTGCCGGCCCGATGCCGAAGCAGATGTCCAGTGCCAGGATCTGGCGCAGGTAGGCGATCTGGTTGGGCGTGCGCCCGGCCAGCTCGGCGTGCCGGGTGTGCAGCCGGATCGGTGGTTCCGCACCGCTGGCCGCGGCGGGCGCGCTGGCGACGGCGCCGGATGCGAGCAGCGCGGCGCGCACCGCATCCTCGTCCAGCGTGCGCCTGGGGCTGGCGTACAGGGTGTCCAGCAGTTCGCGTGCGCTGGCCGTGGCGCCACGCGCGCCGTGGATGGTGAAGGCGGCGTCGCGGCGCTCGATGTGTACGCCCAGCGCCTGCTCGATCTGGCGCAGGTGGGCGTCCAGGGGGCCGCACAAGCGTGCCAGGCGGCGGTTGTCGGGCGATTCGATGCGGTGGCGCAGGATCAAGGCGGGGGCTCGGGATGGGCGGCGGCGCAGGGCGCAAGCCGGTGGCGGGCGTGGCATTGTCCACGCCCGCCGGGGTGGCCGCCACGTTTACGATGCCCGGGCCGATGACGCCGCCGTCCCACCTGTTGCAGATGTTGCCTCGCGCGCCATGGCGGCGCAGCGGCGCACGCGTGGGCCTGGCGTTGCCCTCGATGCTGGTTTGGGTGCTGTCCCTGGGGCTGACCCTCGTGCTGTCCCTGGGGTTGGCGGCCGCAGCGGCCCGCGCGCAGGTGCAGGTGCTCGACCAGGCGCTGGTCGGCGCGGCGTCGGCGCCCCAGCAGCTGCAGACCTTGCCGCACCTGTGGCGCGACGACGCGACGCCCCAGCAGCGCTGGTACCGGCTGCAGCTGCCAGCCCTGGATGCGAGCCGGCCGCTGGCGCTGTACGTGCAGCGCGCCTGCCGGGAGCTGCAGGTCTACGTCGACGGCCGGCTGCTGTGGGACGCCGCGGGCGCCTGCCCCGGGCCCCTGCTGCTGCCGCTGCCGGTGCTGGACGGCGCGGCGCCGCGCGAGCTGGTGCTGCGCCTGGTGGGCACGCCGCTGGCGCAGGCGGCCTCGCGCGCGCAGGCCGGCGGGCTGGGCACGCTGCGCGTGGGCCCGCAGTCCGAGCTGGCGCCGCTGCACGCGCGCAGTCTGCTGCTCCAGGTGCAGCTGCCACAGGCGCTGGCGGTGTCGCTGCTTCTCAGCGGCGGCTTCGTCTTCCTGCTCGGCTGGCGCCACCGTGAGCAAAGCCACCTGGCCTACTTCGGCGCCCTGTGCGTGGGCTGGGCGCTGGTGGACGTGCCGCGCTGGATGCCGCTGCCGGCTGTCGCTGGCGTCGCCGCAGGTCTGGCGCAGGCGGCGCTGCTGGCCCTGGTGACGCTGGCGGCGGTGCAGTTCCTGCTGCGCGAAGCGGGCTGGCGCAGCCGGCGTGTCGGCCGGGCCTTGCTGCTGCAATGCGGGCTCATGCCGCTGGCAGTGTGGCTGGCGGGACCGGCGCGCCTGCACCTGATGATGGCACTGTGGCTGCCGCTGCTGGCGCTGGAGATCGCACTCGCCGCGGGATTCCATCTGTGGCTGCGGCGCCGGCAGCAGGGGCGCTGGCCGCCGCTGGCGGGCTTTGCCCTGGCCGCGGCCGGGGCGGCGCTTCTGGTGCAATTGCTCGGGCGCTTTGCCGATCTGCCACCGATGCTGCTGCACGGCAGCGCGCTGGTGACGCCGGTCGCGCTGCTGCTGGTGGGCCTGCGGCTGGTGCGCCAGCACGGCCGCGCACTGCAGGCCCTGGAAGCGACGCGGGTCGACCTGGAGGCGCGCATCCGCGACGCCACCGCCGAGATCGAGCGCAACTTCCGTCAGCTCACCGAGCTTCGCGTGGAGCAGGTGACGGAGAAGGAGCGCAAGCGCATCGCCGCCGACCTGCACGACGACCTCGGCGCCAAGCTGCTGACCATCGTCCACACCAGCGAGGATCCGCGCATCTCGACCCTGGCGCGCGAGGCGCTGGAGGAGATGCGGCTGTCGGTGCGCGGCCTCACCGGCAGGCCGGTGCCGCTGGCCAATGCGCTGGGCGACTGGCGCGCCGAGCTGATGTCGCGCCTCACGCAGGCAGGCATCGAAGCCGAGTGGGACTCGCCGGACGATCTGCCGCAGACCCTGTCGGCGCGCGCCTACGTGCAGACCACGCGCATCCTGCGCGAGTCCACCAGCAACATCATCAAGCACAGCGGCGCCTCGCGCTGCAGCTTTCGCTGCGGCATCGCCGACGGCGACCTGCAGCTCGTGATCCAGGACAACGGGCGCGGCATTCCGGTGGAGGTCGACGGGCGGCTGGACCGCGGCCACGGCATGGTGACGATGAAGCAGCGCGCCAAGCAGATGCAGGGTCAGTGCCTGGTCGAGTCCGGGCCCGGCTACGGAACCGTGATCCGCCTCACGCTGCCGCTGGATCGTGCGACCCAGGGGGCACCCTGAGCTGCACGCGTGCCGCTAGCATGAAGTCCCGCGCATTCCCATCGGGACCATGACCAACATCCTGCTGCTCGAAGACCTGCCCGAGATCCGCGCCTGGATGCGCAGTCTGGTCCAGCAGGTATTTCCAGGGGCCTTGATATCCGAGGCCGCACGCGTGCAAGACGCCCTGGATCTGGTGCCGGCGCTGCGCTTCGACCTCGCACTCATAGACCTCGGGCTGCCGGACGGCTCCGGCGTCGCGGTGGTCACCAAGCTGCGCGACCTGCAGCCGGAGGCGCAGTCGGTGGTGGTGACCATCCACGACGACGACGAGCACCTGTTCCCGGCACTGCAGGCCGGCGCCTTCGGCTACATCCTGAAGGAGCAGGCGCGCGAGCTGATCACCGAGCAGCTGCAGCGCATCAGCCAGGGTGAGCCGCCGCTGTCGCCCAGCATCGCGCGCCGCGTGATGGCCTACTTCAGCGAAAAGTCCAAGCCGGCGCAGCCGCGCAACAGCCTGCTGCCCAACGTCTCGCTCACCGAGCGCGAGAGCGAGGTGCTGCTGCGCGTGGCCAAGGGCTACACGCTGCCCGAGATCGGCGTCCAGCTCGGCCTGAGCCGGCACACGATCGCCGACTACGTCAAGCAGATCTACCGCAAGCTCAACGTCAGCTCGCGCGCCGAGGCGGCGCTGGAAGCGCAGCGCCTGGGCCTGTTCAGCCGCTGAGCCCGGCGCCGCGGCCGGGCTTGCCGGCGGGCGGCGCTCGATAATCGCGTCCCATGATCGGACGCATCGCAGGCACGCTGGCTGCCAAGACCCCGCCACAGATCCTGGTGGACGTGCAGGGCGTCGGCTACGAGATCGACGTGCCGATGAGCAGCTTTTACCAGCTGCCGGCGCTCGGCGCGGCGGTGACGCTGCTGACCCATTTCGTCGTGCGCGAGGACGCGCAGCTGCTCTACGGCTTCCTCACCGAGGCGGAACGTTCCACCTTCCGCGAGCTGGTGAAGATCTCCGGCGTCGGACCGCGCACCGCGCTGGCCATCCTCTCCGGGCTGTCCACCGGCGAGCTGGCGCAGGCGGTCACGGCGCAGGACAGCGCTCGTCTCGTGAAGGTGCCCGGCATCGGCAAGAAGACCGCCGAGCGCCTGCTGCTGGAGCTGCGCGGCAAGCTCGGTCCCGACCTCGGGCTGCCGGCGGCCGGTGCGGTGAGCGACAGCCAGGCCGACATCGTGCAGGCGCTGCTCGCGTTGGGCTACCACGAGCGTGACGCCAAGGCGGCGCTGAAGGCGCTGCCGGCCGAGGTCGGCGTCGCCGAGGGCATCAAGCTGGCACTGAAGTCGCTGACGCGCTGACGGCGCCGATGCTGCCGACCGCGCCTTGCAGTCGGCGCCGGTCCCGGCGGACCATCGCCGTGGACGTCCGCCGCGCCGGCTCAGTGTTTCATGCCGCCGTGGCCGCCATGGCTGGGCGCGCCCAGCGCGCGCACCGGAACCTCCAGCGCGACGTCCTGGCGCTTGCCGTCCGGGCCTTCGATCACCAGCGTCAGCGGCACGGTCTGGCCGGCCACGAGCTGCTGCTTGAGGTCCATCAGCATCAGGTGCACGCCACCGGGTTCCAGCTTCACCGCCTGGCCTGCGGCCAGCGGCAGGCCACCGGCGAGCTCGCGCATGCGCATGACGCCGGCTTCCATCGCCATGGTGTGGATCTCCACCAGGCCGGCGACCGGCGAGGAGGCGGCGACCAGCTTTCCGCCCTGGGCGCTGGTGATGACGGCGAACATGCCGCTGGCCTTTTGCTGCGCCACGGTGGCGCGCAGCCAGGGATCGGTGACGGTGGTCTGGGCGGCGGCGATGCCGGCGGCGCCGAGCAGCAGCGCGGCCGCGAGGCGGCGCAGCGGGAGGTGCAATCGTGACAAGGTCATACCCTGTGTGGCGGAGTGAGGGCTGGCGGCGGCGCTGAACGCGTCGGAACCGCCAGGCGGGACGCGGCATTATCGGCGGCAGCCACCGATAATGACTGGATGGCCGTACAGAGGGACGATCTGCACAGCGCGCCGCGCATCGTCGGCGCCGCACCCGTGTCGCCGAACGAGGAGGCGCTGGAGCGCGCCCTGCGCCCCAAGCGCATGCAGGACTACGTCGGGCAGGCGAAGGCGCGCGAGCAGCTCGAGATCTTCGTCGGCGCCGCGCGCCAGCGCGCCGAGGCACTCGACCACGTGCTGCTGTTCGGCCCTCCGGGGCTGGGCAAGACGACGCTGTCGCACATCATCGCCGCCGAGCTGGGCGTGAAGCTGCGCCAGACCTCGGGCCCGGTGCTGGAAAAGCCCAAGGACCTGGCCGCCATCCTGACCAGCCTGGAAAAGCACGACGTGCTCTTCATCGACGAGATCCACCGCCTGAGCCCGGTGGTCGAGGAGATCCTCTACCCGGCGCTGGAGGACTACCAGATCGACATCATGATCGGCGACGGCCCGGCGGCGCGCTCGATCAAGCTCGACCTGCAGCCCTTCACCCTGGTCGGTGCGACCACGCGCGCCGGCATGCTCACGAATCCGCTGCGCGACCGCTTCGGCATCGTGGCGCGGCTGGAGTTCTACAGCGCCGAGGAACTGGTGCGCATCGTCTGCCGCAGCGCCGCCTTGCTGGAGGTGCCGATCGATGCCGGCGGCGCGGCCGAGATCGCGCGCCGCAGCCGCGGCACGCCGCGCATCGCCAACCGGCTGCTGCGCCGGGTGCGCGACTACGCCCAGGTCAAGGGCAGCGGGCAGATCGACGCCGCGATCGCCGACCGCGCGCTGGCCATGCTGGACGTCGACGTGCTCGGCTTCGACCTCATGGACCGCAAGCTGCTGGAGGCGGTGGTGCAGCGTTTCGACGGCGGGCCGGTGGGGCTGGAGAACCTGGCGGCGGCGATCGGCGAGGAGGCGGGCACGATAGAGGACGTGATCGAGCCCTACCTCATCCAGCAGGGTTTCCTGCAGCGCACGCCGCGCGGGCGCATCGCCACCCTGGCCGCCTGGCGCCACCTGGGGCTGACGCCGCCGGCCGAGTCAGGCGGCCTGTTCTGATCCGACCACCGGGCGTGGCGTGCAGATCGCACCCACCGCCCACAGCCCGGCTGCGATGGCAATCGCGGCGGCCAGCCTCTGTGACCCATCCAGCCGGTGGACCTGCCAGAGAAAGGCCAGGGTGGCGCCGAGCAGGAGCAGGAACAGCAGCGCCGCGCACCACGCCGCGGCAGGCCTGAGCACCGGTTCCCAGCGGCGCACGGCGCCGAGGTCGAACGCCGAGGTCGCTGTGTCGGAGCCTGCGGGCTGCCAGCCGGGCGGCTTGAGCCACACGCGCAGCTTGTCCATCCAGGCCGGCTGGCGGCGGCTGGCGCGCCAGAGGTCGGCGTAGACCTGCAGGTTCGCCCACAGCGGATTCCAGCTGCGCAGCGGGTGGCGGGTGCCGTAGACGCAGGGCTCGTCGGCGCGCTCGTCCTCAAAGCTGCCGAACAAGCGGTCCCAGACGATCAGGATGCCGCCGTAGTTCTTGTCCAGGTAGCGATCGTTCACGGCGTGGTGCACGCGGTGGTTGCTCGGGCTGCAGAACCAGCGGTCGAACCAGCCCAGGCGGCCGATCTGCTGGGTGTGCACCCAGTACTGGTAGAGCAGGTCCACGAGGGCGACGACGCCGAACACCAGCGGCGGGAAGCCCAGCAGCGCCAGCGGCAGGTAGAAGATCCAGCCGAACAGGAATCCGCTGCTGGTCTGGCGCAGCGCGGTGCTGAGGTTGTAGTCCTCGCTCTGGTGGTGCACTGCGTGCGCCGCCCACAGCACAGCCACCCGGTGCCCGGCACGGTGCAGGGCGTAGTAGCACAGGTCGTAGAGCAGCAGGGCGCCGAGCCAGACCCAGGGCGCATCCACCGGCAAGTGCCAGGGCGCGAGCGACTCATAGGCCAGCAGGTAGAGCGTCGCCGTCCACAGGCCGCCGAAGACGTTGCTGAGCTGGCTCAGGATGCCCAGCCCGATGCTGGACATCGCATCCGCCAGGCGGTAGGTGTCGCGCCCGCGCAGGCGCCCGATCGTGAACTCGACCACGATCAGGGCCAGGAACACCGGGGTCGCCAGCACGATGATCTGAGCCTGCGTCATGGCCGGATCCTGCCCGCCGCCGATGCCCGCGCCAAGCCCGGGCCAGCCCGGGGACACCCGGGCGATGCCCAGCCATCCCGCTTCAGCGTTGCCGATGGTTACGCATTGGGGCTCAAAGTCCCCAATCTGGCGCTCAAGCCACGGCTCAAGCCGCCGATGACAGCAGCCATGAGCCGGTGATGCCCGCCCCGCGGGCGCGCCGGAACGGGTCACGCAACGCCTTCATCGACCGGGATCGACGCCATGCACCGAACGCGCCACCGCCGCGGCTTCACGCTGATCGAAGTGATGATCACCGTGGCCATCGTCGCCATCCTGGCGGGGATCGCCATGCCGGCCTACACCGCCTACATCCAGCGTTCGCGCGTGCCGCCGGCGCTGGACGCGCTCAGCGCACTGGCCACGCGCATGGAGCAGCGCTTCCAGGACGCCGGCGCCTACACCTGCCCGGCCGATCTGGCCGCCGCGGGCGAATTCGGCATCGCGTGCGAGGTGAGCCCGGACAGCCAGGGCTTCACCGCCACCGCCACCGGCAGCGGGTCGGTGTCCGGCTACGGCTACAGCATCAACGACCAGGGCGTGCGCATCACCACCGCGCACCCCAAGGGCGTGCCGACGCAGAACTGCTGGAGCATGAAGGGGGCGGTATGCGACAGCTGAAGCTCCCGGGCGCCGCGACGCCATCCGCGAGTCGCGGGCCGCGCGCGGGCGGCTTCACCCTGGTGGAGCTGATGGTCGGACTCGCGATCGCGGCCATCCTGGCGGTGGCGGCGGCGCCGGCCTTCGGCGAGTACATCGCGAACGCGCGGCTGCGCGAGAACGGCAACGCGCTGTACCTGCAGACCATGTTGGCGCAGAGCGAGGCGATCAAGCGCAACACCGTGGTGCGGGTGGCGGTCGACGACAGCGAGATCGTGGTGACCGACCGCAATGACCCGGACGCCCCGGTGGTGCTGAAGACGGTCGCGCTGACACACGGCATCGGCATCGACGGTGCCGGGGTGGCGGTCGACTTCGGCGGCGAAGGCCGGCCGCTGGGCTTCGCGGCGGCATCGGTGGACCTCATCCACCCCAGCCTGAGCTGCTCGGCCGACATCCGCTGCCCCGGTCTGCGCGTGGACGGCGGCGGCGGCGTGCGCCTGTGCAACGACCACACCGCGGACGGCTGCTCATGAACACCGCTCTACACCGGCGCGACCGCCGTGGCCCCCGCAGTGCGCGCGGCGTCGGCCTGCTCGACGCCTTGATCGCGCTCGCCATCCTGACCTTCGGCCTGCTGGGCATGAGCCGGATGCAAACCTCGCTCGTGCGCCAGGGCAGCGAGAGCCAGGCCCGGCTCAGTGCAGCCCAGCTCGGTGACGAACTGCTGAGCACGGTGCTGGTGGATCTGCCCAACGTTGGCTGCTACACGCTGCCGGACGCCGCCGGCTGTGCCAGCGTGGCCGCGCGTGCGCGGGCCGAGGACTGGAACGAGCGTGTGCTTGAAGCCCTGCCGGGCGAGGTCGAGACCGCGGCGGCCGTGGCCGGCGGGCGTTTCACGGTGACGATCAACTGGACCGGCAAGGATTCCGGCGAAACCCGTACTCTGGAGGCGACGACCGATGTCCGCGATTGAGCAGACCAGGCGCCGGGCGGCTTCGCGCCGCCGCCCCGGGCCGCATGCCGGACGCCGCCCGGGGCGTCATCCGGGACGCAAACCGCGCGGCCTGTCCATCATCGAGCTGATGGTCGGCCTGGTGGTGGCCATGCTGGTCAGCCTGGCGGCCGCCGGCAGCGCCATCATGTTCACCGCCTCGCAGCGCCAGAGCATGGGCGTGGGCGGCAGCGGCATCAGCGCCGCCACCGCGCTGGCGGCGCTGAAGAACGATGCCGCGCTCGCCGGGCTGGGCTTCTTCGGCGATTCCAGGTATCTGTGCGAGAAGCTGGCGCTGAGCGACGGCGCCGCCGTTCCTGTCGATGCGGCAAGCTTCACGCCGCTGCGCATCACGGCGGGCGTCGACGATACGGTCGAGGTGCTGTACGGCAACCGCATCGAATCGGGTGCAAACGTGTTGCTGGCCTCGAGCTCGGACGGCAGCGCTGCCGAACTGGAGTCGCTGCTGCCCGTGGTGGTCGGCCAGACTGTCATGCTGGCCCCCAAGGATCCTGGTGATCCCTGTCTGGTGCGCAGCGTCACCGCGGTCACCGCGAGCACCGAGACGACGCCGCAGACGCTGAGCTTCGGTAACACCGGGCGCCACAACCAGATGGCCTTCAGCGTCGCGCCCGCTTTCGACATGCGCGACCGGATCGCCCTCATCGGCGACCTGGCCTGGAACCGCTACCGCCGCGACGGCAACAACCTGGTGCTGGAGCGGCCGCTGGCCGGCGGCGACCCGGTGGTGCTCACGCGCAACGTGATCGCCCTGCGCGCCCAGTACGGCGTGGCGGCAGCGGCAGCCGGCAGCACGACGCTGGAGAACTGGGTCAATGCCACAGGCGGCTTTGCGGCGTTGGACGCCGCCACCCTGCCGCGCGTGCGCGCGCTGCGCATGGGCGTGGTCACGCGCAGCCCGCAGCGCGAGAAGCCGAACGCCGCCGGCGACTGCGAAGCCAGCCTGGCCAAGCCGCAGCTCTTCGGCCAGGAGATCGAGCCCGACGTGGCCGACTGGCAGTGCTGGCGCTACCGCGTCGCCACCGTCGTCGTGCCCATGCGCAACCTGGTGCTGGGGTTGAAGGAATGAACAAGAGACTGCCCATACGCGCCCGCCGCGGCGTGACTATGCTGGTCGTGCTGGTGCTGCTGTCGGTGATGCTGATCGGCGGCGTCGCGCTGGCGCGCCTGACCGAGGTTGGCACCCTGGCCAGCGGCAACACCGCCTACCGCGAGGCCGCGGTGCAGGCCTCCGAGATCGGGCTGAACACGGTTTTCCAGCGCATCCGTGAGGACATCGCCGACGAGGAGACGGCGCTGGCTGGCTGGTACTTCGTGAGCCGGCAGGCGAGCGACGCCAACGGCATCCCGACGGTCGACTTCGACGCCGCGCCCACGCTCGAGGTCGGTTCCTACCAGGTCGCCTACGTCGCCGAGCGCATGTGCGAGGGCGCGATGCCGGTGACTGATCCGTTGCGCCAGTGCCTGCTCAAGCAGGAACCGCCGGACGTCAGCAGCAGTGTCGCCGGCAAGGAGGAACTGGATCCGCCCAACTCCAGACAGTTCCGGGTGACGGTGCGCGTGACCGGACCCAAGGACACCCGCACCTGGGTGCAGTCGTTGATCACGAGAGGTCAAGAATGAAAACCCGTCTCCAGATCGCTACCTGTGTGCTCGCCGCCGCTGCCCTGCTGTGGGGACCGGCCGCCCAGGCCACCGACATTGCCGAGCTGCCCTTGAAGGCTTCGGTGCTGGCCAAGCCCAATGTCATCTTCGGCATGGACGACTCGGGGTCCATGGACTGGGAGGTGCTGCTGGACACCAGCTCGGGCATGCTGTGGTGGTCGCCGGGCAGCCCCGGTTCGGCCTGGTCGGGCAGCGCACCACGCAAGACCGGCAGCTACGAGTACGCCTACCTGTTCCCGGTGGGCGACGCCACCGGGGGCCAGATCTACGCCTACAACAGCGATTACGGCCGCGCGCTGCCGCCGACCAACGAGTTCGCCTGGCTGCGGTCCTCGACCTTCAACCCCCTGTACTACGACAGCAGCGTCAGCTACAAGCCCTGGTCGCCGGCCTACCACGACGGCGCGGTCAAGACCTACGGCAACGTCACGCCGAGCGCCGCACCCTCACATCCGGCCTATCCCAGCGGGCCGACGCTGAACCTGACCCAGCAGTGGAATTCAAGCCACTCCAGTTTCACGGACTACGACAGCGCCTACACCTTCGTCTTCCAGAAGGGCATGCAGGTGCCGGCGACCGGGATCACGGTCGTCCAGAACGCCAGCAAGTGTCCGCTCGGCGGGATGTCGACCGACTGGTGCCGGGCCGGGGTCGAGTACTACCCGGCCACCTTCTGGCACGCCGAGTCCTGTACCGTCGGCGCGAACTGCGTGCTGGCTCCGGACGGCACGACCAAGCTCAGGCGCTACGAGATCAAGAGCGGCAACAGCTTCCCCTCCGGGCGCAGCTACGCCGACGAGATGCAGAACTTTGCCAACTGGTTCAGCTACTACCGCAAGCGCAAGCTGATGACGGCCGGGTCCATGGGCAAGGTGCTGGAGGACATGACCGGGCTGCGCCTGGGCGTGATGAAGTTCACCGATGCGGGCGCTTCGACGCCGACGGTGACGATGTACGACACCGACAACCCGAGCGCCTCGCTCAACGGGCGCCGGATCGCGGGCGGCTTCTACAAGAACTCGATGTTCGCCGAGGGCACGCCGACGCACGCCACCGTCAAGCACATCGCCAAGCAGTTCAATGAGAACACCGGCATCGTCCAGTACGCCTGCCAGCGCAACAGCATGTTCATCGTCACCGACGGCTTCTCCAACACGGCCTCAATCACGCCCCCGGCCTGGGGTGCGGGCAAGTCGGCCGCCAACTGGGGGGCCGCCGCGCCCTATGCGACGACCCAGAGCGGCACCCTGGCCGACCTGGCGCTGCGCTACTACACGAACCGGCTGCGCACCGACCTGGTGGCCGGCAAGGTGCCCGCGAGTTCGTCCACGGCGCCGAACGCGGACACCAACACCGACCTGCACATCAACACCTACGCGATCTCGCTGGGGGTGCGCGGCTCGCTGTGGCCGACCAGCGTCGACCCCTTCGTCACCGCGCCGAGCTGGACCACACCGGTGGCCGATGACCCCTCGCTGATCGACGACCAGTGGCACGCCACGATCAACGGCCGCGGCCTGATGTACCTGGCCACCAACCCGGCCGAGACCTCGGCCGGCATCAAGGCGGTGCTGGACGACATCATCAGCCAGCGCGGCGCCCAGGGCGGGGTGGCGGTGAGCACGGTCAACCTCTCGCGCGGCGACAACCGGGCCTACTTCGGCACCTACAACCCGGCCGGCTGGCAGGGTGACATCACCGCGCACTCCATCGACCCGGCGACCGGGGTGGTGGCGGCGGGGACGCCGCTGTGGTCGGCCGCCAGCCTGCTGGCCGACCGCGATTGGACGACGCGCGTCATCGCTACCGCCGGCAGCGGCGGCGGGCTCGGATTCGATGCCGCCAGCGTGGGCGGCGTCGTCAACCCCGGTGGCGTCTACGGCAGCGACGCCCAGGTCATGGCCTATCTGCGCGGCGACCGCAGCCACGAAGGGACGCTGTTTCGCCGCCGCCTGTCGCTCATCGGCGCGGTGATCAACTCCGAGCCCGCGGTCCAGCGCGACGCCAAGGTGATCTACGTCCAGTCCGGCGAAGGCATGCTGCATGCCATCGACACCGGCACGGACGCGCCCGGCGCGGAACTCTGGGCCTTCGTGCCACCCACCGTGCTGTCCGCCATCGGCCAGACCGTGCAGCGCAGCTACATCTTCCAGACCCAGCTCGACGGCTCGCCGACCCTGGGCAAGTACGCCGGCGGCACCCTGCTGGTGGCGGGCACCGGGGTGGCGGGGCGCAGCTTCTACGCGCTGGACGTGAGCGACCCGCGCGGCCTGAGCGAAGCGGCGCTGGCGGCTAAGTACAAGTGGCAGTTCCCGGCTGCGGGCGACGGCACGACGGCGGGCAAGGTGGGTCAGGCACTCGGGCGCCCGCGCATCGTCAAGACCAGCGGCGACGGCTACGTGGTGCTCGTGAGCTCGGGCTACAACGCCGCCACCGACGGCCGCGGCCGGATGTGGATGCTCAACGCCAGCACCGGCGCCGTGATCCACGAGTTCGACACCGGCGTCGGCTCGGCGGGCACGGACGCCGGCCTCGCCCAGGTCGCACCTTTCGGCGAGAGCGACGGCACGGTGCGCTACGTCTACGGCGGCGACCTGCTGGGCAACGTTTGGCGTTTCGACCTCCAGGCCAAGGGCGCACCGCACAAGCTGGCGACCCTGAAGGACGCTGGCAACGTCGTGCAGCCGGTGACCGCCGCCCCCGAGCTGACCAAGATCGAGGGCAAGCGTGTCGTCCTCATCGGCACCGGGCGCCTGCTCGACATCAGCGACTTCGGCAAGACGCAGACCCAGACCATGTACGCGATCGTCGATGGCAGCACGCTCAGCAACGCGCGCAGCAGCCTGAAGGAGCAGGAGTACGACGCGGGCGACGACTCGGTGACTGGCGACGAGGTCGACTGGGCAACCGATCGCGGCTGGTACTTCGACCTGCCCGGCGGCGAGCAGGCCAACACCACGCCGAGCATCGCCTGGGGGGCGGTGGCCTTCGTCACCAACACCGCCGGCGGCAGCAATTGCAGCGCGAGCTCACGTCTGTATGTGCTGGACGTCAAGACGGGCGGGAAGTTCGAAGGTGCTTCTTTCGTCTCCAGCGAGATATCGTCGACCGCCAACTCCTCCGGTGTGACGGCTCTGGTGACCAACAACGGCAAGATCGTCGGGTCCGGCCAGGATGCCGACGGCAAGCCCTGGGAGCGCGAGATCGTGGGCACCATCGAGATCACGCCGGCGAAGAACGCCTGGCGCGAGATCCGGCGTCAGTAGATCCGGCGCCGGCCAGCGGGCGCAGCCCGTGGCTGCCGCGCACCTGCAGGCCTACAGCCCCTGCAGGTGCGCGTCGTCGTCCCAGCCCACCAGGCTGAAGCCGCTGGCGCTGTGCAGCAGCCGGTTCAGGCTGGCGTTGGCCATGCGCCAGCTGCGCGGCGCGTCCAGCGCGAGCCGGGTGGCGGCGCGGTACAGGCTGTCGAGCACGCCGCCGTGCGCCACCAGGGCGATGCTGCCGCCGGCGTGGCGCCCGGCCAGCCGCGCCGCCGCGCCCACGCAGCGGGCGTGGAAGTCCTGCAGGGTCTCGCCGCCTTCGGGGCCAAAACCGGGCTCGCGGCTGCGCCAGCGGTGCGCGGCCTCGGGCCAGCGCGCCTCGATCTGCGCCAGCGTCATGCCCTCGAAGCAGCCGAAGCCGCGCTCGCGCAGCCCCGGCTCGGTGTGCAGCGGGGCGCCGCTGGCGTCGGCGATCGCCTGCGCGGTGACGCGGGCGCGCTGCAGGTCGCTGCTGTAGACCGCGTCCAGCGGCTCGCCGGCCAGCGCCTGGCGCAGCCGCTGCGCCTGCGCCAGCCCGAGGGCGTTGAGCGCGATGTCGGTGTGGCCTTGCAGGCGCAGCTCGGTGTTCCAGTCGGTCTGGCCGTGGCGCACCAGCAGCACGCGCGTGGCCTGTGCCGCGTCCACCTGGCGGACCCGGTGTCTCAGGCGGCGCCGAGCAGGCGTCGGTTCAGGGTGTAGGTGCCGGAGAAGGTGGCCGCGCCCAGCACCCGGCCGGCGAGCGCCTGGCGCACCTCGTGCCCGGTGAAAACGCCTTCCACCGGCAGCCGCGGCTGCGCCACCGCGTACAGCGTGAACACATAGTGGTGGACCAGCGAGTCGTTGAACGGCGGGAAGGGGCCGTCGTAGCCGAAGTACTGGCCGGCGCGCTCGGCGTCGCCGGCAAACCAGCCGGTGTAGTCGTTCAGGCCCTGGCGCGCGCCGTTGATCGCCTGCGGCCCCGGCTTGCCGCGCGGCGTGAAGCCACGGCTGAACTCGCCCTCGGCGATCACCGTCGGCCGCGGCGGCAGGTCGATCAGCACCCAGTGGAAGAAGTCCACCCGCGGCAGCTCGGCGGGCACCTCGCGGTCGGGCTGGTTGACGTCGTCGCCGCGGCTGGGGACGTCGAAGTCGTGGCAGATCAGGACCATGGACTGGGCGCCGTCGGGCAGGTCGCGCCAGGCCAGGTGCGGGTTCAGGTTGTCCGAAAAACCCACCGTGCCATCGGCCAGCAGGCGGCCGGCGGCAAAGCGCGGCGGAATCGGCTCGCCGTTGGTCCAGCTCTCGCTCCACAGTTCCATCGTTGCTACTCCCCGTCTCTCGTCTTCTTGTACCGCCTACACGCCCCAGACCACGGCGGCGCCGGCCGCCTGTGCGCGGCGCAGCATCTCGACCAGCGGCCACACGCGCTGGCGCAGGCCGACCGCCGGTGTGGCGTCTTCGGCATCTGCGGCATCTACGGCATCTGCGGCGGCGTCCCCGGCGACCTCCTTTGGCGTGGCGGCGCCGGATTCGGACCGTTCCACGGCCTGCATCAGGGCGGCGATCGCCGCCGCCATCGCGGCCGGCTCGATGATGCCTTGCGCGGCGGGCTCGCGGCCGATGAGGCGCAGCAACTCGTCGCCGACCGGGCCCAGCATCAGCAGGTCCTCGGTGGCCGGGCTGCGCAAGCGGTAGATCATCGGTACATGTAGTCGCGCTGGAACGGATAGGCCGATTGTGCGCCAGCGATGGGGCCGTCGGCCGCGTCGCCGCTGGGGCGCGCGGCCAGGATCTGGTGCAGCGCCATCCAGCCGCGCGCGAAGGCCTCGGCGCTGCCCGCCAGGTACAGCCGGTAGGCGCGCAGCGTGGCCTCGTCGGTCAGCTGGCGTGCCTCGCCCAGCCGGGACTCCAGCGCGTCCGACCAGGCCCACAGCGTGCGCGCGTAGTGCGGGCGCAGGTTCTCGGTGTCCAGGCCTTCCAGGCCGGCCTCGGCCAGCACGCGCAGCACGTGCGAGATGTGCAGCAGTTCGCCGCCGGGGAAAATGTGCCGCTCGATGAAGCCGCCGATGCCGGCACCGAGCTGCGCGTGGTGGGTGCCGCCGGCGGTGATGCCGTGGTTCAGTAGCAGGCCGCCGGGGCGCAGCAGGCGCTGCACCTGCGCGAAGTAGCCGGGCAGCCGGGCCCGGCCGACGTGCTCGAACATGCCCACCGAGGCGACCTTGTCGAAGGGCTCCCCGGCCGTCAGCCGCCGGTAGTCGATCAGCTTCACCTGCACCCGCCCCTGCAGGCCCCGAGCCTCGATCAGCCCGCTCACGTGGGCGTGCTGGTTGCGCGACAGGGTGATGCCGGTGGCGCGCACCCCGTGCTGCTCGGCGGCCCACAGCAGCAGACCGCCCCAGCCGGCGCCGATGTCCAAGAAGCGCTCGCCCGGCGCCAGGCGCAGCTTGCGGCAGATGTGCTCGTACTTGGCCTCCTGCGCCTGCTGCAGCGTCAAGCCCGGGGCGCGCCAGTAGGCGCAGGAGTAGGCGCGCGTGGGGTCCAGCCACAGCGCATAGAAGTCGTCGCCGACGTCGTAGTGCTGGCGCACCTGGCGAGCGTCGGTCTCGATGCGGTGGCGCAGCCAGGATCGCCCGTGGCGCAGCGCGCCGGCCAGGCGCGCGAGGGTGGCGGTCGCGGTCGGGTCGGTGGGCAGGAGCGCGAACGCCAGCGCCACCACGTCACGCATGCGCCCGACGATGTCGACCCGGCCCTGCACATGGGCCTGTGCCAGGCGCCCGACCTGGCCCGCGGCGAACCAGGCCAGCGGTGCCAGCGTGTGCAGCACGAGGCCGACCCGGGCCTGCGCAGGGCCGATGCGCCGCCCGCCGGGCAGGGTGAGCGAGAGCGTGGGGAGCTGCTCGCGCTCCAGCTCCTGCAGGCGTGCGTGAACGCGCTCGAGCACGACCGATTCCAGCATGGCGGGCCCACTGTAGGAAGGCTGGCGCCCCGGGGTCAAGCCGGGCAGGTTGCCGCAGTGGCCGCAGTGGGGTCAGCGCGCGGGGGCGAGGAAGCGGCGCCCGAAGCTCAGCGCATCCAGCGCGGGGGCGAACAGAAAGCCCTGGAAGCGATGGCAGCCGGCCTCGTGCAGGAAGCGGCGCTGGGGCTCGGTCTCGACCCCTTCGGCGACCACCTCCAGGCCCAGCGCGCGCGCCATCTGCACCACGGCGTGCACGAGCGCGGCGTCGCTCGCGTCGGCCGGCAGGCCGTGCACGAAGCTGCGGTCGATCTTGAGGCGCCGGATGGGGCAGCGCTTGAGGTAGGACAGGCTGGAGTAGCCGGTGCCGAAGTCGTCGATGGCGAGCTGCACGCCCAGCGCGGCCAGCGCCTGCAGGCGCTGCAGCGCCTCGTCTGCCTCGTGCACGAGGATGGACTCCGTCAGCTCCAGCTCCAGCCGTGACGCCGGCAGGGCGTGGCGCTCCAGCACCGCCGCCACGCGTTCGACGAAGTCGGGTTGCCTGAACTGCAGCGC